>JAGQOO010000009.1 GCA_020427345.1 Phycisphaerales bacterium | reverse complement strand
GGAAACTCCTCGGCCTTCCCGAGCAGCCGCGGATCATCGAAGGCATCGACATCGCTACGTTGCATGGTGAAGCGTCGGTCGGATCACTTGTCTGTTTCATCGACGGTCGCCCGTTCAAGAACGGCTATCGCCGCTTCAAAATCCGCCAAGTCGCGGGCGTGGATGACTACGCGATGATTCGCGAGGTGATCGTGAGACGATATCGCCACGCCGCCAACGAAGAGGAGTTGTTCCCGGATGTCATTCTGATTGACGGCGGTCTGGGACAGCTGCATTCGGCGATGGAGGCGTTCGCGCATCTGCACGACGCGATCGAAGCGGAGACCGGCCACGCCGCGCGCCCGCCGATGGTGATCTCGCTGGCGAAGAAACAGGAACTCGTCTACGTGCAGGCGCGTACGGGGCCGTTGCGCCTGCCGCGCAACGATGCGGCCTTGCGGCTGCTACAACAGGTGCGCGATGAATCGCATCGATTCGGACAGCACTATCACCACATCCTGCGGCGGAAGAAGACATTCGAGGAAGACCTGAAGGCGGGTCGCCGCGCGCCCCGCGCGCGCAAACGCAATGCATAGGGCGCTTTGGCCGAATAGGCATGCGTCGTTCGCCCATTCGACGTGCGCGGCTCCCCCATCGATGCTTACCTATCCTCCGTTCCGTGCGCGATACCGGCGCGTGGACAGGCGCCATACCTGTTGTGATTAACTGATTCTGAACAAATCGATAGCGAATGTTTTATCAGCGCTTGACACTCCCCTTGCGCGCCGTGCTTACCGTTCCGGCATCACATGGTCTGCGCCGGGCGGCCGCAGACCTCACGCCTCGTATTCCGGGAGACAGGCTAATGGCGCGGAATGAGTGGAAGACAGGTTGGGGAGTCAGACGGAGAGGGTTTACCCTCATCGAGTTGCTGGTCGTAGTCGCGATTATCGCATTGCTCATCTCGATTTTGTTGCCGAGTTTGAACAACGCGCGGAAGTCGGCCAAGGCCGTCAAGTGCGGCGCGAATCAGAATCATGTCGGCAAGGCGGTTCACGCGTATCTGGGTGAGAACAATGGCACATTCCCAGCATCGTATTTCTACAATTACGCATACAAGCGTTACAGCCTGACCAATCAGCCGAGCAGCGGGGCTGACTACGGCTACACACACTGGTCGTACTTCCTTTACAACACGGGCGAGGCGGACGACGCCTCTTTCCAGTGCCCTGAGTTCAACAATGGCGGGTGCCCGCGGACAAATCCCGGCCCGAAGGGCGAGAATTGGGAACCGGGACAATATGACGACAATGGCAGCGTAGCTGCCAACATGCCAAGCGTTGAAGACAGCCAGGCGACCCGCATGGCGTACACAGGGAATGCCGCCGTGATGCCCCGCAACAAGTTTACGCGCGAATTGTCCCTGGGCCCGCGCGTCAACCGCTTTGTGCGTGACGCCGACATCAACACCCAGCGTCCGGTGATCCTGGCGGCCGAATTCACAAACAACTGGAAAGCGATCGCCGTCGACGCTTCGAGCGGTTTCAAGAGCAAAAGCCACCGCTCGATCAACCCCTTCTTCCATGTCGGCTCCGGGTCGAGCGAATACGACCCGCCAGAGAATACACCCGGCTTTGTTTACGGCGATCCGACCTCGGCGACGTATGGGCTGCGCCCGCTGTCGGAACTCGAAGAAGGTGAGAACCTGATTGACAATCGCTCGTTCCCAGAGACGAATGCCGTCGGCCGGCATCATCCCGGCGGGGATCGTCTCGGCGGCACAGCCAATTTCCTGTACGTCGACGGCTCGACGCAGCGCAAAACGATTCTGCAAACGCTCGACGGCCGCGAGTGGGGTGACAAGTACTACTCGCTCAGTGGTCGCAATGAAGTGAACATGCAGTACCGCGCGGGTCAGGGTGAGTAGGGACTCTTAGCCAGGGCGGCTCGGCGAGCCGCCCTTTTTTCCAACAATTTGGCTCTTCCTGCGGCTGCGGCCTGCTCCCAAGACCCCGCAGCCACAGACTGACGACATCCACGAAACGAAAGGAGGTGGATGAGGCGGAGGTTCTGCGCCTTCGAAGAAACCGAACGGTGTTCGAATCAACGAGTTTCAAACGCGCTGGTTGACGCGGCCCGAGTGGGCTCCGTCAAGAAAAAGGGGCAAGCGTCCCACCCATGCTCATTCGGAGGATTTGGAAATAATGCAAACGCTTCTCAAGCGACTGTTTGTCGGCGCCGCCTTCATCGGCTGCGTCGCCCCGTCGATGGCGGCGGACCCGAACTGTGACCCGGGCTGTGTCAGCCCTGTCACCTATCAGGCCAATGCCAACGCCGGCCAGTTCAACATGGCCGGCGCCACACTGTTCGTGGACTTCGGCGGCGCCCCGTCGTCGACCAACGACTTTATCGATGTTGACGGCGACGGCGTCTTCGGCTTCGACCCCAACACGTTCACCGTCGACCAGATGTGCACCACCTACAACACGGGCGGCTTCACCACGCAGTGGTTGTGGACGTATCGCTCGGTCGGCTCGGTCAACGGCTTCCGCGAGTTCATCGAGTACCAGGCCTGCAACAAGTTCTCGACCGAAATCCCGTCGGAAGCGGGCATCAGCAACCGCGTCCGCTGGGCCGAGCTCGGCGCCCTGGACGGCTCTTTCCCCTGCCGCGCCCTTAACACCGGCGCCCCGGTTTGCCCGGACAGCATCGACATGGCCATCCTCGACGTCCCGACCTTCTGGGCCACGCAGGCCGGCACGCCGGCGCAGGGCGCCTGGAACCGCACCCCGGGCCAGCTCGGCTTCGGCCTGAACCCAAAGCCCTCGACCAGCGGCTTCATCAGTGAGCTCCCGTCGGGCGTCGGCTCGTGCGGTGGCGTCCTGAACTTCAACACCAACATGCCGGACAACGCGACGATCTTCGACAACCCCATCGCCTGGGGTCCGACCGGCATCATCGCCAACGCCAGCGTTTGCGATCAAGACTGGGACATCACCGACCTGCAGCACCTGTTCGTGACCGGCCGTTCGTCAGACGGTCTGAACCTCGTCGTCGCAACCCGCGACGTCGGCTCGGGCACCCGTAACGGCACCATGAACACGATGGGTGTCGACCCGGCGTGGGGTCGCGGTGACAACATCGGTCCCAAGAACAGCGATGGCGACCGTGCCCGTCTCGGCCCCAACCACCAGCCGACGAACTGCGGTGGCTCGGGCATCATCGAAGACGTCGTCCGCAACCGTCGTCTGGCGATCGGCTACACCGGCCTTGCCGGTTCGAGCCGCGCCGTCAAGGACGTACGGGACGGCAAGTACGAACTGCTGAACGTGAAGTACAACGATCGTGGCGGCAGCCTCTACATCCGCCCGACGCTCAAGTCCGCTATCAAGAACGTCCTCGACAACGGCGATCCGACAGTCGGCTGGCAGCTCGGCGGCAACGTCACGGTCGCCACTTTGGGCAACCCGCTTCAGGCTGATCCGAACGCGCCGGATTACATGGTCAACCGCGCTGCCGCCTCGTTCATGCAGAACATCATTGCCAGCTCAGCCGCATTCACGAGCCCGGTGTTTGATCCGAACGATCCGAACTTCGCGCAGAACTTCAACATGCCGGGTCAGTTCCTGTCGCTGACGTTCCTGCTGACCGCCGGTCTCGACGGCCTCCCGGATCTGTTCACGCCGACATTGACCATTCCGAAGGCGCCCAGCGCCGCATTGCAGACGTACATGCTCAGCAACCCGAACCCGTTTGACGCTGGTGGCGACACCCCGGCCTACGGCAGCGTCAACCCGAACGGCGACGCGCCGGCCCGCGAGCCGTTCGCCGCGGGTTACAGCGACGGCAGCACCAACGGCCGCTACTACAACTATCACACCGACGACGCCAACAATCCGATCGGTGGCAGCATCGGTGGTGGCGCCGACCTCACCTCGGCCAACAAGCTGCCGGGTGACTTCGATCAGGATGGCGACCGCGACGCGAACGACATCGACGACATGATCGCCGCTGTCGCTACGCCTGGCCCGTACGCCCGCGCTCACTCGATCGCCGCCAACCCGCTCGTTCCGGAAATCATCGGCGACTACAACGGCGACGGTAACCTCGACGCAGAAGACGTCCGCTACATGGCTGATGGTCTGATCGTTGTCGCCGGCCACCTCCGTCGCGACGTGGCCTTCACCGCGGTCGATACGGCCTCGGCGAACTACTTCGGCGTGACCTCGCCGTACTCGACCGGCAAGGCCTATAGCGCCGGCGACGCTCGCGCCGACATCGCCGGCTCGGGTATGAACAACCCCGGCGGTCTCCCGGTCGGTCATGACGGCGTCATCGACTGCCAGGACATCGACTACATCGCCGCAAACTTCGGCGACTGGACCGTCCTGGATGAAGCGGCTTGCATCGACCTGAGCGCCGACATGAACGGCGATCTGTCGATCGACTGCGAAGACATCCGCGTCGTCGTCGAAGATGTTCTCGGCAGCAAGGTAGGCGACATCGACCTCGACGGCACGATCAGCCTGGGCGACCTGGCCGGTCTGCTGGCGAACTTCGGTTCGCCCGGCGGTTACAGCGCCGGTGACATCGACTGCAACGGCACGGTTGACCTCGGCGACCTCGCCGGTCTGCTGGCGAACTTCGGTTTCAGCAACGGTCTCGGCGGCTCGGCTGGTTGCTAGGATGAAGCTGGAGCTGGCTTACAAGCGCGTTAACTCAACGCGCCGCCCCGCGGACGACGCCCCGGAAGCGTCGTCCGCACTTTTTTAAGCCGACAGACTCCCGCGACGACACGCCTCGGCGCGCACAATGCCGTAGTCCGGCCCGACCCCGACTCGTTATCAATACCCGATCGCGCAGCCGTCTTTTCGGCTCTCGGACGCGCCAATCCAGAAGCCCCGTGGGTCGCGCATGATCGCCTGGTAGCCGCCGAAGTAGCCGTCATCGACGAGCGTGTGCCCCATTGACGCAAGTTGCTGGCGTACGTCCGCCCCGATGCCGGATTCGAGCGCCAAGCGTCCGCCGTCAGTCATCGTCTCGCCGGTCGGCTCGGACGAGCCGGTGTGATACAAGCGCGGCGCGTCGCCGGCTTCCTGCGGGTTCATGCCGAACACCAGCATGTTAAGCAGCACCTGCACATGCCCCTGCGGCTGCATGTCGCCACCCATCACTCCGAACGACAGCACCGGGTCGCCACCGCGCGTGACAAAGCCGGGGATGATCGTGTGGAACGGGCGCTTGCCGGGTTCGAGCGTGTTCGGATGCGCGGGGTCGAGCGAGAACAGCGAGGCGCGATCCTGCAAACAGAAGCCGAGGCCGGTCGGGCACAAGCCGGAGCCGAAGCCGCGATAGTTGCTTTGAATCAGCGAGACCATCATGCCGGTTTCGTCGGCGACAGTGAGATAGATCGTGTCGCCCTCGCGCAGCCGGGCTTCCGCGGACGCGATGCGTTGCAGCGTTTCGACGTCGCCGGCGGGAATGCGCTTTGACGCCTTCGCCGGATTGAGCAGCTTGCGGCGCTCGGCGGCGTACGATTTTGACATCAGCGCAGCGATCGGCGCCTCCGCGAAAGCCGGGTCGGCATACCACCGCGCGCGATCTTCGAACGCGATTTTCTTCGCCTCGACCAGATGATGCAGATACGCCGCGCTGTTGTGGCCCATCGCCTTCACATCAATCGGCTCAAGCAGGTTCAGTATTTGCAGAACCGCTAGCCCCTGCCCGTTCGGCGGCAACTCCCACACGTCGTAGCGGTGAAATGAAACCGACACCGGCTCGACCCATTCGGCGTGATACGCGGCCAGATCCGCGGCGCGGAGCGGACAATCGTGAGCCTCACAGAACGCGCCGATGCGCTGCGCGATTTCGCCGTCGTAGAAGGCGCGCGGGCCGTCGCGGCCGATCGATTCGAGCGTCGCGGCGAGCGCTGGGTTGCGGAAGATGTCGCCCTTTGCGGGCGCTTTGTCGTTGATCAGAAACGTATCAGCGAAGCCGGGATATTCGCGCAGTTTGGCGCCTGCCGCCCAGTGATGCGCGATCACTTCGCTGACCGGGAAGCCTTCGCGCGCGTAGCGCGCCGCCGGCGCCAGAACGGCGTTGAGCGGGAGTCTGCCGAAGCGCTCGCTGAGCAAGCGCCAGCCATCGACGCAGCCAGGCACGCTGATCGAGAGCGGGCCGAAGTCGGGAATGCGTGACAAGCCGCGATTGGCGAACGAATCGCGCGTCATCAGTCGCGGCGCCGGGCCGCTGGCGTTTAGCCCGTGCAGACGTTTGGTCGCCGGGTCCCAGACGATCGCGAACAAGTCGCCCCCGACGCCGCTGCCGGTCGGCTCCATCAGGCCGAGCGTCGCGTTCGCGGCAACTGCGGCGTCAACGGCGCTGCCGCCGGCCTTGAGAATGTCGATCGCGACTTGCGTCGCCAGTGGCTGGCTGGTCGCGGCCATGCCGTGAACGCCGAGAACTTCGGAACGCGTGGCGAACGGCGCGCCGACCGGCCGGTCAGTCATGGCGAAGCACGCCGACGCGAAAAGCGCGACGGTGAAGAACGCGATCAATGGCAGTGTCGACATTCACGCTCCGCGATTACGGGCAAGGTGAACCAAACACCGCCAATAGACCCGCCAAATCCGACAACCCGACCGTGCCGTCGTCATCCAAGTCCGCCGCGTTGCTGTAGCCCGGATTGCCGATTGACGTGCCGAATGCGGACAGCAAACCCGCGAGGTCGGCGAGATCGACGACGCCGTCGAGCGTGATGTCGCCGGGGCAGGTCGGGACGCTGTCGGGGTCGGCCGGATCGCTGCCGGCGTCGACCTCGTCGCGATCCAGGGCTTCGTCGTTGTCGCGATCGATGCCGATGCGAATCTCGCAGCCCGCCGGCACAAGCGTGTATGTGAGCTCGGAGCCGACGGCGGCGAGTGAGCGCAACTGCGCATCGGTCAGCGATTCTGCCGCGCGGTCGGTCTGGAACAGGCCGGCGATGTAGGCGGCGCCGCGCTGCACGCCGGCGTAACGACCCTTGACCACGAGTCCCACCGCGCCCGAATCCGCTAGCGCGATCATTCGATCCAATCGCGCGATCACCTCCGGCGGCGCGGTCTGGGCGTCGACGAGCGTGACCTGCATGCCGACGGCGGCGTGCGTGTCCTGACTGAGCGGGCCGGGGAACTCCAGCGGCGTAACCGGAGAACCCATCGGCAGGTTTGAGCCGGAGAACGACAACATGAAAGCGACAATGTCGGCGGTTTCCTGATCCGACGCTAAGCCGAACACCGGTTCGTTGACGAACCGCGCGATCGAATCGACCGAGCCATCATGCAAGAAGCCGAAGCCGACCGAATTCAGAGTCAGCGACGTTTCAAAGCCGACACGCTTGTAGAGGTTGCGCAGTTGCGGGACTTTCAACGAGATATTCGTTGAGCCATCAACCGAGACGAGCAGGTGGTGCTTCTCGCCGTTCGGTCCCGGTGGCAAGTCGTGGAACATCAGGTTCTGGATTGTGCCGTTCGTGCCGATACCCGTCGGCAGCGTATGGCAAGTAACGCATTGCACGCCGTCAAGCTGGCCGGTGCGATAGTTCAGCAGGCCGGCCCGCGCATTGCCGTTCGGCAGCGGCATGCCCGCCGGGCCGAAGCGGCCTGTTGTGAAGTGGCCGGGCAGTGGCAGGTTCGTCGGCAGCGCGTTGTTGGGCTCGCGGAACGGGTTCGGCGGGAAGTGAATCGTCGCGAGGAAATCCTCGAACTCCTGCATGTCCGACGGGCCGAGCGGATCGTCGTCGCCGAGCAGGCCATCGAAAGCGCCGGCGAACTCTTCAAGTCCGTCGCGATCGCCGCGCCAATGATGCGGCTCTTTACCAATGATGTCCTGGAGCGTCTGCGTGAGCATCGGCCCCTTCATTGGATGCCAATCCGTGCAGCCGCCGTCGAGACAGTTCTGGTTGAAGCCCTTCATCTCGCCGGACGGATCGCCGAGGTCCCACGCCAGTCGATCGATCCTGGCGTCGACGTGACAAGACGCGCAGGACATCTGGCCGAGGCCGGAGTTGAGATGCGTGTCGTACAGGTGCTTGCGGCCGATCTTAATCGCCTCGGGCGACGGGTCGTAGAACGGTGTTGTGTTCAGCACGGTGTTCGTGTTGGTGTCGATGACGGTGACCGCCGCGCCGAACTTGCTGTGCACGTACAGTCGATCGCCGACGAGCGCGAGCCCGGTCGGGCCGTCCGCAACGGCGATCGGCGGTCCGACACGGGCGCCGGCGGCGTCGATTTCGATCACGCTGTTGGAGCCCATGCCCGCGACGAAGCCGCGCGTGCCGTCGGTGCTCCACACAATCGCGCGCGGGTCGCCGATCGACTGATCACGCTGCATCTGCGGGATGGGGATGAACGGGATCGCCGCCGTATAGGTCAAGTGCGGATTGAGATCAGTCACGGCCAGCTTGGCGGGCGTTGAAGGCGTCGCGTCGACGCGCGCCAGGTTCACGCGCAGGAAGCGGCCGTTCAATACCGGCTCGAATCGAATCTCGTTAGTCGCGTCCGTGCCGACGACTGTGACCTCGCCGTTGCCCGGGTTAACGGCCAACGCCATGCAGATGTTCATCAGCCCTGTTGCATAGCGCACGCTCAACGTGGCCGCATCGATGATGGCGACATCGTGGTCCGCGACATCCCAACCGACCGGGCGACCCGACATCGCCGCGCTGGCCCCGCTGACCCACTGCGTCCAGTCGCCATGGTTGTCGTCCATCCAGCGATCGTTCGGATCGCGACGGACAATCAAGCCCACCGGCGGCGGGGGCGGATTGCCGGCGCGCTGCGGCGGGTTGAACGAAGTTCCGTTGTTCGGCGGCGGGTTTTGTCCGCTATATGGGCCTGTATTGCTGACGACGTTCGGCGGAAACGCGGAGGCCATTGTGCTGCCGCCACCGAGCGTCGTGGTAGCGTTCCCGGATTCGAAGATCGCGACATAGACTTCGTCGCCGTCGGCATTGACGGCCATCGCGCGCGGTTCTTCACCCATGATCGAGATGCGCGAGGTCGCGCCGTTCGGGTCGATCGCGAGAATCGTGCTGGGTTGCGAGCAAGTGATGAACGCGCGCGGCGGCGTTGTCGTGAAAGCGACATCGGCGGGTTCGTCGTCGGTCAGGATCGTGTTGACAACGGTCATCGTCGACAGGTTGACGACGCTGACGGAGTCGGAAATCTGGTTGACGACCCACGCCTCCGTGTCGGATTTCGCACGCACCGAAACGGGATCGAGGCCGACCGGGATCGATCCGACCAGCGCCGGCGCAGACCCGCCGAGCGCGAACACTTCCAATCGATTGTCCGGCGTGTTCACGGCTAGAAGCAAACCGCCGTTCGGCGTGATATCGAGCGGATGAACGTGCGGCGTTTCCCAGTTCACGAAGTCGGCGAACGCGGGCGTCGTGCAAAGCATGGCGAGCGCGGCGATCGCGCAGCGGCTCGAGCGGGTGCGGGCGTACATGGCCTTTCTCCTCCGTTGTGACCGGCCATGGGCCGGGCGGGGCGCGTTAGCTGCGCGACGCAAGAAACCGAATCACGTCGATCTTGCTGATGATGCCGACAATCTGCGGGCCGTCGACGACTACCGCCACTTCGTCGTGGTCAAGGATGTCGTTGACGCGCGCGAGCGAATCATCCGGTTTAACGACACCCTGCAGCGGCGCGGCGAACCGCGACACCGGATCGCTGGCCTGACACTTGCCTTTGAGCAGGTTTTGCAACAGGTCCACTTCGTGGATCATGCGGAACCCGTTGGCGGCGCCGTTGGCCCCGGCCGCCACCGGCATCTGCGAAATGCCGAGTTCCATCATGCGATCGATGACGCGCGAGACGGGGTCTTTCTCGTCGGCCATTTCGACTTTATGCGGACGGAACCGCAGAAGATCGCGCACTGTCCCCATTCGGTCGTCGCGATCGAGATAGCCGTTGTCGCGCATCCACTCGTCGTCGTACACCTTGCTGATGTAGCGGCTGCCGGAATCAGGAATGATCACAACGACTGTCTTCCCCGGGCCGAGACGCCGCGCAACATGCAAGGCGCCGTACATTGCCGTGCCGGACGAGCCGCCGCCGAAGATGCCCTCCTCGCGCGCGAGTCGGCGAGTGAGCACGAAGGAGTCCTTGTCGGAAACGGGCACAATCTCATCAATGACCGACATGTCGAGCGTGTCGACCATGAAGTCATGGCCGATGCCCTCGACCGCGTAAACGCCGGGTTCGCGCACCGGACGCTTCTTGAACACATCTTCGTAAATGCTGCCGTGCGGATCGGGGCAGCAGACCAGCACCTCGCGCCCGGCGGCAGCCGCTTGCTCTTTTAGATACTTGCCGGCGCCGGAGACCGTGCCGCCGGTGCCGATGCCGGCGACCAGCGCGTCGAGCTGGCCGTCGGTGTCGCGCCAGATTTCCGGGCCGGTCGTTCGATAGTGCGCTTCGGGGTTGGCCATATTCGAGTATTGATCGATGTAGAACGAGTTCGGCCGTTCCTTGGCGAGGCGTTTGGCGACGCCGGTATAACTCTCTGGCGCATCGTGTGGCACTTTCGTCGGCGTGACGATTACTTCCGCGCCAAGGGCTTTCAGGGCGTCGATCTTCTCTTTGGCCATCTTGTCCGGCAACGTGAAGATGCAGCGATAACCCCGCACCGCCGCCGCCACCGCCAGCCCCATGCCCGTATTGCCGGATGTCGCCTCGATGATCGTGCCGCCCGGCTTCAGGCGGCCATCGCGCTCGGCGGCGTCGATCATGCTGACCGCCATGCGGTCCTTGATCGAGTTGCCGGGGTTCAGGTATTCGATCTTCGCGTAAATGTCGGCCATCCCCGGCTCGACCATCCGCCGCAGTTTGACCAGCGGCGTATTGCCGATGAGGTCGATCACACTTTCAACATGCTTGATAGACACAGGGCGAACTCCGAGACACGCCGCGCCGCCCGCCGCGCGGTATCGCGGCTGAACGACGCTGGGAAAACCGCTACTCAGGATATGGGGACGCCCCGACCGGGCCAAGCCCGAAACGCGGCCGCGCCCACTCCAGCGCCCGCTTCCAGCGTCCGAAAACTGGGAGTCTGGGTGCAGGATGTGCCACGACCGTCTCGTCCGAAGGGAGGAGCCGACCCCGTGAAACCACTGCCGAGACGGCAGTGGCACACGGTACCCTGACGCGCGGGTCATGAGCCGCCGAGAGTCCGAATTCAGTGTATCACGCCCGCCAAACACCGGGTCTGTCGCTACGGCGCGTTACAAGCGGGACCCCGGGCCGGAGTTCATGGATGAGAAAAGCGAAACAGAACCGTCGGCTGCCAGGAGTTCGAACGCGGAGCGGCACGCGCGGCGCAGTCGTGTGTTTGGTCACGATGTTGGCAGCCGCGCCGCTTGAGGCAGGCGTCATCACGTTCCCGGTCGGCGCGCCGGTCACATACAACTACCAGACGGCGATCTGGACGGTCGAGCGCGGATCGTTTGTTTTTTGGCGCTATGGTGGGTTGAGCATCAATCAGGCCGCAAATGGGGCTATCCACGCCGGCGGGCTGCTGGTTGGGCCACTCGCGGAAGGTTCCGAGTTTGCGGAGATTCTGCGCGTCCACGCGCGTGGAGCGCCGTTCCGGCTTGAGTCCATCAAGGTCGCGGAGCGGAACTACACGACGGGGCTGCGACTCATCGTGTACGCGCGCGACGCGATCACGCAGACATCCTTCGACGTCGAGCTGCCATTCGATCTCGATATGCAAACCTACGACGCATTCGACATGATCGCCATAGACAGCCGATTCACATCGGTCGATTACGTCTCGATCCAGATCGAATCCCCGTTTGTCGATCCGGTCTTCGCGCCTTACATCATCGACGAGTTCGTCGCGACGATTCTGTGCCCGGCCGATCTGGATGGCGATGATGTTGTCGGGCTGTCTGACCTCGCAGGGTTGCTGGCGAACTTCGGTAGCGGGACATTGCCGGAAGACGGCGACCTCGACGGAGACGGGGATGTGGATCTGAGTGACCTGTCTGCGCTGCTCGGCGCATTTGGCACGGTTTGTGGATAGAGGGGTCGCACTTCGCACGGCTCAAGAGCCGTGGCACAAACACGTACGACAGCCGGTTCGCGGGGTCTACGCTCTGTGGCCCTCAAACTCAACAGAAAGCGAGGCTGAAGTGTCGCGCAACTCGATAACTGCGATCGTTCTGCTTGGGACAGCTTTTTCACTGGCCAATCGCTCCCGCGCGAGCGTGATCGCCTATGACGGGTTCGATTATCCCGCCGGATCGCTCGCCAACGCCGACGGCGGCGTGGGATGGAGCGGTGGTTGGTATCAGACCGACGCGTCGGGAACGCCGAGCGGGCCGGCGACCTTGCAGGTGTCTGATCCCAGTCTGATCGTCCCGCAGGGGACGTTCTCGCCGCTGGGCGGGAAGGTCTCAAAGTCTGGCGCCGGCGTAGGCGTGCGTTTGCTGGCGAATCCGTTCTCGCTGGCAGTGGATGCGGACTACTACATCAGCCTGCTACTGCGTCTGGACGCGACGCCGACGAGCAAAGATGTTTCGCTGGAGTTGTTCAGCGGTTCAACCGGCAACGTGCTGAACGAAGTGTTTCGCGTCGGCACGGACTCAACTGAGTATCAGTTCAAGATGATCGGCGCAACCGGCATGGCCGGGCCGACTTCGGCGGGCGTCGGCGGCGACGCGCATATCGGCACGACCTATCTCGTCGTCGCAAAGATCGCGGCACACGCGACCACGAACGATCAGGCGTTTCTGGCGACTTATCCCGGCCTCGAATCGGGGGCGACCCCGACCGAACCAACGACGTGGACCGGGCTTGTTCCAGGGAATCCGAGTTGGGCGGGCAACCAGACGATCGATCGGATTCGCATTGTCGGCGGCGCTCAATTCACGGTCGACGAAGTGCGCATCGGCACGACCTGGGCCGATGTGATCGCGCCGCCGCCGGTGGAATGCGCGGGCGACATCAATCAGGACGGCTCGCGCGACTTGGCAGATCTGGCGGGGCTATTGGCGGCGTTCGGCTCGATGACCGGCGATGCGGCGTACGTGGCGCGGGCGGATCTGGACGATAACGGCGTGATCGACCTCGGTGATCTAGCGGGGTTCCTGGCAGTGTTCGGAGCGGATTGCGCGCCGTAGCCTTGGAACGTCGGGGTGTATGCCACGGCCGTCTCGGCCGGGCCGGATTGCGCCCGCCACCCGATTCAAAGACCAACTGCCGAGACGGCAGTGGCACACGGTCTCATGACGCCGCCTTGAGACCCACATGAAGCAGCCTCTACGCCCCAGCCGGCGCCAGCATGGCCACTTCTTCCTCGCTCGCGTTCGCGAGTTTGATCGGCGTGGCGGGAATGCCGACCACAGTGGCCATCGGCGACACGTCTTCGATCACGACTGCGCCGGCGCCGATCACGCTTTCGTAGCCAATCGTCACGCCCGGTACGACCGTTGAGCCGATGCCGAGGAAGGCGCCGGCTTCCACCTTGGCCCGACCCGCGACGCGGACGCCGGGGCAGATGTGGGAGCCTTCACCCACCATGGTCTGGTAGTCCACGATGCAGCCGGTGTTCAGGATCACCGAATCACCGATCTGGCAGTTCGCGCACACGATCGCGCCGGCAGCGATGACCACATTGCGGCCGATCGTCGCGTTGTGGGCGAGCGTCGCGGCGGGGTGAATCGCGCTAATGAGCTTCAGGCCGATCTGATCGACCTGCCGCGCGAGGCCGCGACGGGCGCCGTTGTCGCCGATCGCCACGATCACGCCGTCAGCGTGCTCACGTTTCGCGATGTCAGCGAGCGCGTCAATTCCGCCAATCACGGGCAGGCCGTCGACTCGCCGGCCGTGAATGTCAGCGTTGTTGTCGAGGAAGCCCACTGGCTCGCACAGGCCGGCCTGTTGGAGGATATCAAGCACAACGCGCGCGTGCCCGCCGGCGCCGAGAATCAGCACACGATCGGTAGCGGTCTTTCGAGCTGAATTGTCGAGGGTGGCGCGCGTCGTCATAGGGAGTTGATCGGCCCGAGGCGGCTCGTCCAAGGCGGAATCCCGAGAAGTAGCGCAAAGGCCGTTCAGCGACGGGCGCCGAAACCGCTCCCGGGCGCCAGCCGAAAGCTGCGCGACGAACGTCGCCGATAATGAGGGTTGGCGCGCGAGATCGGGATCGATCGCTCACGGATGGGCGAACCCGAGAGGCCGAGCAGCGTAGAACCAGACAATAGGCGACGATGGTTTGACCTGCTGCGCCGGCCCGAATAGATTTTTCGATCCTGTTGGGACATCTCCCGCGCCACAAATGCGGTTGGGTCGGTGGTTTCTGAGCCGCTGTTCCTCTAAGAGAAGAGGCTGGAGGCGGATGGTCACGCTATGGCGATAATGCCCATTTCCCGGCGAACGCGAGCCCTTTTTACCGGTGGAAGTCTCTTGACGCTGGCGGGTTGCGCGGCTTTGCCCCCGAACAGCTTCTTCGACCCGACCAAGGTCGGCGCCTTCCCGCACGATATTCGCGAAGCGGGTATTCGACGCGTGCTTTCGCCGCGCGAGGCTCCCGAGGGGCTGTCCGGAGCGCGCGAGCCGACGCCCGAAGACCTGGTGGCGCGGGCGGAAGAGTACCGCGTGGGACGTTTTGATCAGATTCAAATCTCGGTCAACGACCTGCTGCGCCAAGGGGCGCCGTATCAATCCGCCCAGGAAGTGAACACGAACGGCTTTATCCGCATCCCCGACCTTGGGCCGATTTACGTCGCGGACATGACGGAGCCGGAAGTCGAGGACGAGATTCGCAATCGCCTGATCGAAGCGGATCTGCTGCCGGACCCGATTGTGCAGGTCGTCGTGGTGCTGCGCCGTCAGTTGTTCTTCCACGTGCTGGGCGACGTTGTGCAGCAGGGCACTTTCCCGATTTCGCAGGCGGACTTGCGCCTGTTGGACGCGCTGGCTTTCGCTCGGGGCGCAGGGCCTTTGTCGAAGAAGCTCTATGTCATCCGCCGCGGAGGCGGAAAAAAGAAAGGCGCCACGACTTCGACGCCGGAGTCGCAGGCCCCGCGACCGCAAAAGTTAATCATCGAGCCGCCGAGTGAAGGTGATGACGACTTTTTTGGGGGAAGCGGCGCGGTGCGCGACATTGCGTATGCGCAGGACATGGGCACGAGTGACCCGGATTTTGAGAACGCGATTGCGCCGCGCGGCAATCGCGGCGCCGGACACAAGGAACCGGCGGCGACCACTCCGACGGCGCGCCCGTTTGAGCCGCTGATGATCGATCCGGCGACTGGCGAGGCGCGTGAAGCCCCCGCCCGGCCGACGCTGGAAGCGCCCGGCGAGGCGCCCGTCTGGAATCCGCAGGATGACGAAGACTTCGACTGGTCGGACCTGCCGAGTTACGAACTGGACCAGGAAGTGATCGAGATCGACCTCGGGGCGCTCCGCAACGGCGATCCTCGATACAATATTGTGATCAAGGACCGGGACGTCATCCGCGTTCCGGTGGCGACCGGCGTTTTCTACATGATGGGCGAAGTCGCGCGACCGGGCGTGTTCGCGTTCGGCGGCCGCGAAATCACATTGAAACAGGCGGTTGCAATCGCGGGCGGCTTCGGTCCGCTGGCATGGCCGCAGCGCTGTGAGATCATTCGGCGCGAACCGGGCAGTGACACGCAGTTGACGATTCCGGTTGACGTGGACGCGATTTTCGCGGGTCTGGCGGACGATGTGATTCTGCGCGATGAGGACGTTGTGAACGTTGGCACGCACGTGGCGGCGCCGTTCCTGTTTGTGCTGCGCAACTCGTTCCGCTTCACGTACGGCTTTGGTTTCGTGTACGACCGCAACTTCGCCGATCAGGATCAGGTCGCAGGCAAGCAGAATCCGGAGACGATCCGGCGTCAGGAGCGGGCGCAGCGCGGGCTGCCGTTCTAGCTGTTAGCTCAGGGGGCTTGTTGGATGGACATGCCGGCGGCCGCCAAGACGCGCTGGACCGTACAGTTCTCGCGCTCGTCGCAGATACAGGCGGCATTGCTGCTGGCGGCATTCGTATTCGTGTTCTTCCGCTCGTTGATGGGGCTGAAGTATAAGTGGCTGACGGACCAGGACTGGTCACATGGGCCGATCATTCCCCTGTTCAGCGCCTACCTCGTCTACATCAACTGGGATCGGATTCGCGGCACGCCCACGAACGGCGCGTGGCTGGGCATTCCGATCATGCTGTTCAGCCTCGCCTCGTATGTGTTCTTCACGTATTTCTACATCTACATCTACCTCCAGTACGCGAGCATGTTGCTGACGCTGCTGGGAATTATCATCGCGTGTTGCGGGCTGCCGTCGATGCGGTTCCTCTTCATCCCGTGGCTGTATCTGTTTTTCGCCGTTCCACTGCCAATGGGGATCTACTTCAAGCTAACCAATCCGCTGCGCACACTGGCTGCGGGCGTGGCGACAAGTGTGCTGAGTCTGGATTCGAATCTGATCATCGATCGCGTCGGAACCGGGATTCTATACGATCACCTTTCCGGGGCATCGGGCAATCTCGAGGTCGCGGACGCGTGCAGTGGAATGCGCAGCACGATTACCCTATGCGCGCTGGGGGTTGCGGTGGCGTTTATGTCGGATCGCAAACTATGGCATCGCATTTTGCTGATCATCGCTTGTGTGCCGATCGCCGTGTTTTCGAACTTCATTCGAGTGCTGACCACATGTTACCTGCATATCTACGTCGACCCCAAGTACGCGGGCGGCAACTATCACATGACGCTCGGCCTGATTACGCTGCTGATCGCATTCGCGATCTTCAGCGGCTTGGGCTGGATCCTGAACAACCTTTTCGTGACCCGCGAAGATGACGAAGACGACCTCGAAGCAGCGCCTTCTTAGCGTTGCTTGACACTAGTTGGAATTGCAGACCGGAATGAGCGAAACCGCGACAACCGAACCTCCCGTCAAGGCGTCCGCGCCCGCGAGCAAAGCGCCCAAGCGAGCGGCGGCCGTCCCGCCTGGCTGGGCGAGTCCGCGCTACTACGCGGCGCTGGCCGTTTTGTTGCTGTTCGGCGTGGCGCACCTGATGACGCAGCAGCAGTTGAAGGTCCACGCGCACAAAGACGCGCTGCCACTGCTCAAGTCGCTGTCGAGTTTCAACGCCGGCGCGCTGATGCCGTACTACCGCCCCAACCCGATCCAGCCCGAGCCGCTGTCGGAGGAAGTGAAGGACACGCTCGGCACCACAGAATACGTCAGCATGCTGCTCGACGATCTGTCGCGCGAACCGGCTGCCCCGGACGCCGTGGCCAGCTTGTTCGTCAGCTATTACACCGGTAAGCCGGACATGGTGCCGCATATCCCCGAACAGTGCATGGTGGCGTCGGGATGGGAGCTTGTCAGCGGTCCGAAGGTCGAGTCGATCAACGCGGATGACGCGAAAGGTAACCCGGTCCCGATCAAGCTCGCCGTCTGCGAGTTCAGCCGGCGAGATAATCGCGACGGCAAGTCGGACATGCATCGCACCGTCGTGTATTTCTTTTACGCCAACGACAAGTACTACGCCGACCGCAGCGATGTCCGCGTCGCACTGCAGAGTCCATGGGCGCGCTACGCGTATTACTCCAAGATCGAGCTTTCGTTCATGAACGGGACGGGTGGTTCGGCAATGGCGACACGGGATGAGACGATTGGCGCGACGGAGCGCCTCCTCAAGCGTCTATGGCCCGTGTTGCTGCACGACCACTTCCCGAACTGGACCGCCGCTGAACAAGCAGCAAACACCACCCGGGCGACTCCGGAGAGAGGCTGACCATCATGGCACGGAAAAAGCAGGGACTCAACAAGAACCTGGTTGGCGCCTTGACGGCGTTCATCATTGTCGGCTGCGCGGGCGCCGTCTTTCTCCTCACGCCGCAACTGAGCAACCGGCCGCCGGAATTCTGGGCGGAGCGGGCGCGTCTGGCGTCGGACAGGGGCGATTCGATCCGCGCGCGGCAGCTGTTTGTACGCGCGTTTCGCGTCGAGAGCGACCCGAAGTACCTGGTTGAAGCCGCCGACGCGATGTACGAATCCGGGCAGGTCGGCGACGCGCTCGGCCTGTTGCGGCAGGCGCATGCGCAGGACGCCAAGAGCATTCCCGTGCTCGAATCACTGCTAAAGCGGTTGTGGGATCTACGCATTTACCTCGAACTCTGGCCCGACATGCGCGACCTGTCGACGGAGTTGGTCGACCTTGATTCGCAGAATGTGCTCGGTTTGACCCTGCGCTCGGCGGCACTCAGCCAACTCGCCTCTCAGGACTCCACGTATCCGGCCCAAGCGGAGGAAGCGATCAAGCAAGCCGTGCAGCTCGCGCCGACGGACCCAACCGTCGCCTACGTTGTCGCCGAACGGAAGCTCCTTGAAGCCCGCGATCTTTCGATACAGGCGGGGCGTCGAATCGACGACGCCACGCGGGCGGAAGTTGACCGGATGCGAGAGGAAGCCATCGCGGTTCTCAAACGGGGCATCGCCGATAACCCGGGCGATGAGAATCTGGTCGGCGCGACCGCGCTGCAGCTCGTTTCCTTCAACCGCTGGGATGAGTGCGACGCGTTGTACCGCGCCGCGATCGAAGCGAACCCCAAAACCGTAGAGCTGCGCTCGCAGTACTCAGCGATGCTATGGGAGCGCAGCCGGCGCGACGACTCTCTCACGGACGAGCAGAAAATCGACGTGCTGAAGCAAGCGATCGCCGTTGCCGAAGCCGCTACACAACTCGACGAGGGCAAGTTCAGCGCCTGGCTGTACGCGGCCAAGGCCAAAAAGCGCATGTGGGACCTGAGCGGCGAATGGAAGGAGAACACAGGCGAGCGGCAGAAGGAACTGCTCGATGGGCTGCGCTCGACAGTCGACAAAACGCGCAATTTGAAAACGCTCACGGCCCAACTGGGCCGCGGGGACCTGCTCGCGATGCTCTACGAAGCTTTCGACCTTGCGATCAAGGGCGCCGTGGAGGGAACCGGACCGGACCGGACATATGCGGTTCAGATGGCCAACGGCTTCCTGGAAGACGTCCAGCGCGAGTTTCCCGGGCACTTGTACGGCCACCTGCTCGAGGGCCGATTGCTCGCGCTGAAGGGCGACGTGAACGGCGCCATCGTGGCGTTCCGCGAAGCGGCGGAGAAATCAGCCGACAGTCCGCTGTTTAACGCTGAAGCAAACGAAAAACTCAGTTACTTGTTCAAGCAGAAGGGCCAGGAGGGTATCGCGCTGGAGTGCGCCAAGAAGTCGCTGGACGCGCGCCTCGCCTTGGGCCTCTCGCCGTCGCACGAGTTCCTGGCTAACTACGGTCAACTATTGATCCTGCTGAAGAAGCCGACCGAGGCGCTCGAGTTCATCGTTCAGCGCGCCGACGATCCGGAGAACCTCGATTTCCTGCGCATTCAAGCTGACGCTTACCGTCAGTTGAATCGTGACGACCAGATGAACGCCGTCATCGCCAAAATCAACAGCCGCCTTGGCGGTGAAGAGGCGTCTATGCTGCGGGCCCGCCTGGCGATGGTGCAGCAGAACTGGGACGAAGCGATTACCGAGTTGGAGTCCCTGCTCGACAAAAAACCGGAAGATGTGGCCCTGTTGCGTACGCTCGCCGGAGTGCTGGTGTCGGCGGATCGCAAGGCCGAAGGTGTCGCGTTTCTGACCAAGCACAAGGAAAAGGTGGCGGATCCCAAGGCGCAGCGGTTTATTGATGCGCAGCTGATCGCGCTGTCCAGTGACGACCCGGAGGAGGTCGTCGACGAGCTGATCGCGCTTATCGGGCAAAATCCCGATCCGACCGCGCGGGCGGTTGAGCTGTACAACGTCTGTCTCGCCGCCGGCCGCACCGAGCAGGCCGCCGCCGCCCTGGATGAGTTGGAGGGAGCGTACGCTGAGGAAACTCCGATTCTGGAACAGCAGTTCAATGCCCGAATTCGCCTCGGACAGCTTGATCGCGCCCGCGAATACGCCAATAAGCTGGTTGCGGCCGACGCCGACCGCTGCGGCGGTGCGACATATCTGGGCGAACTCGCGATGGTTGAGAGTGACGCCGACACGGCTTTGAAGCAATTTCGGATCGCCGAGCAGAAGTTTCCGACCGACTATCAGATGAAGATCCGCGTCGCGCGGGCGCTGCTGCTGGGGCGTCGCGTTGACGAGGCGCGCACGGTGCTTGAAGCGGCCGTCGCGATCGACCCGGGCGAGTTCGCCGCACACCGGCTGCTCTATATGGCGTACGGCGCGATTGGGGAGTCCGAGCTTGCACAGGAGGAGCTTGAGACCGCGGCGCAGATCAACCCGAATGATCCCTTCATCAAGGAGCGCAGCGACCTGCTCGAAGAGCGCAAGGATCCGCGGGCCGGGATCGTCAAGCGCGAGGCGCGCTTGAAGGAACACCCGGACGATATCGACAACTCACTGCGGTTGGCGAGCCTGTATGTAGTCGTGGGCGAGTTGGAAAAAGCCGCCGAGCGTGCCCAAGACGCCCTGGAGCGTTCGCCGGACAGCCGACAGGCGTTACAGATCACGTTGCAGGTGCTGGTCTCTCGGATGCAGAAGGAGTCTGATCCGGCGGCGCGGCAGGCGATGATGGACACCGGCGTGGCCTTGGTGAACGACTTCATCGGCAAGGCGGACGCCGCCGGCAAGATAGCCGGGAAAACGGCGCTGGCGGCCTTCTATCAGACGATCGGCGCCATGCAGCTGTGCGATCAGGCAAAGGCGTATGCGTCGCTCCGCGAAACGCTGGAACAGACCATCAAGGACGCGGATCAACTGCCCGACGCCGAACAGCGAAACGCGGCGAAACATGAGGCCCAGATGCGTCTGGTGATGTTCTACGACCAGATGATGGGCGATCAGGGCGCGGCGCTCGAGGCCGCGCGTGTCGCGATGGGCTTTGCCGACCCCGGGTCAACTCAGGCCGCGGAAGTTCAGTTCCGCATTATCGGCTACCTGCTGAAGATGAAGCGATTTGACGAGCTTGATACGGCGATCACGCAATTCAAGCAGGCGTTTCCGCAGGATGCGCGCGGGATGGTCTCGCGGGCACAGTACTATGTGTTTAAGCCCGGGAGCGTCACGGATGAACGCGAGCGACTGGAAAAGGCGCGCGAGGAGCTCAATCTCGCAATCCGGCTGAACGACCACGATCCTGGCATGTATCAGCTGCGCGGCCAGGTGCTGGGCAACCTGCAACGGTACTCCGAGTCGCTCGAAGACCTGCGCAAGGCCGAACGCCTCACCGTGAACGCACGCGCGAAGCTCAGCATCCGCAACAATATTTTTGAGGTATATCGGGATGCGGGGCAGATCGAACTCGCCGAGGCGGAATTGCAGGCGATCCTGCGGGACTTCCGGTATCCGGCGGACTTCGTCCAGAAGCTGATCGACTTTTACACGAGCAACGACAAGATCGCGGCGGCCAAGACCTTCCTGACCGAGCGCATCGCCCAGGATCAGACCAATCCGGTCCTTCCATACCAGTTGGGGCTGCTGTTCGCGCGAGATCGACAGTTCGTCGCTGCGATACCGCACTTCCGGAAGGCGTATGACCTGACCGTGCAGATTCAGTCGCGCCCGGCGCAGGCGCTGGCGAGCGAGATCCTTGACCGCCTGCTTGAGACCATGCTGAAGGCCGATCGCGCCGCTGAGGCCGCCCGAACCTATGAGACGGCCGGGGCGCCGGCGCGTAACCCGATCACGCGCACAAGGGGCGCCGAGGCGATCTATAAGGCCGGCGATGAAGCGCGCGGCATTGCGGAGTTCAAGGCCGCCCTGAAGGCGGCTAACGACGCCGTTCAGTTCGGCCAGATCAGCGGGCGCGTGGTCGAGGCGTTGGGAACGGCGAAAGCCGTCGAGTTGTTCCAATCGCTGCCGACCGAGGAAGGCGTCGATCCGGGCATCACGGACCGCATCCCGGCGGCGATCGCAAACGCCTACTTTACATCCAGTGCGGATGGCGACGCCCAACGCGGTCTGGATACGATCAACGCGGCAGTTGAAGCCATGGACAAGAGCAATCCGGCGCGGGAGGAGGCGCAGTTCCTCCAGGCGCAGCTGATGGAAAAAGTGAAGGACTTTGAGAACGCGCGTCGCACGTACGAAGCGTTGCTCCAGAAGAACCCGAACAGTGTGTTCATCCTGAACAACCTGTGCTTCATGCTGGCGGACAAGCTGAACCGTCCGGAGGAGGCCCGGGCGTACGCGGAGCACCTGCGGGAACTCGGCGCCGACGACCCCATGGTCCTCGACACGATCGGCTGGGTCTATTTCCGGCTCGGGGAAGCCGCCGAGGCCGAGCGAATTCTGCGGAGCGCGTTGCGCGTGCGACCAGACGTGCTGGCGGCGCGATACCATCTCGCCCGGCTGCTCATCGCCGGAAATCGTGGCAGTGAAGCGCGGCGCGAGCTCGAACGCCTGCGGGACGACGCTCGTAAGTCGGGTGACGACTCGTATCTCAAGGACGCCGAGGACGCCCTGCGCGAGCTCCGGTAGGCTTCCACAAGGACGCCGAATCGAGCCCCGAGGGAAAAGCGGCCGATAAGCTGAAAAGGACTCAGACGGGAAACGGCATGGATACGCCAGCAAATCGCGACGCGCTCGCCCACTATGAACCCCCGCCGCTCGCGGGCCCCAGCGGCTATGTCGCCGCGGCCAGCGCGCCGCAGGGCTTGAACTTCAATGACGTCATCCGCGTCATCAAGCAACGCAAGATGATGATCATCACCACATTTGTGCTGCTGTACCTGCTGGTTGGCGGCATCACGATGCTGGTGCGCGTGAAGTTCCCGCTATGGTCCAGTGAAGCGATCCTCGAGCTTGAGCCGCCGCGGGTGCCGTTCGACATCTCAGAAGGCGGCTGGGAGCAGCCCAAGGCGCAGGAGAGCCAGCTACGCACCGAAGCGCTGAAGTTGCGCCAGATCGGTCTGTTGCTGGACGTATTGAAGGATGATCAGGTCAAGGCGACCTCCTATTACGGCTACTACAAAGACGCGTTGCGGTGTGCGGACGAGTTGCAGGATGATCTCGTAGCCGCGCCGATTCCCGAAAGCTCGCTGATCCGCGTGGCGCTGGCGACCAGCGACCCGAAGGAATCGGAACTGATCGTCCAGAAGATCGTCACGACCTATACCACGCGGTACAAGACAGAGTCGCAGGACGATCTCTACAAACAGATGCAGAACCTGCAGGAAGCGGCGACCAAGCTCGAGACCGACTGGAAGACTCAGCAGGACGAGTTACGCCGGTTCCGCGAACAGACGGACATTCACGCGGCGGAGTTGGACCAGTTCTCAGAGCAGCGCTATGTCGCCGATCTGCTGACCCGCAAGTCGACGCTGGAGGCCACATCGAGCGCGCTGGAGACGCAGATTAACGGCCTGCGCGGCGTTGATCCCGGTTCTATCCCGCTCACGGCGGAGCAGAAACTGATCGTCGAATCAGACCCCGTTTTGCGCCTGTACCGCAACCAGGTCGAGGCGTTGGACATCGAAATCCGCACCTCGCTCAAGGTCGTGGGCGACAACCATCGCGACGTCAAACTGCTGCGCGAACGACGCGACGCCGCGTATGAAAAGGAAACATCCCGTCGCGAAGAGCTGATTTCTCAGGTTCGGGAACGCGAGCTCAATACGCTCCGCCAGGACTTCGCGCAGACTCAGAACGTGCTGGCGAAGGTGCTCGATCAGCTTGAGGAGGCGGAAGCCAAGCAGCGCGACTTCAACCGCAACCTGCAGCAGGCGCGCCAGCTCGAGGAATCCTCCGATCTCACCCGCAAACAATGGGAGCGCATGCTCGATCGCGTGCAGGAAGCGCAGGGCATGCTCAAGGAGCGTCAGCGCGAAGCGCGGCTAAAGGTCTATCAGGCGGCGACGCGCCCCAACCAACCGAGTCGCCCCAACCTGCCCCTCTTCCTCGGTGGCGGTTTTGTAATCGCGCTGGGACTCAGCTTCGGCCTCGCGTTCCTGCGGGAGTTCACCGACAAGGCCATTCGAACACCGATTGATGTGGCCCGCTACGGTCGCCTCTCTGTGCTCGGAGCAATTCCCCTTCTGGATGACGAAGAAGAGGACATCGAGGAGGTGGAGGACGCCGTCCGCAAAGCGCCGCAATCGCTCGTCGCGGAATCGTTCCGGAAAGTGCGCACAAACCTGCGCTTCGCCGGCCCGCCGGATGCGCAGCGCGCCCTGCTGGTCACCAGCCCCAGCCCCGAGGAAGGCAAGACGGCCGTCGCTGTCAATCTGGCCATTACATACGCGTTCAGCAACGAGCGCGTGCTGCTGATTGACTGCAACTTCCGGCGGCCGGCGGTTCGGGCGCTGTTCCCGAATACCCGTCCCGAGGGTCTCAGCAATACGCTGGTGGGCTCCGACGATCCGCTGCAATACGTCACCAAGACCGACCTGCCGAATCTGGATGTGCTGACTGCGGGCCCGATGCCGCCAACTCCGGCAGAACTGCTCGGCTCCAAGCGGATGATCGAAATCCTGAACGCGGCGCGATCGCGCTACGACACGGTGGTGCTCGACGGTCCGCCGGTCCTGCTGATGAGCGACGCCAATGTGCTGGCGACCCTGGTCGACGGCGTGATTATCGTCGCCCGAGCCGACAGTGGAACGAAAGGCGCTCTCGGCCGCGCTCGCGATCAGATCGAAGCGCTCAACGCGCGTGTGCTCGGGTCCATCCTGAACGGCGTTCGGGCTCGCGCGGGCGGTTACTTCCGTCAGCAGTATCGCGACTTCTACGAATACACGAGCGACGAGACGATCCCGTCCGATCTGCCCGGCCTGCTGGCGGATGGCGAAGACGCCGATCAGGCGCCGGGCAAGGACGATGATGACAACAAGGCCTGATGGCGCTTAGCGCAGGAAGCCCTTGCCGAGCAAGCGTCGAATCGTGGCGATCTGACCGGCGTGAAACGCCTCGTGCCGGGCGCAATGGCTGAGAAGGCCGCGCTTGTCGCTGTAGTGCGGGTGCGGCGCGCCGTCCTTGCCGAAAGCGGGTTCCGCGAGCGTCGCGTCCGACATCTCGCGAACTGCGTCGACAACCTGCTGGTGTGTCATCGCCATGATCCGCGTGATTTCCTCAGCTTTGGGGTATTGATGGTCCTTCGCGGACTTGCACTCCTCGCCAATTGCGAAGTGGGAGCCAAAGACCGGGTCGATCACGCTCGGGCGATTCAGGGCGCGAATGTTCACCAGCAGGTCCTCGGCGCAGGCGAGATGGCCGCACAGCCACAGCGCGTGCCCCATGCCGCGGCCCGGCTGAAATGTCCAATCGTCGCCTTTGAGATCAGCGATAAGCTTGAGCGTCCACTCGCGCGTGCCGGTCATCTGATCCGCCATGATCGCGCTTAGATTCATGCTTCACTCCGTTGTGTTCGAGAAGTTCAATGCGACTTGCGCAGTATAATCGGCCGCGCGAGGTCGGAGTCAGCCGGGCATTCAGATCGAGATGAACCACGCGATGCCAGCCACATCAAAGCCGTCCACCCACAACCCGCGCGACTGGCTGACGTTGATCGGGCTCGGCGTGCTGATGGCGACGCGGTGGCCGCCGGTGGCGATTCCGGCGATGTGGCTATTGCTGAACTACTGGCCGGGCCGAATAGCGGCCCGATTGCTTCGGATTGACCGCGACTGGGACGCGACCGGGCGTCACGCGCTTTGCCTGGCAATGTCACTCGCGACCACTCCACTTTTCCTCCACGCGATCTGGACCTATTCCAACGCCGCGTTGACGCTACAGCTTTTCCTGATGGGCCTGCTGATTGTCGGGCAGGGGTGGGTGACGCTGCGCGATGCGCGACGAGCAAACGGTGACCACGATCATCTGTCGCAACTCGCTTTCGCCGAGCGCCCGCTGTTTCGAGTCTTGTTCCTGACGTTGGTCGGCTATCTCGCCGTATGCTGCGTCCTCACCCAATGGCCGACGGTCGTCCGCGGGGCCGCGCTGCCGATTCCGCTGCATGACTACATCAAGCACCACGCCGTGCTACTGTCGATGCAGTCGCATCCGCTGCCGCTGCGGAACATCTTCTTCGCCGACGGCTTTGATTCACCAACGTACTATTACCACTTCTTCTATCTGGTTCCGGCCACGCTGCGCAGCGTCTGCCCGTCGGTCTCGATCAGTCTGGCGTATGGCATTCAACAGGCGACGGTCGCCGCAGGTCTGCTGTGCGTCGTGTGGTTGTTCATCAAACGGTTGACGACAAGCAACGCGGCCGCGCTGTGGGCTGTGCTGTTCATGTCGGTGATTGGCGGACTCGACATCGTCATGTTGGCGCTGAAGGGGGCAATGGCGATCACGCTCGACGCCTGGGCCGATCCGCTCGTGCGCATCCACAACCTGCTAACGCAGACAGTATGGACGCCACAGAACATGCAATCGCTCCAAATCGCGATCGTCGGCGCGTACTTACTATCGCGCATCGGCTGGCGCCGGGCGTGGTTTGTGCTCGGGCCGTTACTGATGACCAACATGATCGGGGCGGGCATCTGGGTTGCAATGGGAGCGGCGGGAGCATTGCTGCTTTGGACGCCAATCGCCGCGTTTCGATCCGATGTGGCGGGCCGTCACGCTCGTGAAGACCGATCCGTGCTGCGACGTCTCGGAGGCGCCCTCGGTGTGGCGCTGCTCATGGCGGTCTTCGCCGGCCCGCTGTTACTCGGCTTCGCGGAAATGTCGCGCCGCGCGGGCAAGGGTCTGTCGGCGGATTGGCCTCCGCTCCACGCCGACGCATGGCCCGTGCTAACGGCGCCCGGTCCCCTGGCCAACTTGATTGATCTACCACGATTGCTGATCGTGGAGTTCGGCGCGTTGGCCATTTTGCCGCTGCTGCTGACGCGCCGCACATGGCGCTGTGTTTGGCGTGATCCCGGCTTCTCGTTCCTGTTACTCTGCGCCATTGTCGCCGTAGCCGGTTTCGTGACGTTTCACAGCACGTTTACATACAACGACTTCGGGCACCGGATCATGTTGCTCACGCAGGCATGTGCGGCCATGCTCGCATCGCTTGCGTTCTGGCGTGAACCCGCTCAAACCCGCGGTCTGCTGCCAAACACGTGGCTGCCGCGCGGCGTTTGGCGAAATCTGGCTACCGCCGGCGTGTTCGTGGTCATTGCGGCTGGGTCGGCGGTTGGCTTTCTTCAAACGCCTATCGCGGCGATTCGGCGCTGGGCGCCGCCAACTGGCCCACTGGCGCGCCTGCTGCCGGAACGCGCCGAACTCGCGCTCGCCGAAGCCGGCATGACCGCGTATCTGCGCGACGAAACGCCAGCCGACGCGGTAATCCAACCGGCGTGCGATCCAGAGCGGGTTTACTTGGCGCAGCTCACCAATCGTCGACTCGCGGTGACGATTCTCGACGCGGACACGATGGTGTTCTATCCGAAGGACGAGGCCGCGCGCGAAGCGGCGCTGCGCGAGACTCGACATGCGCTGGCCGAAAGCGATGACGCGCGGTCGGCCGCGGAAACGCTACGCAGGCACGGCGCCACGCACGTGTACGTTGGCGAAATCGAGCGAGAGCAGTGGTCGCCGGCGGCGCTTGCCAAATTCGGCGATGAAGCGTTTTTTGAAAAGGCGTACTTCGACTCGAGTGGAGCCATTTACCGACTGCGCGAACCCACCGAGCGCGTGGATGTCTCCTCGGCTCGCACAGAGCCACCCTCGTCCAAATGAGCCGGCATGCGCAGCACTCGCAGCGCCACAAGCGCGACCAGCGAGGCGACGGCCGCGACCACAAACGCCACCGAATAGTCGACGTTTCGCGCCAGCAGTACGCCGACGAGCGCCACGGCCCATGACTCGCACAGATTCGTCGCGCCCATGAAAGCGCTGAAGCTCGTTCCGCCGGCGGATGGCTCGGTCAGGTCCATAAACAGCGCATAACTCGACGCCGTGAGCGTCCCGGCGCCGATGTAGACCGGAATCGCGGCGGCCATCAGCATGAGATGCGCGAGTGTCAGCGTATCTGTGACCGTCACGTCGGACAGGGCCGATCGCGCCAGCGAAACGTCCGCCATCCACAACACGCCCACTGCGGCGGCGATACCGATGACGGACCAGGCCACCAGCCGCCGGCGCTCGACCCGATCCGCCGCCCAGCCCCCGATCACGGCGCCGAGAACAAGCCCGGCGATAGCCGGGATGGCAAGAAACAACCCCACATCGCCCGACGCGACACCGCGCGACTTCAGGAACGGGCCGATCAGCCCACATGTCGCTTCAAAGCCTGCTCCGGCAGTCGCCGCAATCACCAGCCCGACCCAGGTGCTGCGGCGCGCGAGCGTCACGGTCAGCGCGCGGGCGAAGCGATGAACCACTCCGCGCCCAGTGTGCTCATCAGTCGCGGCGGCGGCGGGCGCGGCCCACACGACGATCATCGAAAACCAGATACACCCGAGCAACGTCACCACGACGTTTTCCGCCCCGATCCACGCCTCGGCCTTGAGCGCCAACCCGCCGAAGATCGCGCGGCCGAGCAGCATACCCCCCTGCATCCAGGCGGTGACGCGGCCGCGCTCCTCCTCCTCGACCGACGCGATCGCGAGCGCGTCGATGCCGACATCCTGTGTGGCGGCCGAGAACGCGTGCGCGATCAGCAGCAACCCGACCCAATCGAGCAATGAGTTCAAGGGGGCAAACGCAAACGGGAGAAGCGTCAAGCCCATCATGACTTGGGCGAGCGTGATCCAGCAGCGATAACCCCAGAAGCGGCCGCGTAGCGCGTCGATTGCCGGCGCCCACAGGAACTTGAACGCCCATGGCAACGCCAGCGTCGCAATCAATGCGGCGATCTGGTCATCCGGGAGGCCTGCGTCCTTCAGCCGCGCGGGCATCGCCCACCACAGGTAGCCGATCGGCGCGCCTTCGCTGAAATACAGCGCGGCGAACAACAGGCGCCGGCTCAGCGACGCGCTACCGGTCGAGCGCGCCATCGGCGCCTAGACCTCCTGCGGCCCGTGCTCGGGATCGTTGTAGCGAACCGTGTAGAGATCCTTGCGACGATCCGTCCACGGGCGCACCGTACCATCGATGCGGTTGCGGCGCAGCAGTTCGAGATCAACGTCGTGCACGACGATCGTCTCGATGTTCGGCATGCTCTCGGACGCGACGGCATCACGCGCAAACGGGAAGTCCGACGGCGTGAGAACCGCGCATTGGGCATAGTGCATATCGGCGTTGTCCACGAACGGCATCATTCCCGCGCAGCCCGCGATCGCGACGTACATCTGATTTTCGATCGCCCGCGCCTGGGCGCAATGCCGCACGCGCAGATAGCCGTAGCGCTCGTCCGTATTGAACGGAACGAACAGGATCTTCGCGCCCTTGCCGGCGGCTACCCGCGCCAGCTCCGGAAACTCGGCGTCATAGCAGATCAGGATCGCGACCTTGCCGCGATCAGTATCGAACACTTCGACGCTGTTTCCGGGCGTGACGCCCCACCAGCGGCGTTCGTTCGGTGTCACGTGGATCTTGTATTGCTTCTTGATCGTCCCATCCCGACGGAACAGGTACGAAATGTTGAACAGGTCGTCACCTTCGACGGCGAATTGTGAGCCGCCGACGATATTGACGTTGTAGCGAATCGCCATATCGCCGAAGAGGTCAAGATACTGCGGAGTAAACTCGGCGAGCTTGCGGGCGGCCAGCGCCGGACGCTCGCTATGAATCAGCGAGAGCAGTTGCGTCGTAAACAGTTCGGGAAAGACAACGAAGTCGCTCTTGTAGTCCGAACCGACATCGACGATGAACTCGCACTGTTTGGCGAACTCGTCGAAATCCGCGACGCGACGCATCATGTACTGCACCAGGCACAAGCGCACGCTCGTGACCGCCTGAAAACGCCGGTGCGGTTCAGGCGCGTGGTCGAGGTTGATCCACTCGAGGAATGTCGCGTATCCGCGCGACGCTTCATCGCCGGGCAGGTAGTTGGGGATCAGGCCGCGCAACGCGAAGCCGTTGGACAGTTGTACGGTCAGCACAGGGTCGAACAGCTTCTTCGCGACGACGCGTTCGACGTATTCCGTGGCTCCCATCTGGTCGGAGTACTGACCAAAGCCCGGAATCCGGCCGGCAATGATGCTGCGTTTCAGGTTGTGCTGCCGCGCGATCTGCTTCCGCGCTTCGTACAGGCGTCGCGCCAGCTTCAGGCCGCGAAACTCCGGATCGACCATCATCTCGATACCGTAGAGCGTATCGCCATGATCGTCGTGATTGCGGATAAAGCCGGAGTCGGCGATGACCTTCCAATCGTGCCAGGCTTCATACAGGTCGAAGTCAACGATCAGGCTGCTCGATGACGCCACCAACTGGCCGTCATACTCCACGCAAACCTGCCCCTCCGGAAAGATGCGGAGCTGGCTTTCGATCTGCTCCAGATTCCAGGTCACCATGCCCGGGAAGCACCGCTCCTGGAGGGCAACCAGAGCGTCGAAATCGTCCATCCGCACCGGCCGAATCAGCAAATGTGTCTCAAACTCGGCGAGATCGATCGGCGGAACCAGTTCCTGGAGCCTCTTTTTCTGTGTCATAGGAGTTTCATTGTACATGAAATCGGCCGCGCCAAGAGGCGCAGACGCTCAACGCCGTCGGCGCTTTTTCGGCTTTTTCCCACCGGTCTCTTCAAACAGATCGCTCGCGGGTGTCGGCGGGGTCTCGTTCTCAGGCACAATCAATGTTGACTCGTCACCCGCAGTCGGGTCTTCCACCTTCGCGATCGGCTTGCCGTCTTCGTCGAGTTCGACATCCGCTTCCGATGTGCGCTCCAAGGCGATCGCCTGTAGTTCGCTCAGCAGCTTTTCCTCCGAGGCGCCGGTCAATCGCGCCAACGCCTCCGCCACATCGGGAATGTAACGCGAGAAAATGCTCCGCTTGTCAGCTTCAAGCTGTTGCCGGCGACGCCGCCGAATGTACGAAGCGAGTTTTCGGCCGCACTCCTGCAGCGCCAGCCGCATCTCCTTGCGAATCTCATCGTAATCCGCAATCGCCTCTTTCGACTCCGACGTAAACGGCACCCACACGCTGGCCATGTGCACCATGACCACCAGCGGCCCCACCGGCGTCGACCCGCCCGGCTGACTGACGCCGTAGTTCCGCCAATCCACTTCCAGCACGCTCTTGAACGCCGAACACGCCGACTGCTGATACAGCAGCGGCACGCGGTTCGCGAAGCGGATCACGCGGGCGGGTTGATCGCCGGGCAGCGCCCCGCCAAACGCGATCGCGATTTCGATCTGAAACGGATTGCCGCGATACACCGCCGGCGAGCGCGTTGTCGCGGTGAAGAACTCGGCTTTGACTTCCTTCAACAAGCCGGACAGCAGGTTGCGCACTCCAATTGGCGCGAGGCAGTCCGTCGGTGGGGCCGAAATCCTGACGCTTTGCATGGCCTGATAAAGCCGCTCGACATCGTGCGTGCCGATCGTCCCCGGCGCG
>JAGQOO010000099.1 GCA_020427345.1 Phycisphaerales bacterium | reverse complement strand
CGCTGCGGATCGATCATGCCGCGCGTCGCCAGCATGTCGATCCCCGCCAGAATGTCGTCGAACTCGCGCCCGCCCAGGTCATCGTGGTCGCCCTTGCTGAATCGCACGCCGCGCCCGCCGCTGCCGCGATAGTTCGGCTGCAGAACGGCGAAGCCGCGCGCCGCGAGCATCTGCGCGCGGTCGCTCCAATCCAGCAGGCTTACGCCTTCGGGCCCGCCATGCGGATACACGACCAGTGGGTACGTTTCGCCCGTTTTGTAGCCGAGCGGATAGGTCAGCACGCCGTAAATCGGCCAGTTGTCAGCGCCTTTCCATTCGATCACCTCGCGGCGCGCGACATCCACATCCGCGGTCAACACGTCATTGTGTGATGTGGCCTTTACAAGTGATCCTTCCGACGTGGAAACGAACAGCGCGCTCGGCGTCGTGGGCGTGGATCCGCTAACGATGACATGATCGCCGGCAATCGCAAAGCGCGATATGGCGACCTCCGCTTCGGCAAGCGGTTGTGATTTGCCGCTGGCGACGTCCGTCCGCTCCATTACGCACTTCTCACCCGCATGCCACAACACCGCCAACTCACTTTCGCTGAGCCATTGCAGGGCGACGCCCGACGCCTCGCGCTCACCACTTAGGCTGCGCGGCTCTCCCTGCGGCAGATCGACGACGAATAGCGTCTGTGGAAGGGGGTCGCTGATGTCGGCCGCGCCGAGATAGGCGAGATGCGCGCCGTCCGACGACGCCGTGAATGGGCCGAGCTTGCCGGCGGTCTCGCAGACCAGTGTCGGCGTCTTTTCTGCGCGTGTCGCGTGGTAGAGGCGAGAGTACATCATGTCCTGATCCACGCCCGGCTGCTCGGTCGCGCGAATCACGAAGCCCTGCGAGTCGGGCGTCCAACAGAAATCCCGGATGACGAGTGGGCTGTCGAGCGCGGGAGCCGTTTCGCCATCGGACACGCGCGTCAACCACAGCCGACCGCCGCGATCCGATTCGCCGACAATCGTCCAGTCGCGACCGTCATCCTTGTCGGCTTGCTCTTCCTCGCTGAGCGGCTCCTTGGCGATGAACGCGATCCACTGACCGTCCGGCGACCAGTGATACGCGCCAACGCCCGCCTTGTGCGTCGTCAGGCCGCGCGCCTCGCCGCCGTTCATCGGCAGGAGGAACACCTGCTTCTTCTTGTTGTGCGCGTCACGCTGGTCGACGAAGCTGATCGTCTGGCCGTCGGGCGAAAACTCCGGCGACGACGGATTGCCCTTTGGCGCGGTCAAGCGCCGCGGCGGTTGCGGCGGATCGATGCCGAGGGTCCATATCTCGTGATAGTCATCGCCGGGCGCATCGAGCGGATCGCGCGGCACGCTCAGCAAGTACACCGCCCGCGTGCCGTCGGGCGACAGGGCGATATCCGAAACACCCGTGAATTGAATCGCGACTTCCGGCGTCAGGCCGCCGGCGACGCCCGCAACCGCTAGAGAGACCAGACCAATCAACCCCGCCACTACCCTGACCATCAACTGTCTCCATCGTGCTTTCTGAAAAGCCGCGCCTTGTGCCCAAGGTGTCAACTGTTCGCCGTTTGATTGCCACTTACTAATCCGACTCGATCCTCAACCCATCATAGGCCAATTGCATTCCCGTCGGCAGCGACGCGTTTGTCGCGGCGTGGCCGAGTTCGTGGGCAATGTGCGTAAAGTATGTCCGCGCCGCGCCGATCTGTTCCGCCGTTTCTACAGCCTGCTCCAGATTGAAATGCGTCGGATGCGGGCGGATGCGCAGCGCGTCCAGCACGAGCGCGTCCAAATCCGCCAGCGCCGCGCGCGACCCGGACGGAATCTGATTGCAATCCGGCAGATACGCGACCGCGCCCACGCGAAACCCGACTACCGGCAATGGGCCGTGCATGATCCGGATCGGAATCACGTCGCGACCGGCGAACGCGAATGGACCATCCAGCAGGCGCGGATCGAGCTCCGGCTTCGCGCTCGGATAAGTCGGATCGTTGACAAACGCGTATTCGAACATCTGCCGCAGGCGGGTCATCGTCGGCGCTTCGGCATAGACCGGAAACGCCGCTTGCAGCAGCCAGTTGAAGCGCCGCACATCATCGAGGCCGACGACGTGGTCGGCGTGGTGATGCGTATATGCTACGCCGTGCGCGACGCGAATGTCGTTCGCGAGGCATTGCAGGCGCAGTTCCGGCGCCGTGTCGATCAGCAAAGTATGGTCGTTGAACGTGAACGCGGCGCTGCAGCGCGTGCGGTGATCGTGCGGATCATCGGACATGCAAACGGCGCATTCACAGCCGATCATCGGCACGCCGTGTGACGTGCCACTGCCCAGAATAGTCAGTCTTACGCCCATACGTTATTGCGCCGCTTGCGGATCGAGGCGCGCGGGCTGCGCGATTGTGCGTTTGTTGACGACATTGCCGGTGTTGCGCGTTGTCGCCGGCTCAAAGAGAATGACTTCGACGTCATCGACCGCGACGGGGCGGTGCTCGACGCCGCGCGGCACGACGAGGAATTCGCCGGGGCCGAGTTCGACCGTACGATCGCGAAACTCGAGCGTCAACCGGCCGCGATGGACGAGGAACATCTCGTCTTCGTCATCATGCTTGTGCCAGACGAATTCGCCGCGCAGCTTGGCAAGCCGGATTTGCTGGCCGTTGAGCTCGGCGGCGACGCGGGGCGACCAGTATTCGTGAAAGCCGGCGAACGCTTCGGTAAGATTGACCTTCATGATCGGCAGTATAAGGGGGGCAGGCGTCGCCGTCCTTTGAGAGATCCGACTGGCTGGCAGCCTCGGGGAATCGGTTGGCATGGGACGAATCGGACTATTGTTGACGCTCATCATCGGCACACTCTGCTGCGCCGCTCAGGGAGTCGTATCCGCGTTGATCCTCGGATATTCTGCCGGTCGGCTGCGCGAGTTGGCGCTCGTCATGGCCGTGATGGGGCTTATCGCGACCGTGATTGTCACGCGATTTCGCGGGCGGCGACCGCGGGCGTCGGTCACGGTTCCGATCGCCCTCGTCATTTGCCTCGGCATGTCCGGATTGGTGGCTCTCGGCATGGGAAGGGACTATCTTTCGGTGATGGCGCCGGCGGCGATCACCGGCGTTGTCATCGGCATTGTCGCGGCGCGTGGCAGTCCCCCTCGCGCGCCGGTCATCAAAGGGTTGTGAAACAAACCAAAGGAGTTCCGCCAATGGCCCATCCGGTTGTTCACTTCGAAATCGGCGCGAAGGACATCAACAAGCTCAAGTCGTTCTACAGCAACCTGTTTGAGTGGCAGTACCAGGAGTACGGCCCCGCCGCGATGGTCGCGCCTCAGGGTGGGCAGGGGATCGGCGGCCACATCAACGCCATCGGCCACGAGCCGCACAATTACGTAACGGTGTATGTCCAGGTGGACGACATTGAAGCCAAGCTCGCCGAAGCGGAGAAGCTCGGTGGCAAGTGCATCGTGCCGAAGCAGGAAGTCCCGCAAATGGGTTGGTTCGCGTGGATTCAGGACCCGGAGGGTAATTGCATCGGGTTGTGGAAAACGATGTAGGCTTCGTACTGCGCCCCAGAGACACATGAGGTTCTGTGTGGGACAGGCATCTTGCCTGCCGAGTCAGAAGGCAGGCTGGAAGCCTGCCCCACCGGCTCAAAGCGGAGAAGGTAAAGCGTGCGCGCGCCCTACATTCGGACGATCGGGATTGTCGGCGCGATCGCGCTGATCGGGTTGTGGGTGGCGAGTTGGTATGCCGCGCCAAACTATCACAAGGGCCTGTTCATCGAGCAGGGCCGAATCGGCTGGCGCTACGTTAAATACGTGACGCCATATGATCCTGATCGGCCCCGGAGCCCGGGAGTATTTACAGTGCACTCCGCGAGCCTCCGACTTGGGGTCTTGGGGATGACGCTTGCCATTGCAGTGGCTGCCTATGAGTTCGTGTGGCGGTTGTGGTCAAATAAGCGAGGAGTGTGTTCGGCCTGCGGCTACAGCCTGCGTGGCCTGACCGAGCCGCGTTGCCCGGAGTGCGGGCGATCATTTTCGACCGTTCGATCGGAGGCATAGCGCAGTGGACCAGTTCTCTCATATGAATGAAAAGGGCGAAGTCCACATGGTGGACGTTTCCGAGAAGTCAGTGACAAATCGGCGCGCTGTCGCGTCTGCCCTCGTGACCGTCGGCGCCGAAGTGCTCGAGCGCCTGCAAGCGCAGGCCCTGCCGAAGGGCGACGCGATCACGACCGCTCGGATCGCCGGCATTCAGGCCGCCAAGCGCACCGCCGAGTTGATTCCGCTTTGTCACGGCATTTCGTCAGAACATGTCGACGTGCGCATCGATGTCGCCCCCCCCGACGCGTTGCGCGTGATCGCCGAAACCCGCGCGATCGGCCGCACCGGCGTCGAGATGGAAGCGCTGGTCGCGGCGTCCGTCGCCGCGCTGACGATTTACGACATGTGCAAGGCCGTTCGTCGCGACATCGTCATCGGTCCGGTGCAGTTGGAACACAAGTCCGGCGGAAAGAGCGACTGGACGCGCGACGCGAACAGTCTTCGAGCGTCACAATGAAGACGCTTGGCTTCATCGGCGGCGGCAACATGGCGACCGCGATCATCGCGGGGGCGCTGCGCGCGAAACACTGCGCGGCGAGCGATGTGATCGTGTCGGAGCCGGATGCCGAGCGGCAGGCGGCGGTGCGCGAATTGGGCGTTGAGGTGGTCTGGGACAATGCGATCGTCGCGCGAAACGCGCGAACGCTCGTGCTCGCCGTAAAGCCGCAGATGATGGTGCAGGCGCTGGCGTCTTTGCGAGATGAACTGGATGTGGCGAAGACACTGGTTGTCTCGATCGCGGCTGGGGCGCCCATCGCGACGATCGCCGCCGACTTGCCGACTGGCGCCCGGGTCATCCGCGTGATGCCGAATACGCCTTTGCTCGTCGGCGCCGGGATGAGTGTCCTGTGTGCCGGCCCGCGCGCGACGGCGGACGACCTCAACGCTGCTGAAGCGCTGCTTGCCGCGGGTGGCGAAACTCTGACTCTGCCCGAAGACTCGTTCGACGCCGTGACGGCGGTTTCGGGCTCGGGCCCGGCGTATGTGTTTCTGCTTGCCGAGGCATTGGCGGAGGCGGGGCGGAACGCTGGCTTACCCAACGACGCCGCGAGGCGCCTCGCCCGTCAGACGGTGATTGGCGCCGGCAGGTTGCTCGCCGAGTCGCCCGACGACGCGACCGAACTCCGACTGAAAGTGACGTCGCCGGGAGGCACGACTGAGGCCGCGCTGGCGGTCCTCGAAACCGCCGGCTTTCGCCGTCTCATGACGGACGCCGTGCGGGCCGCCACCGAGCGCGGGCGGGAGCTCGGGGCAAAGTAGCGCAAAATCCGCGGTGCGGATTGCCGTCACCGGCTGTCTCGTCATGTCAAAATGACGAAACGGCGTCAGAAATCTCCCGATTTTCGTTTGACTTCACCTTTTTCCGCGTTACGTTCAATGAAGAGGCGCTTGCAGCGCCAAAGGCCGCGCGTGCCGTTCTGTTTTCGGCCGCGCCCCGCCAAACGAAAGGAGGTCCGACCGGCGAAAGCGGACCACCTCACAACCTGAAGCTCACCCGCCTTCCGGCAAAACGGGCCTGAGCCAATCGCGGCGTCGTGTATGGCGTATTGCCTGCACTAATTGTTGCTCATAGCGAATCATTCCTCCTAAGACGCTGCCGGCAAGGAAACCCCAGGCAGCCCGCCGATTTGAGGCGCACTCGGCGGAACAGTCGCATTCCGAAACTTCGGTGTCGCGTCGTTCGACTTTGGCTTGCGCGGACTACACGCGCAAATCGGCGTCGGGCACAGCTTCTCGTTTCGCGTTCGTGGCAATTGCCGCGAACTCGGCGAAGCCGAATCGCAACGCGCAAGAGACCGTCTCGGAACGCGATGACCCTCACAACCCGGCTTACAGCGCGTGTACGAGTCCACGCCGGGCTCTCGCGCGCAGACATCGCGAAAAGGAGCGAGCGATGGCTTCCACCAACGCCGTATGGGGCATTGAGGTCGGCCAATGCGCACTGAAGGCGGTGCGCCTGCGACCGACGGGCGGCGACCAGTTTGAGCTGGTCGCGTTTGATCTGATCGAGCACCCGAAGCTGCTGTCTCAGCCGGACGCCGATACGGACGAACTGATCCGCGCGGCGCTCGACAAATTCGCCGAGCGCAATGAGTGGCAGGGCGACAAGTTCGTCATCGGCGTGCCCGGCCAGCAGACCTTTTCGCGCTTTACCAAGCTCCCGCCTGTCGAGGCCAAGAAGATTCCGGAGATCGTCCGGTTCGAGGCCAGCCAGCAGATCCCGTTCGACATTGAGGACGTCGTCTGGGATTACCAAGTGTTTCAGGATGAAGATTCGCCGGACATCGAGGTCGGCATCTTCGCCATGCGGCGCGATCTCGTCCGCCGCCAGCTCGATTTCTACGGCTCGATCAAGATCACGCCGTCGATGGTGCAGACGATCCCATCGGCGTTGTACAACTTCTGCCGTTTTGACCAGGCGGCGGACCTGGCCGAAGGCCAGGCGACGGTGATTGTCGATGTCGGCGCGCAGAACACGGACTTGATCATCATCGAGCCGAACAGCGCGTGGATGCGCAATATCCCGCTTGGCGGCAACAACTTCACCGAAGCGCTGATCAAGGCGTTCAAGCTGTCGTTCGCGAAGGCGGAAAACCTCAAGCGCACCGCCGCCACGAGCAAATACGCCCGTCAGATCTTCCAGTCGATGCGTCCTGTGTTCGCGGAACTCGTCGCCGAGATTCAACGCTCCCTCGGCTTCTACTCCCAGACCCATCGCGATGTGTCGATCCGCAACGTGCTGGCCTGCGGAAACGCGTTCCGCCTGCCGGGCTTGCAGAAGTACCTCGAAAACAACCTGTCGGTCGACGGCGGCGTGGCCAAGCTGGAGAAGTTCAACCACATCAACGCGTCGCAGACCGCGAACGCGCCGCAGTTCACCGAGAACATCATGAGCTTCGCGGCGGCCTACGGGCTGGCGTTGCAGGGGCTCGGCGTCACCAAGATCGAGTCGAACCTGCTGCCGCCGGAACTCGCCCGCGTCGCCGCGTGGCGGAAGAAGCAGCCGATCTTCGCCGCCGCTGCCGCCGCCTTGCTCGTCGGGGCGTTTATCCCGCAGGCGCGCAGCACGATGGACAAGAACGCGCTCGAAACCGAGGCGAGCAAGTCGGCCGGCGCCGAGGCGAAGCGGATCATCAGCACGGCCGCCGAGTTTTCGAAGGAGTTCAACCAGGTCGCGACCGACACGACCGCTAAAGAAGAGAACATCAAGAAGATCTTCGAGTTGCAGGACAAGCGCGGTCTCATCCCGCGAATCATGACGATGGTGACTGAATCACTTCCGGTTGACCCGGATGTCGCCGCGATCAAGACACCCGAGGAGATGAAGGCGCTGGCGAAGTCAAAGCCGCGCAACGACCGCAAGCAGTTCTATCTCGATTCGGTTGACATCGAGTTCCATAAGGGAATTGACGGCTTTGTGCGGCAGGACGAATCGCCGCAGGGCAACAGCATGGGCGGCGGATTCAGTGGTCCCTCGGGCCGCGGCGGCGGCAGCGACGACACATCCGCCACCGGCGATCCGGGCTTTTATGTGCAGATTCGCGGCCGCCTGACGTACGGCGCCCGCGCCTCCGATGTCACGTCCGTCATCGAAAACGAGTACTTCCCGGCGCTGCGCGAGTACGCCAAGCAGAAGGGCCTCGGCTTCTACATGCCGGATGAGGACGAGAAAGCGCCGGCGCTCGCCAAGGGCAAGAACCTCGCCGCTCTAACCGTCACGCCCGTGTCGGTCGACCCGTCGCAGGCCAGTGGCGGGGGGCGCGGCATGATGCTCTCCGGCGGCCCGTCACCGGACATGAACGCGGAGGTCACCGACCCCGTTACCGGAGAGCCGATCAAGACCGACCATCGTTTTTCATTCGGGTTCAAGCTGAAGCTGGGTGAAGACCCGAACGCGGGCAAGGAAGAAGCCGACAAGGCGCCGGGACAGGGCTGATCGCGTCAATCGACAGGAGCACGACCAATGGGACACATACTCGGTTTCATCAAGACGTTCTGGTTGTCGCTGACGGCGGGCGCGGTCGCGATCGCGGCCATTGTGTACGCCGTCATGGGCATGTCGGACACTAGCGTCGACGCGGCAATGAAGAAAAAGCTCGGCGAACTTCGAGCCGCCGAAATCAACACGCTCAGAGGCAAGCCGCGCAACCGCGCGGTGATCGACGCGGAAGCCGCCAAGGGCAAGCAGTTTGAGGACGCCTATCAGGCGACTCTGGCGACGGCCGCGGAGATCAACGGCCGCGCGCCGCTGATGGCGGACGTCTTCCCGCGCGTGCTGTCGCAGGCGACGGCGTTCGCGTTCGCGGAGGAGTACAAGCGGCGCATGGCACAGTTGCCGACGCTGATCAACGCCGACACGCTGCCGACGCAGTTCGACATCGAGGAAGAACAGCGCAACGTCGATGACCTGGTCCTGGCCGAACAGGACAAAGCGTCCGAGGGTGGCGAAGCCCAGGAGTCAATCGCAAATCGTATTCCGACCGCCGGCGGTCCGCTGGCCGCCACGACGTTTGGTCCGGGACGCGGGCTGCTGGGCGCACGCGGCGGCGGGATGTCGACAGGGACCAACACCGAGCCGAAATACAACCCGCAACTGCGGGCGCAGGTCGCCAAGGCCCGCAACATGCAGCTGTACATCGGCCCGACCGGCGACGGGCCCGCGACAATGAGCGGGTTTGGAAGCCGCGGGGGTGGTTCGACCAGTACCGGCCAGATGGAGGAAGGCGCTTCGTCGTTCCACCTCGCGCCGATTACCGACCGCACGGTCGCGCCGTCCGAGCTTGATCTCTGGCAGGCGCAGGTCGGGTATTGGGCGCAGCGCGACATCGTCGACGCGATCGGGAACATGAATCAGCAGGCCGCCGGCAAACTCGGCGATGAGGACCCGTACGTCGGTAACATGCCGATCAAACATCTGAAGAACATCTTCATCCTCGGCTACAAGCGGGCGACCGACAACAATGCGGGCCGGGGGGGCGGTGGTCGCGGCGGCGCGCCGGGTATGGATCAGCCCCAGTTGACGTTCCCGAGCCAGTTGTCGGGCAGCCCGCCCGAGACGATGGAAACATTCACAGAGCGCAGCAGCAATGATCTGTACGACGTGTTGCAGGTGCAAGTCATTCTCGTTTTGGATCAGCGCTACATCAACGACTTTGTCGATGCGATGAGCAAGAAGAACCTGTTCCAGCTCGTTGACATGCGGATACAGAGTGTCGATCGCGACACCGCGCTGGCCGCCGGCTACTTCTACGGGCCGGACCCGGTTGTGCAGGCGACGATGACGTTTGAGCTCTACATGTTGCGGGCGACGTATGCGCCGCTGATGCCGGCGCCGGTCAAAGAGATTCTCGGCATCAAGACGGAATAGCAACGAGGACAAGGAGCTGAATCATGGTAGGTAAGATCGTCGCTTTTCTCGAAGCGCACGTTGAAAAAATGGTCCTCGGCGGAGCGGTGCTGTTCGTGCTCTACCTCGCTTGGGGATACCTGATCGCCACGCCGCACACGACCAAACTGGACGGCAAAGACGTGACCGCCGGGGAGATCGCGGAATCGGTGCTGGCCTCGGCGCGGACGCTGGACAGCGCCGTAAAGAACGCGAAGGCTGATCCGTTTACCGTCGAGCCATACGCGACCGAACTTCGGAAGCGGCAGGACAAAGGGATTCTGACCAGCGACGACACGGATAAGCCGGCCATTCCTCCCGTCCTCGCCCGCGCGGCGGAGTTCGGGCGGAAGATCGAAGTGCCGGGGTTGGAACAGTCGTCCGAAGCCGGCAAACAACTCGTGCTCGCGACGCCGATGCCGCCGATGGGGCTTGAGTTGCGCGCGGGCCGTAGCGTGGTGATTCCCGATCCGCTGAAGATCGATGGCAGCGCGCCGCAGGCGGGATTCCAGCAGCCGGGGCTGCTGACCGGTCGTGGGCCGGGCGGGAGATCAACCGGCGGCGGGCTCATCAACATTGGACCTCGGCAGGTTCCCGGCGGGCGCGGCTTTCAGGATCCAACCCCATCGTTCGGCTCTCCAGCGCCTGAACCCGGTAGCGAAATCAAGACGCGCGAGACGCCGTGGGTCACGGTCGGCGCGTACTACGAGAAAGGCGCGCAGGAAAAGGAGTTCTTGAACGCCAATTATGCGCAGTACCGCGCGAAGCCCTATGTCGTTCGCACCGAAGCGCAGCGGCAGGAGCTGCTCGCCAATGGCGAATGGTCGGAATGGGCCGACGTAACGCCCGGCGACGCGATGCCAAAAGTGGACTTGCCCGACATCGCCTACGACCCGAGCGTGAAGCGCTACCTGAACAAGCCGGAGGTCGCGGCAGCGCTGCAACTGATCAAGACGGATCAGGAGCGCATCATGCAGCCGCCGTTCTTTGTGGTGCGCGGCGGGGATGAGTGGGAACTGCCGCCGCTGGATGGGTTGCCGATTGTGGATGACGAAGAAGAAGAGGTCGATGAGGGCCCGAAGATCAACGAACCGGCGCAAGGACCTAGACAGCCGATCGTCGCGCCGCCGAGCAACCCGACCGTGAGGGGAGGGCGCGGTATCCGAGGCGGCGGTTCGGGGCCGACAATACCTGGCGGAGGCAGTGGCATTCGCAATGCCGGCCCGTCTGGCGGAGATCCCAAGAAGGAAGCTCGCAAGCAGGCCATTGAAGACTGGAACACCGCCCGTCAGCACATGCGCGCCAAGGAGTACGCCGCGGCCATCGAGGCGGCCCGCAAAGTCGTTCAGGCCGGCGATGGCGCGCCGCCATTGTTCCAGAAGCGCGCTAGGAAACTGATCAAGTTCGCCGAGAGCCGCGCCGGTACGCAGGCCGGCCCTACGCCGCGTGTGGCCGAACAGCCGTTCGTCACGCGTCCGGATGACAAGAACACCGAAGCGTTGTGGTTCCATGACGACACGGTCACGCCGGGTAAGACGTATCGCTATCGGCTGCGCGTCGTGCTGTGGAATCGATATGCCGAACAGGACAAGGCGCTGAAAGACGCCGAGGACGCGCGCAAGTTGCTCGTTTCGGGCGAGTGGTCGATTCCGAGCGAGCCCGTGACGGTGCCGCCGCTGACGCATTTCTTCCTCGCCGCCGAGAACGCGTCAAAGGGCACGGCCCGCTTCGATGTGTGGAAGTGGTTCGAAGGGCGCTGGATCAAGGAGAGCTTCGACGTCGCGGTAGGTGAAGTGATTGGCGGCGTGCGGAAGATCAAGACCGGCGAGACCGATTCGAGCGGGCGTGAAGTGCGCAGCGATGTGGACTTCACCACCGGCGCGGTTCTGCTGGATGTGCGGTTTGACGAGAACATCGAGCAGCGGCAGGGCCAGAAAGAGGGCTACCGGATGCGAACGCAGCAGAGTTCGGTCGCGGTGTGCCTGAACCCGGCCGACGGCCGTGTGATCGAGCGCGTGCGCGCGTTTGATCGTTATGACCCGACGCGGCAGGAGCTTGAGGACGAGGCGGAGTTGTTCTAGGCGGCTCGTTGGGGTTGAGCGGATTCAGCGGGCGCGGTCGGGTTTTCCGGCCGCGCCCTTTCTTTGTTTTCTTGAGCGCCGCCGGGCGTCATTGCGTGCTACAGCGGGCGTTTGCGGGCGGCGCCGCTCTTGCGGGGCAGATTAGCGGCGAGCTTTGACGTCTTGCGGTATTCGATCAGCACGCGGTCGCCGTGTGGATCGGGCAGCGCATAGCCATGCGCGTCAGCGAGTTCGAGGTTCATGCGACTCTCCGCGCCGCGCGAAGCATCGACTTCTTCCTCCGCGCCGGATTGTGACT
>JAGQOO010000098.1 GCA_020427345.1 Phycisphaerales bacterium | reverse complement strand
CGGCCGAGCGGAAGCAGGTAGCACTCCACGAAGGCAGGGCGCGCCCGGCGTCATGCCCGTCAGTCCCCCACCCGTGCGCTGCGCTTCAGGGTGGGGCGCCCGGCGCCGGGCACTCATCCCCACCCACTTCACTTGGGAACCACTGCCGAGACGGCAGTGGCACACGAAACGCGCTCGCTGAATGCTGGCGGCGCCCCTTGTTGACCCGCCTGACCAAGTTACCGCCGGGTAAGCGCCGGCCATCGCATGGTGCGCGCCCCTCTGGTGAGCCGATTGGCCGGTTGATCGGGGGGCGCGAGGCGGGTACAACGCGCGTTGGCGGTCGGTTCAGACGGCGATTCGATGGAAGGCGAGCGATTGTTCGGATGGCTGAAACACGCTTTTGCGGTTGAGCCCGGGGAATTCGCCCCCACTGATCAGGAAACGGCTTTGGTCGACCGTCTGGCCGCCGCAATCGCCCGCCGCGGGCTTTCGACGCCGGCTCTGATCGGGCTGGAATGCAGCCACAACCTGAACTTTCTGGCCAGTCAGGCCCTCGTCTTCACCCAGCCCGTCGCCCAGCTCATCTTCAAACCGGACGAATACGAGACATTTGCCCGGTTCCTTGATCGACGCGGCAGTGTCGAGTATTTCTGTCGCCGCCTTGAGGCCGCCGCGGACGACCTGGACCGGTCGCCTGCGCCGCGCGACGAGGCCGCCGCCGCATCCCCGATTGAACGGAACGTCGGATAGGGAGCCGGTATGGAAGGCCGCTTTGTCACTTTCCCCATGACGCTGTCGCGCGGCGGGCTCGCCGCGGCGCTGATCGCTCCGCTGCTGGCCGTCGTGGCGGCGGGTCAGGTCGGCTCGGGGACGCCGTTCGCGGGCAAGAAGATTACGGACGACAAAGTCCGCGCCGGCTGGATGCTGGTGGATCACATCGAGAGCGGCGAACGCTATCGCCGGCGAATCCTTGAAGCGAAAGAGCTGATCGGGTCTGAGGGTCTCCCGGCTGAGTTTTGGGACGCGGCCTTGGGCGCGAACCTGGCGGTCGTTCGCGAGCACGACGCGTCGAAGCGGCCTGCATTGATTGTCGAACAGGACAGGCAGGCAGGCCTGGTAACTACGGCGCTACTCGATCGTCTGCCACCTTTCTCCGCGGTCAACAACCCGAACGATGACGGCTCTGAGGTCGTCCTGTTCTGGCGGAACGTTCCGGGAGCGGCACAGTACGACGTCGAGCGGCGCAAGCTGGCGGACACGAGCGGTCGCTGGCGCCAGTTGTCATCGACCGCGGCTCGCGGGGCGTGGATGAAGGTCTCCGATCGCGACCTCGTCACGCGCGGCGTTGAATACGCATACCGCCTGAAGGCGCTGGACGCCGATGGCAAAGTCGTTGCCGAGTTCGAAAGCAATTCGGTTAAGCCGACCGGCGAGTGGTTTCACACGCGTCGGATCGGGCTGCTGGCGCTGGTGCTGATCATCAGCGCCGCCATCATTTTCTACATCCGTCTGGCGCGGCGTGGCGTGGCGTTGACGATCCGAAAGATCGCGGGCCTCGAAGCGGTTGATGAGGCGGTCGGCCGGGCCACCGAGATGGGTAAGCCGATCCTGTTCGTGCCCGGCATTCAGGACATGAACGACATTCAGACGGTCGCCGGCGTCATCATTCTTGGGCGTGTGGCGCGTGTCGCGGCTACTCATGACGCGAATCTGGAAGTGCCGACATCGAAATCGCTGGTAATGACGGCGTCGCGCGAAACGGTTCAGGCGAACTACCTCGACGCCGGCCGACCCGACGCGTACGACGAGAAAAAGGTCTATTACACGACGGATGAGCAGTTCGGCTATGTCGCGGCGGTGACCGGCACGATGGTGCGCGAAAAGCCGGCGGCGTGTTTCTACATGGGCGCGTTCTTCGCGGAATCGCTGATTCTGGCGGAAACCGGCAACATGCTCGGCGCCATCCAGGTCGCCGGCACGGCTCAGCCCGCGCAGCTGCCGTTCTTCGTGGCGGCTTGCGACTACACGTTGATTGGTGAAGAGTTCTTCGCGGCGTCGGCGTATCTGTCCGGCGATCCGCAGCAGTTGGGCAGCTTGAAAGGGCAGGACATCGGCAAGCTCGTGGCGATGATCGTCCTGTGCTTCGGCGTGCTTGTCGCAACGGCTGTCGCCGCGTTTCAAGGGGAGCACAGCTGGCTGGGCGACGTGCAGGATTGGCTGCTGAACGATCTGCTGGATTCAAAGGCGTAGTCGCGACGAGCGGCATCGGGAGACTTCGGGCGTGAAGCGCACAGTACCCTTATTGATCGTCTTCTCCGTCGGCCTGCTGATGGTCGTGCACTATTTTGTGCCGTTTCTCGGCGACCTGGCCAACGTCGCCGTTGTGCACTTCAACATTCTGGCGGCGGTCGCGATGATCCTCGGCGCCGGCAATCTGTTGTTCACGCACGGCGAGAAGATCTACAAGCAGCACTCGGGTTGGGGCTACAGCATCATCGCGGTCGGGTGTTTTCTCGCGATGATCGCGTTCGGCATGTTCAAGATCGGGGCTCCGCCGAAGCAGGGCGCCACCGCCGAACTGACGTCAGGCGCGTCGATCGCGATGGTCGATGTCGAGAAATCCGGCAAGTCTGACTACGCTTTGAAGCTGCGCGCCGGCAAGCTGGAGCCGGACACGAAGTACGAAATCAAACTCGGGGACAAAGTCGTTGCTGAAACGACGAGCGACTATAAGGGCAGCGCGGCGGCCGAGACGGCGATCTTCACCGGTTCGGACGCGCCGGACAGTGTCGAGGGGATGACGGTGTCGGTGGGCGAACTCACCGGCAAGCTGGAGCCTTACGGCGCGTTTACCGGCGCATACGATGATGACGGGACGCCGTTCTGGTTCTTCTATTACTACGCCTTCGTCCCGCTTCAGCAGACGACATTCGCGATGCTCGCGTTCTATGTGGCGTCAGCGGCGTTCCGGGCGTTCCGTGCCCGAAACGTTGAGGCCGGACTGCTGCTCGGGACGGCGTTTTTGATCCTGCTTGGGCAGACGTTCGCCGGCAACTGGCTGACGCAGGGCCTTCCCAAGGAGGGATTCTGGTCGTTCTTCCAGATTTCCGAACTGTCGGCATGGGTGATGATCGTGTTCAACACGGCGGGGCAACGCGCGATCATGATCGGCATCGCGCTGGGTATCGCGTCGACATCGTTGAAGACACTCCTGGGGCTCGATCGCTCCGTTATCGGGGCCGAGTAAGCGAGCGGACTGCGAGGAGAAGCAGTGACGGGATTTACGCGATTTCTGACCGAACTCGACCGTCGGTGGATCTTTCTGCTGATGGCGATCGCGGTGATGACGCCGGTGCTGATCCGCAGCGAATTGCCCGAGTTTCCGGGCTCGCTGGTTACCAATGGTTTTAACGCCATCGAGGATCTGGACAAGGCGACTTCCGGCCGTCGGCCGCGGGTGCTGTTCGCCTATGACTACGACCCCGGGAGCGCGCCGGAGCTCGACCCGATGGCGCGGGCGATGACCTGGCATGCGTTCCGCAAGGGATACCAATGCTACTTCATGGCGTTGTGGCCTGTCGGTCCGCAGAAGACCCGTGAAGCGCTCGGTTACATCCTGCCCGACTTTCCCAAGGCTCAATACGGTGAGGACTACGTCGAACTCGGCTTCAAGGCTGGCAATGAGGGCGTGATCAAGAACGTCGCCACCAACCTGCGCGAACTGTTCCCGACGGACAAGGCCGGGAAGGCGCTGAGCGACATCCCGATGACCCGCGATATCTACTCGGTGGGCGACTTCGACCTGGTGGTGAACATCAGCGCCGGTTACCCGGGCACAAAGGAGTGGGTGCTTTACGCGACGACGCCGAAGAACGTGAAGCTGGTGGCGGGCTGTACCGGCGTGCAGGCGCCGTTGCTGTATCCGTACTACCCGGCGCAAATGGTCGGGCTATTGGGCGCGATCAAAGGGGCGGCGGAGTACGAAAAGCTGCTGGGCGACCGCTACCCGGAGTTTCGAACCGGGGCCGATGATAAGCCGCGCGAGGCGTTCCGTGAGGGACGTAAGCGCATGGGGCCGCAGCTGGTCGCCCACGTCACGATCCTGGCGATGATCATTTTGGGGAACGTCATCATGTTCATGGAACGCCGCGCCGGCAGGAGAGCGGCATGAAAAAGGACACCTTGGTCGTCCTGTGTCTGATCGGCCTGTGCGCGATCGCCGTTGGCTGGCGATGGGCGTCGGCTCTCCCGGAGTCCGGTCATCGGGCCCCGTCAATGGGGTATTTCGTTCAATTGCCTTCCGGCGTGCATTACTCCAACGTTGAAGCGAAGGACGCGAAGCAGATCATCGAGAATACCCCCGGTTACGACCAGATGACGCGTCAGCAGCTGGAGGAAGCGCAACTTCCAATCCTCAGCATCCCGCGCACCGTCGGGTTGTGGTTCGCGGCGTTCTTCACGCTCGCAATCTTCTCGTTCCTGTGGCGCGACAACCCGCTTTACAAGATCGCTGAGCATGCGTTCGTCGGTATCTCGGCGGCGTATTGGATGACGGTCGCGTTTTGGGACATGATCGTCGGCAGCCTGCTGGCCAAGCTGGCGCCGCGCGTTGCGAAGGCATACTTCCTGCCGGGTCTCGATCTCAACGATCAGGTCTCATCACTCACGAGCAAGAACCTGCTGTCGGGCTTTGTCGATTACGCTTCGGCCGATGGCGACGGTGTGACGGCGGCGTGGTGGCAGTTGACGGATTTCCTTTACGTCGTGCCGCTCGTTCTCGGCGTGATGTTGTTGTGGCGCCTCGCCCCGAAGGGCGGCTGGATCGCCCGCTGGCCGCTGGCGTTTATCGTCGGCACCACGGCGGGTCTGCGGCTGATCGGTCACCTGGAGTCCGACCTGCTGGTGCAGGTGCGGACGACAATCGTGTCGCTGTATGACATCGCCGCCACCCCCAATCTCACGTTCTACAAGTCGATGAACAACATCCTGCTGGTGTTGAGCGTGATCTGCGGCATCGTGTACTTCTTCTTCTCAGTGGAACACAAGGGCGTTGTCGGCCGCGTGGCGCGCCTCGGAATCTGGGTGCTGATGATCACCTTCGGCGCCAGTTTCGGCTTTACGGTGATGGGACGCGTCGCGCTGTTGGCGAACCGCTTCGAGTTTCTCGTGATTGACTGGCTGAACCTTGTAGATCGGTAAGCGCGGCGCAGGGCGGGAGCCGCGCCGGAAGCGGTTTGACTTGAATTAGCGCCGCGCTATAATTCCCGCCGGATATTACACCAGCCCAAGACGCCGGTCGCGCTCCGACCGCAGGCAATGGGGCGCGGACCGCTGGAGTCTGTAATGCGACTACCCCGCCGGCGAGTTTCATTGATTCACACGTGCATGCTGATGGGTATGGCGCTTGGCGCCGTGCCCACGCTGGCTCAGGACGACGACGCCGGTTTCGTCACTGGGCGCGCGACGGTCGGCTACTCGCAATGGACCACGGCGCTACAGGCGGTGCTGGCCCGCGATCTTGAGACCGCCGACGTGGCGTTTGATCAGCTGTTGGCGTTGAATCCGACGCCGATGAGGCTGGGCCTTTTTGAGCAGCAGACCAAACGCGACGGGCAGTTGAGCGGCGCGTTGTTGCTTCTGGAGCAGGACGCCGAGGCGGAGGCGCTCGGCGCCGCTGCGGCGAAGGCGTTCGATCTGCTCAAGACCGGTCGCGAACAGTTGAACGAGGCGGATGACGGGTTCTATTTCGCCCGCATCGGTCGCTTCGATGTGGCCAACGCGAATCTCCGGGCGTTGCTGGATGGCGGCGTTGATCCGGTCGCGTTGCTTGAATTCACTGATCGGGATCGCCGGCGTTCGGTAACGTTGGGGCAATTGGCGGACCATCCGATCATCGGCGCGACGGCGCGCGAGATGCTCGACGTGTTGCGAATGGGCGAGCAGCGCATCAAGGCCGACCCGACCCGCATTAAGCAGAACATTCAGCGTCTCGACGGTCCTCCGCGGGGTTTTGAGAACGGCCTGCTGGCGCTGCAGGACTCGGGCGAGTTCGCGATACCGTTCCTGTTGGAAGCGCTGCGCGATCCGGAGCGGAAGTCGCTGCATCGGCCGATCATCAAGGCGCTGCCGCTGATCGATCACCCGGGGCTCAATCCGCTGACACAGGCGCTGCAGGCGGCCGATCCGGCTTTGCAGATCGCCGTTGCGGACGCGCTTGGACGGGTCGGGTACTGGCAGGCCGTGCCATATCTGCTGGCCGCCGCCGTGCGTGACGACGTGAGCCCGCAGGCGCGTGACGCGATGGTGAGCGCGGTTCGGGAGATCAGCTCATCGGACGCCGTTTCGGTATCGAAGCAATCCGCCGCCCGCGCCTTCTACACCCTGGCCGAGCAATACTACGACGACGCCGAGGCGCTGCGAGCGGACTCGCGCCAGCGCATGGCGAACGTGTGGTACTGGAAAGACAACCTGCTGCTGAACGTCGAAGTCCCGACCGCGATTTTCAACGACGTAATGGCGATGCGCTGCTGCGAGGAGGCGCAAATCCTCGATCCGGAGTTGAAAGAGGCCATTGCCCTCTGGCTCGCCGCGAATTTCCGCCGCGAAGCCGAATTGCCCCCCGGCGAAACCGACAACACTCGCCCCGAGAACTATCCCAGCGCTTTATATTTCGCTCAGTCGGCCGGACCGGAATACTGTCTGATGGCACTGGCCCGCGCGGTGGATAAGAGCGACGCCGCCGTCGCCTTGGGGGCGATTGAGGCGCTGCGGCAGACCGGCGGCGCGGCCAGCGTCACGGCCATTACCGGCGGTCGCCAGCCACTCGGTGAGGCGCTGCTGTTCCCGGATCGGATGGTGCGCATCCGCTCGGCGTTAGCGATCGCGGCGGCTCAGCCGACGCAGGCGTTCCGTAATCAGCAAAGCCTGATGCCGGTGCTGTCTGAAGCCATTCGGCTGCATGGTGGCGCTCGCAACGTTCTCGTGATCGATGCCGACAACGACGCCGCCAACGCCACTGCCGCCGCCCTTCGCGAAGTGGGCTACACCGTCGCGCAGGACGCCGGCTTGTTCAACGGCCTTGAGAAGGCCCGCAAGGACTTACCCGGCCTCGACGCCATCTTTATCGCGTCGGACTCGAAAAACCCGACGCCGGCTGACGCCCTGGCGCACATCCGCCGCGAGCCGGTTTTTACGGGCGTTCCCGTTGTATTGGTTGTCAAGCCCGGCGACGCAGCAATGGCGTCGAAACTGGCGGCGGGGGATTATCGAACAGACGCTATGCCCCAAGGCGCGACGGCAGAACAGGTCGTCGCGGTCGTGGAGGCGGTTTCCAAGTCGGCCGGCGCCACGATGGTCAGCGAGGAACTCGGCGCTCAGACCGCGCTGGAGACTGCGGCAGCGCTCGTGAACATCGGCGAATCCGCGCCACAACTTGGATCGGTGTCGGAGACGGAGCCGGCGCTGCTGGCGGCGCTGAAAACCGGCTCGGATGAGATTCGAAAAGGGGTCGCGGGCGCGTTGGCTTATGTCGGCAGTGCCGCGGCGCAGGAAGCGGTTGCGGAAATCGCGTTCAATGCCGAAGAGGCGACGGAAATGCGGCTTGCCATGTTTGCGGCGCTGGCGGACTCGGCGAAGCGTAATGGCGCGAAGCTGGGCCCGAAGTCCGTCGAAACGCTGATCGAGATTGCGAAGAGCGAAGCGGACCTGACATTGCGGCTGGGCGCGTCGCAGGCGCTAGGCGCGATGAACCTGGCCGGAGATCCGGCCGGGGCAATCATCCGCGATCAGCACGAAGGCTAACTCACTGACCTGTTCTGGAGCTTGCGCGTATGGTCATCGTGGCGATTCTGGCGTTGCTCTTCACCTCCGGGCAGGAGGTTCCGGTCCGGCATGAGCCGGCGCCGACTCCCATCGCTTGGGAGATCGAGCTCGATTTCCAGGATCCGCATCGCATCGACGTGATGTGCAACGGCCGGCAGCACACGTTCTGGTACGTCGTGTATACGGCTCGCAACACGAGTGACAAAACCCAGCAGTTCCAGCCAACGTTCCAGATCGTCAACGAAGATCTGGAAGTCTTCAATACGGACACATCCGTTCCGCCGGTCGCGTTCCAGGCGATCCGCGAACTCCATCGCGACAGTCACCCTGAGCTGCGGCATCCGACGAAAGCCATCGGGCCGATTCGCCGCGGCGACGATTACGCCGTGGAGTCGGTAGCCATCTGGCGGGACGCGAATCTGTCCGGCAACAACTTCAGCATTTTCGTCTCCGGGCTGAGTGGCGAGACCGAGATCGTGGCCAATCCGGCCTTTGACCCGCGCAAGCCGGAAAGCGTGTCCGTGGTGCAGCCAAGTGGCATGTCGCGTGAGGTCTCGGTCAATCCGCGCCATTTCGTGCTTCGCAAGACGCTGGAAATCGACTATCAGCTGCCCGGGTCCAACGATACGCTCCATCATGCGGAGCCGATCCGCACCGGCGCCCGCTGGATCATGCGGTAGGCTGGCTCGGTCTTTTCCGGCTATACTCATTTTTCGATATCCAATCGCCGAGGGCGTCTGAATGGACTGGCGCGACCGCATTGTCATCGACCCCCACGTTCTGGTGGGTAAGCCGATTATCAAGGGCTCCCGCATCAGCGTTGAACATGTGATCGAGTTAATGGGTCGCGGCTATTCGGTCGCCGAAGTCGTCGCGCAACACCCCCATATCTCAGAGCATGATGTTCAAGCTTGCCTCGCGTACGCCAGCTATGTCCTTAAGTCAGAGCGCGTGTACCCGCTGCTGCGGGTCTGAGGTTGGCTTTGAAGTTCCTTGCCAACGAGAATATCCCGGCTCCGGTCATCACGATGCTCCGGGCGCAGCGCGTTGACATTCTTTCCATTGCCGAAGAGTCGCCGGGGGTCGCTGACTCGGTAGTGGTTGAGCGGGCCCTGTCGGATGGGCGAATACTGGTTACGAGTGACAAGGACTTTGGCGAACTGGCGTTTCGCTGGCGGGCGATTCCACCCGGGATTGTCCTGTTCCGGCTGGCCGGATCCGTCCCGGAGGAGGACAATCGGCGGATGGTGGCGGTTTTGCTGGAGCGCAGCGACTGGTTAGGCCACTTTTCGGTCGTCGAATCCGATCGCGTCAGAATGCGCCCAATGCCTGAAACCCCGGCGGACGGTGATTGACGCTGCTTGATGGAGGTGTTATCGTGCGGGGCTCTGGAAAACCGCCCGCCAAGGGCTCTGCTTGAGGTTTGTGATATGGCACATAAGAAGGGGCAAGGCTCCACCCGCAACGGGCGCGACAGCAACCCGCAGTATCGCGGCGTGAAACTGTTTGGCGGCCAGGTCGCGAAGCCCGGGGCCATTATCGTGCGTCAGTGCGGCACGCCCTTCAAGCCGGGGCGAAACGTCTCGCGTGGGCGCGATGACACATTGTTTTCGCTGGTCGACGGCGTGGTGGAGTTCCGCGGCCGGCTGGTCTCGGTGGTTCCGAACGCGTCCTAGCGTTCGTCGCGCCGCAACATTAGAAAAGCGCCAAACGGGGCCTGAGCCCCGTTTTTCATTGCTGGTGAGGGCGTATGTCTGGAGGGGGCCGCCCGCCGCTTCGGCCGGACGCGTTAGGCGCCCACGCCGGCCGCCCGCTTACGCTCGTATCTCGCCGAGAGCAGCATCCCCGCCTCGAACAGCAGGATCATGCAGGTTGACAGCATTACGTGGCTCATCAGGTCCGCCGGCGAGAGAAACGCCGCGACGATAACGATCAGCAGGATGATCATGCGCCGAGACTTGCGCATCGTCTCGAGCGGGACGAGGTTGGACACGGTCAGGAAGAGCACAACGAGCGGCGACTGAAACGCGAGCCCGAAGGCGATCGTGATGACCAGCAGAAACGAGATGTACTCGCTGAAGCGAAAATGCGTCAGCATCATTGAACCGCCATGCGTCGGCGTCATTTCCATCGCGTAGGTCTCGCCGCCGATTTGCGCGCGGAGTTCGTGGGTGGTTCGGTTGACCCACACGGCGCCGTCGATCGGGTTTTCTGGGTCATGCGACAGCACTGCCACGCCGGGCTTTCCAGCCAGGTCCGTCGCGATGTCGACAGGCGATGTTGGCGAGTGCTCGCCGATCACCATGTTCTCGATGAAGGTCGGCTCAAGGTTCGGCATCGGGAACCAGGTGGTGAACCCGATCAGAAAGTGCAGGCTGATCACCAGCACGAAGAAGTACATGAACGCCACGCCGAGCAGGAACAGGCCGATGCTGAACGGGACCATTTTGTAGACCCACTGCCGCTCCTTGGTGTAGAGCCCCTGCGCCACAAAGTGCCAGATCTGGTAGATGATGTATGGGCCGGCGATGATCAGCGAGAGGGCCAGCACCATCTTCAGGTAGATGATTACGCCTTCGAGCGGCCCCGTGGACAGGAATGTTGTGGGCTGATTGTGGGCCTTCATCGCGACCAAGACCGGCCGCGCGACGACTTTCAAGGCGTACTGCGCCGGCCACAGGCAGATCAGGAATGAGGCGACGAGCGCGATCAGCGAGCGCATGACGACAATGCGGAGTTCGTCGAGGTGCTCGTCATCCGCACTTCTTCAACGGCGTCCGGCTTGGTGGCGGTTTCTTCAGGCATACGGCTTTGCGATCCTATCGACACTGCCGCAGGGCGGCGGGCAGCGAAAGCGGCGCGGGGGCTCTGGGCCGTAATTGCGCGGATCGCCGTCTGTCAGTCATTCAGAAACCGGGCATGGGGGCGACCCGCAGCGCCATCGCCAGGCCAAGGCCTATGACGACGATCTGGCAGAGGAGCGTGATCGCCGCCAACGCCATCGGATTGGCGTCCTCGCCGCCGGGATACAGGTCGGCGACATCCTTGGCGTGCGTGATCGTGTAGACGGCGCTGAAAACAACGACGAGCGGCGCAATGGGAAGCAGCAGCACCAGGATCACTCCGGAGACCGCTGCTGATTGAAGCGGAGATGTCGCGATCATGATCGCGGCGGCGCCGAGCGCGAGGGCCGGGCCGAACAGCACTTTGCGCAAAGTCTGCGTGCATGGACAAACCGGCTCATCGCCTTCCCACTCGATGGGGTGCGTGGGCAGGTGAGTGAATTTGGAGGCTTCATCCATTTCTGATTCCCTCGGTTCGGGCGGCCACCCCAAGTTTCAAAACGATGATCTGAACGCTATCTCGTGCGCCCGAATCTCGCAAGCGTAGGCAGCGCCCGGCGCGCCTTTTGATTCGCAACCACGGAGCCGCCTATGTTCTCCCGGTGTGGCCGAACCCGCCGGCTCCGCGCGCGGTTTCAGAGAGTTCCGCTACCTCCACGACCTGAACCTGTTGAATCGGGCAGATGACCAGCTGTGCGAAGCGAGTCCCGCGCGCGATCGAGAACGGCTTCCGCGAGACATTTCCGACAATCACCTGGAGCTCACCACGATAGTCGGCGTCGATTGTGCCGGGCGCGTTGGGCAGCATCAGCCCGAGGTCGCGCGCGAGCCCGCTGCGGGCCCGCACCTGCCCTTCAAACCCGACCGGGATTTCAACAAACAAGCCCGTCGGGATCACATGGATCTCACCCGGCCCGATTTCCACCGGCTCCGCGTTCGCTGAGTACAGGTCCATTCCAGCGGCGTGGTCGGTCATGTAGCGGGGCAATGGCAGGTCTTCGAGGCCGGGCTTTCGCCTCACGCGCATTTGCGGCTTCATTTGTGGCTCCTCAATCGCGAGCGAAGTATAGCCGCCAGCGAGTTGCGTATGGGGATCGGCCGCTCATTGCGGATGCGCGGCCCCGCCGCGAAACATGAAGTACACGGCCCCGATCATCAACAACGCGGCCCACAGATAGTCGAGCTTCAACGACTCCCGCAGGTAGAAGATCGAGAAGGGGACAAACACGGCGAGCGTGATGACTTCCTGCAATAT
>JAGQOO010000097.1 GCA_020427345.1 Phycisphaerales bacterium | reverse complement strand
CGAGCGATTCGGGGCCGCTCGGCGGTTTTATCACGAGTGGCTCGAATTGCCTGAATGGCCGGCGTCGGCGTGCCCGCCGACGACAATGGGCTTCGGTGCGCCGCGCTGCGGTCTGCTGATTACGCGCTCGCACGATGCCGCTGTCGAGCCGATGCGAAAGCGGCTCGGCATCACCGTGGCTTCGCTGGAGGCACTGGAGCGCCGGCTGGCGGAAAACGATTGGTCGGTCACGCGCCTGCGCGGGTTGACCGTCTGCGACCAATTGCTGATCACCCATGATCCCGCAGGCCACCGCATCGAGGCGCGGCCGAACTACCGGATTTGAGGCCGGCTTCTTTTGCCAACTCGGCGGCGTTCGCTACACTGAGCCGCGACCGAAGAGGGCTCGATGCGGATCAATATCCCCAACCAGATCACCCTCGGGCGCCTCGCGCTGAGCGTCGTATTTTTTGTCCTGCTCAGCTTCGTCAATTTCGCGAAGTCGTCGGATCATGAAACGCTGCTTTCGGCGGCGTTTTGGGTGTTTCTTGTCGCCGCCTTGACGGATGTGCTGGACGGATGGCTTGCCCGTGCCTGGGGGCAAGTGACGTCCTTCGGTCGCGTCGTCGATCCGGTTGTCGACAAGGTCATTGTTTGCGGCGCGTTCATCTTCTTCGCCAGTCGCCACTTTTTTGACCCGCAATCCGGCGCGAACGTCACGGGCGTTGCTCCTTGGATGGTCATTGTGATATTGCTCCGCGAACTGCTCGTGTCCGCGATCCGCTCTTTCAGCGAATCTGCGGGCGACAGCTTCGCGGCCAATTGGGTCGGCAAGCTCAAGATGTTCGTTCAGTCGGCGACCGTTTGCGTCGTGTTAGGCGTATTGGCCTGGTTCCCGGTGTCGCTCGCCTGGTTGCGCGAGTGGATGGTGTGGGCCACCGTCATTGTCACGGCGGCATCGATTGTCGCCTATGTCGGTCGGGCCCGTCGGTTCATGTTGACGCGCGAAGCCTTGGGTGGAACCCCCGAGGAGCCACCTCCACCGCCGGACGTATCCCGTCGCGAAGTGAAGCGCTCTCCGCCCGCCGCCGTCGCTGCGCCGGGAGCCCGCGCTTGAGCGGCGGGCGATCGTTTTCGATTCGCCACGCGGTGATCACGGTTCTCGGCACCGGCTACGCGCCTTTCGCGTCTGGTTCGTGGGGCTCGCTCGCCTCGTGTGTGATATTCGCCGCCATCGCATGGCCGATGTTGATGGCCGGGATGCCGCAATGGACGCTTGACGCCGTGGCGATCTTTGGCGTGCTGGCCGCGGCGCATTTTTCGGTGCATTGGGGCGATTGGGCGATCGCGGAGTTTGGCCGCGACGATCCGAAGCAGTTTGTGCTGGACGAGTTCGCCGGCCAGTGGATCGCATTGATGATTCTGCCGCCGGTCGCGCTGATCGGCTTCTGGGGCTTCGCGACCGTCTTCGCCTCGCAGTTTTTCTTGTTTCGCGTCTTTGATGTGTTGAAAGTGCCGCCCGCTGCCCAGGCTGAGCGATTGCCCGCGGGGTGGGGCGTCTTGTTGGATGACCTTGTGGCCGGCGCGTATGCGAATCTCGTCGGACAGGCGCTGTGGCGGCTGACGCCGTTGGCGGCATGGTTGGGCCTGGCGGGCTAAGCATGTTTGAACTGTTTCAAGCGATTGTGATGGGAGTGATCGAAGGGGTCACGGAATTTCTGCCCGTCTCCAGCACAGGTCACATGATCATCGCGCAGCCGTTGCTGGGCATTGACCCCGAACTGCCGCAATGGCGCGTGTTCCTGGTTGTCAGCCAACTCGGGGCGATCGCGGCGGTCATCGTCTACTTCTGGCGTAAGTTGTGGCAGGCGACGTTTCACCCGCACCAGCCGGGTTGGTCGGCCCACATTATTCCGAAGCTGCTGATCGCGATGGCGCCGGCGGTATTGTTGCAACTCGTGTTCAAGGTGAATGACCTGCTGGAGGCGTATCTCGAAAAGCCGGTTCCGGTGGCGATTGCGCTGATCATCGGCGCATTTCTGATCTGGTGGATCGACAGCGCGTTTCGCACCAGGCGCCGCATGGAAGTCGACGACGTGACACTGCTTCAGGCGTTTCTGATCGGCTGCGCGCAGTGTGTCGCGATGTGCCCGGGCACGTCGCGCAGCGCGGCGACCATCATGGGGGGCATGATGGTCGGGTTGTCGCCGAGTATCGCGGCCGAGTTCTCGTTCTTTCTGGCGATTCCGACGATGTTCGGGGCCAGCGCGGTGCGCCTATGGAAATACCGCGGTGATCTGAACACCGATGGGCTTGCGATCATCCTGATCGGCGCGGCAGTCTCGTTCCTCGTCGCGCTGCTCGTGATCGCCGCGTTCATGAGTTACATCAAACGTCGGCGCTTTACAGCGTTTGTGGTGTATCGCATATTGCTGGGCGTGACTGTGCTCGTGTGGTGGCGTTTTGCGGCGCAAGCGGCGTAGGCGTCACTCCTTCATCACGAACACGGCGGGCGCGACGCGCGTCCAGAACAGCCAGATCGCCGGCGCCGCCAGTATCGGCGAATCAAACACGTCGAGCACGCCGCCCAGCCCGGGCAGGGCGTCGCCTGAGTCCTTGAATCCCGCGTCGCGCTTCAGCAGGCTCGCGCACAGATCTCCAAAAACCGAAAAGCCCGCCATCACCAGGCCGAACAGCACGAGTGCGACAATCGAATTCAACGGCGGGTCTTGTTGCGGCTCGACGCGGCAGATCGACAGAATCCACTGCAACGCCGCCGCCGCCACCATCGTCGTGACGATTCCGCCGACGAGGCCTTCGATGGTCTTTTTTGGGCTCAGCCACGCGATCAGCCGCGTTCGGCCGAGCAGGCTGCCCGAGAAGAACGCCCCGATGTCGGTGACTTTGACCAGCAACAGCGAGTACAGCACGACGGCAATACCCGCCCACCCGCCGACCTCGATTCTTGCCGCGATCAGGAACGCGCCGAACGCGCCGCCGTAGAGCGTGACCAGTGTCGTCACCGCGATTGCGGCGAGAGCGCCTTCCGCCCGTGCGCGAATCATCTGCCCGACAAACCCCGCGATGATCAGCGCGGTGAGCCAGGCGGCGAAGCCCTCCCACCACAATGCGGGGTTCCAGCCGGCCGCGTTGACGACGTACGGGCCGACTACGAAGCCCGCCGCCCCGAAGTGCGCCAAAGCGCTCATCACGGCGTACTGTCGCGCGCGCGCGAACCGCACGAGTTCGCGAATCGCCAATTGACTGAAAGCTAGGAGCGTGATCACCGCGACCAATCCGACCTGCCAGCGGCCTTCGCTCCAAGTGGTGAGTCGCGCGCCGCGATTCGACAGCACGCCGTCCAGCCAAACTACGGCCAGCAGCAGGATGATCAGTGAGCACCCGGTAATGACGCGTTTGAGCAGCAAGTCGAGCCGACTCCCTTTCGTCGTCTAGGACTGCGACTCGATCGCGCCGAAGCGCCGCTTGCGTCCGGCGAACGCCCGAAACGCCTCGTGCAGGTCATTTGCCCGGAAATCCGGCCACAACGTCTGGCTGACGTACAACTCCGAGTAGCTGATTTGCCAGAGCAGGAAGTTGCTGATGCGCATCTCGCCGGCCGTGCGAATGACAAGGTCGGGGTCGATGACGTCGCGCGTGTAGAGCTGTGCGGCGAAGGACTCTTCGGTGAGGTCTTCCGGGTGGAGGCCGCCTTTTGCCGCGCGCTCGGCGATGCGCCGCGCCGCCTCGACGATTTCCGACCGGCCGCCGTAGTTCAGGGCGAGCAGCAGGGTCATACCGGAGCAATCGGCGCTGGCTTCCTCCGTGATGTCAAGTTGCTCAACCACGGAATGCGGAAGCCCTTCGCGGCGCCCGATCTGGCGGCAGCGAATGTTGTTGTCGAGGATCGTTGCGCGTTCATCGGAGAGATATTGCGCATAGAGCCCCATCAGCGCGTCGACTTCAACCGCCGGTCGCCGCCAGTTTTCTTCGCTGAAGCTGTAGAGCGTCAGGCATTCCAGGCCGAGGCGGGCGCATTCGGTGACGATTTCGCGCACCGCCTTGGCGCCGACACGATGCCCCTCAATCCGCGCCTGGCCTTTTTGCTGCGCCCAGCGCCCATTTCCGTCCATGATGATGGCGACATGGCGCGGTATCCGCTCGCGCGGCACGCCGAGGCGGGTCATCGGATCCAGCGCGCTCATCGACGGCATGGGCTATCCCTCGACGAAAATGGTCTGGTCACGCGCCGGACCGACGCCGACAATCCCGATTGGCGTCTTCAGCAGTTCGCTCAGGCGCGACAGATACGCCCGCGCCGACTTCGGAAGCGCATTGAGCGATCGGCATGACGAGACATCCTCATGCCATCCCGCATGCGTTTCAAAAACGGGCGTGACGTCATCCAATCGGTATGTCGCGGCGGGCAATGTGTTCATCATCTGGTCGCGCCATTGGTAACCGACGCAAATTTTTACTTCGTCGAAGCCTGACAACGTATCGAGATGCAGCACGGCCAGACGCGTCGGGCCGCTGGTGCGCACCGTGTACGAAGCCGCCACCGCGTCAAACCAGCCGCAGCGTCGTGGGCGACCGGTGGTGGTCCCATACTCGCCGCCGGCTTCGCGAATCTGGTCCCCGAGGGCGTCATGCAGTTCGGTCGGAAAAGGCCCGGCGCCAACGCGCGTGCTATACGCCTTCAAGACGCCAATGACTGAGCGGATCGAAGTCGGAGGAACGCCCGCGCCGCTGGCGACGCCACCGACGCCGGTCGATGAACTCGTGACAAACGGGTACGTGCCGTGATCGATGTCGAGCAGGCTGCCCTGGGCGCCTTCGTACAGCACGCGCTTGCCATCGGCCATCGCGTCAGCGAGCAGCGTCGTGGTATCGGCGACAAACGGATTGAGGCGCTCTGCAAACGCCAGGTACTCGTCGGCGATCGTGTCAGCGTTGAACGTCTCGCGAAAATCGTATAGCGCGCCGAAGTAGGCGTTCTTGTGGGCGACCACCTGCGCGACGCGTGAGCGAAAACGGTCAGCGTCGAACAATTCGCACACGCGCAGGCCCCAGCGGCGCGAGACTTTGTCCGAATAGCACGGGCCGATGCCGCGGGCCGTCGTGCCGAGCCGCGCTTCCGCGCCGGCGGCCTGTTCGGCCAGCACATCCTCGCGCCGGTGCCACGGCATGACGAGTTGGGCGCGATCGCTGACCGCGAGGCGATCCACGCCGACGCCGCGAGCGCGGAGGTTGTCGACTTCGCCGATCAGCGTGGCGGGGTCGATGACGGCCCCGCAGGCGATGACGGCGTGCACATTTGGGCGCAGGACGCCGGTCGGCAATTGGTGCAGAGCGAATTTGTCTGAGCCGATGAGGACGGTGTGACCGGCGTTCGCGCCGCCGCCATAGCGGACGACGACATCGAAGTTCTCAAGCAGGACATCGACGATTTTGCCCTTGCCCTCATCTCCCCACTGCAGGCCGACGACACAGGTATGTCCAAGATTTTGTAGCGACATTCCGCTCATGTGCTCCCGGCCGGTGGTCGCGGCGCGGGCTCTGCGCCGAGGACGCGGCAAACCCGTAGTTTATCGCGACGCGCTCGCTATCGCACGCCCTCCCGCGCCTGACGCCCCTTTTCGCCACCCTCGCGCGCCATTTCGTCATCCTCGCGCGCCATTTCGTCATCCCCCCTTACGTCTACGTCATCCCCGCGGAAGCGGGGATCCAACTCGCGGCGAGGATTCCCGCTCTGCGCGGGAATGACGACGCATTGGATTCGCGATTGACACGGGCACGACGGCGGGTCGGCCCGCCCGTTTGTTTCGCGGCATGCCGGCTCCTATCATGGGCTTATGTCGCTACCGCAAGTGGTTATCGTCGGACGCCCGAACGTGGGGAAAAGCTCGCTGCTGAACAGTCTGGCCCGCAGCCGGATCAGCATCGTGGACCCGCGCGCCGGCATTACGCGCGATCGCGTCAGCGTCCTGCTTGAGGATGATGGCCGTTTCCTCGAACTCATCGACACGGGGGGCATCGGCATCGTCGACGATGACCAGCTGGAGGCGCATGTCGAGGCCCAGATCGACACCGCCATCGCGCGGGCGGATGTCATCCTGTTCGTGACTGATGTGACCGCCGGCATCACCGCCCTGGACCAGACGATCGCCGAGCGCCTCCGCAAGCTTGAAACGCCGGCAATCCTCGTCGCCAATAAGGTCGACGAGGAGGTTCACGCGCCGCTCGCGGCCGAGTTTGAACGTCTCGGCTTCGGCTCGCCGCAGCGGGTTTCGGCCGCCCATGGCCACGGCCGGATCGACCTGATGGAGCGGGTCATGCGCCTGCTCGGTTCCGCTGCCGGCGAAGAGGCGCCCGGAATGCCGGTGATGAAACTGGCCATCGTCGGCAAGCGTAACGCGGGTAAGAGCACGTTGGTCAACGCGCTTGCCGGCGAGCAGCGGATGATTGTCAGCGAAGTCCCCGGCACAACGCGCGACGCGGTCGATGTTCGGTTTGAAAAAGACGGCCGGGCATTCGTTGCGATCGACACTGCCGGTGTGCGCAAGAAAAAGTCGATGGACGATATCGACTTTTATTCGTACACCCGCGCACTGAAGTCGATTCAACGCGCCGATGTCGTGATGCACCTGATTGACGCGACCGTCGCCGTCAGCGATGTCGATGTTCGCCTTGCCCGCGCGGCCCTGGACGAAACCAAGCCGTATGTGATGGTCATCAACAAGTGGGACCTGGCGCACGGTCGCGCCACGTCGGAGGACTTCGGCAAGTACATCAGCGAGGTGATGCCGCTGTACGACTACGCACCGATCACGCTGACAACCGCGAATACGGGCAAGAACGTCGACGCGGCGGTTGATGTCGCGCTGAGCCTGCACCGGCAGGCGCATACGCGCGTGACAACGGGGCAGCTCAACGCGGCGTTGCGGACCGTGCTGGAGACGCGCGCCCCGTCGCCGAAGCGCGGCGTGCGACCGGTGCGGATTTACTACGCCACCCAGGCGTCCGTCGCGCCGCCGACGTTTGTCTTCTCTTGCAACGACCCAGCGCTGGTGACCGAGAGCTATCGGCGATTCATGGAAAACCGCCTGCGCGAGATTTTGCCGTTCCGCGAAGTGCCTTTGCGGCTACTATTCAGGTCGCATCGGCGCGAATCCGCCGAGCGGCGTACCGGCTGATTCGGGACGCGCGCCGGTCAGTCAGGGTTCGCGGGATCGCGCGGCCGATCGGCGGCCGGCTGAAAAAGCGGTGTTGCCCATTTCAGGGAGTCGCGCATGAACGCGATCGAATTCCATTGCGAACATTGCGGAAAACACATTCGGGCGCCGCATTCCGCCGGTGGCACGCACGGCAAGTGCCCATCCTGTCATCAGGACGTGTATATACCAACGCCGGATGATGAGCTGGCCCCGATGGATCTCGCGCCCATGGACGAATCCGAAGAGCGCCGCGTCTCGCGCCTGATCGAAGAAGAGCGACAGCTGACGCACGAGCTGCTGCACGAGCGCGACGTCAAACGCCCCGGCGACAAAACCCCTCCGAAACCCCCGACGCGCCCGGCGTCGGAGGAGCCGCTGCTGTCGGATCATGACCTTGAGCATTTGGCGGGCGAGTACGTCGCCAAGATGGCGGCGGGGCGGTTGGCGGAAGCGGAAAAACTCGCCGCGACGATCCGTCGCCACGGCGCCCGGGCGAAGCCGATCGTCGAACACCTGATGGCTGACGAATTGCCGCCGGTAGGGGCGGAGAGTGTGCCGCGACCGGTGATCCTCGGGTTTTTGAAGCAGTTGCTCGGATGAAACGCGCTGCGAGCTTGCCGGCGTAGTCTGAGCAGCGCTGCGTGTGCCACGGCCGTCTCGGCCGTGTCGAGTCAAAGTTGGGTGGTCAAACCCGGAAGAAGACCACTGCCGAGACGGCAGTGGCACACCTCACGTTTGCATCATGGCTGTCGAATCAACGAGGGCCGGGGGGCCCCACGGGTCTTGAGTCGTGTTGGAGTCGCGTTCAGCCTTCGATGCTGAGCGAGGGGCGCGGGGCCGACGCTTCCAGCGAGTTGCTGGCGCGGTGCTCGGCGATCTTGTCCATCAGAAGTATCCATGTTTCGCGGAGATGCCGAAGCACGCGTAGGGCCTCGTCGATCGGCTCGATCTGGCGGCGGACGCATCCATCTACGAGCCGACTGTAGACAAAGTTGTAGAGCGCAGCCATCTGATCGACGAGGTCGGGGTTTACTTCGCGGTTCATGCCCGCGGCGAGTTGCAGCGTAATCCGCTGCGCACGGTCGAGCGCATTAAATGCGCCCTCTAGGTCGTCGGCGACGACGGCTTCGCGACCGCGCGTGGCGAAGCGAATCGCCCCGTCGAACAGCATCAGCTGCAGGCGCTCCGGCGAAGCGGTCATGACGGCGTTGCGGAGGTATTCCTGCGAACCGTGGGCGTTCATGCCTTGTCCATCGTCCCGTAACCCGGGGCCCCTGTATTAGGGATTGGCCGCGCAGAACCTGCCACGCGCGGCAATGGATGCCGGTCAAGGGCCTTCGTGCAAACGCTCAAGACGAGCGGCGCCGGCGGTCAGGTTGACGAGCACACGCTCGATCTCGACCAGGCGATCAACCGGCGCGCTGAAGGTCGTCGTGACGTCGGCCTCGAATTGCTCATCTTCGATCAGGCATTCATGCTCGACCAGCGCGCGGCGGGCGCGCTCCAGAACGGCATACGCGAACCGGACGCGGAGCTTGACGCGCTGCACCTTTTCGACGCGCTCGACCGCCGCCAGTGCGGCTTTGGCGGCTTCGGTGTATGCATGAACGAGTCCGCCGGTGCCGAGTTTCGTGCCGCCGAAGTAGCGTGTGATGACGAGCGCGACGTTGCCGATGTCCGCGCCGCGCAACACGGCAAGCGCCGGCGGCCCGGACGTGCCGGACGGTTCGCCATCGTCGCTCATGGCCTCGCTGACGCTGGCGCCATATCCGACGCGAAACGCGTAAACATGATGGGTCGCGTCTGGCATTTCGGCGCGAATCTCGCGGAGGAACGCCTGCGCCTCCGGCATTGTCGCCGCGGGCGCGATCGTGGCGATGAAGCGCGAGTTGGAGGCGCGCGTTTCAACCCGGACGCGCTCACGTGGTATTGGATAGCGGTCGGTCACGGCGCCCCGACTGCCGTCGCCATCAGGTCTTCGACGCGCATCCCCGCCGCATCCGCGTATCGACGGGAAAAATCCTGGAGGGAATCGGGGGCGATCCATTCGCAGTGCACGACGCGTGTTGTGGCAGAGTTGGCGACACCGGTGATCGCCTGAACCGCCAGTGCGATCGCTTCGCCGCCGATCTGCGGATCGAGCGGGCCGACGAGAACGGAAACGCGGCCCGATTGCAGTGCGGGCCATGCGCGGGGAGTCGCCCCCAGGCTGGCAAACGTAGTCGCGCGCTTGCCGTCGCGCGCGACCTGTTCCAACTCCGGCATATAGCGCGCCGCGAACGCCAGCCGGCCTTGCGGGTCGAGCGATATGATCGCGCCCACGTTCGGAAACACATCGATGATGCCTTGGATGGCCGCGGTGTAGCTGGCCCCGGACTTGACGGCGCGCTCGGTCAGCGACTGGTAGATGTGCTGATCCGCCGAACGGAAATGGCGCAGGATCGCCTCGTCCGCGATCGACGTGGAATCCGGTCGCAGCACCGCGAAAGATCGCCGATCCGGCGCGATATCGTTGATCCGGCCAGCGAGTTCGCCGGCGCCGCCGGGGTAGTCGACGTAAACGTGCCCGTATGTGTCCGGCGTTTCGGGAGTCCCGGTGATGGCGATGAATTGCACGCCGGCTTTCCGGGCTCTGGCGGCGAGCGGCTCGGTGTCAGCCGGGTCGGAAATCCAGGCGCAAACGACCGAAGCCGACGCCTTGATGGCGTCGTCGAGGGCCTGCGTAAGGTCGTCCGTCGACGCTGAGTGGGGCGCAATTGTCTGAAAGTCGACATCGGCGAGTTGGTTGGCGGCTTCCTGGGCGCCCGCCATAACGTAGGTGCAGCGGGCGTCGCTTCGGGGTGGGCCGATAAACACGATCCCGGCGTCGGGCGCCGGTGGGGAACCCAGACGGTCGTATCCTTCCTTGCACCCGCCCGCCGAAAAGGTGGTGGAGACGGCGATCAGGCTCATGGTCCAAAGAGCTGAATTTGGCAGTCGCATCCGCATCTTGCCGATTCCGGTATAATGCAAACGTTCACTGAGGGCGACGACCTATGTCGACCACTGTGGTATCATGGGCGCGAATCGCTTGCGCCACAAAGGCTGGAGAAAGGATTCTGACCATGCGGCATTTCGCCACGGCATTGTTCGTATCGGCATTGTCCTCATTGGCGGCAGCGCAGTCGACTTCGAGCGCCGCCCAGTTGCCGGACGCGGTGCCGACCTTTTCAGAGTTGCTCGACTCTGCGGGCGTGTCTGACCATGCGCCGGCGGAAAACGTGCGCGGTGGGGCGCTATCGGCGCGTGCGCCGGCGCGAATCGTCGACGCGGCCCGGGCTCAGCACGCGCAGTTTCAGCAGGTGCGGGTGAATCTCCGTCGCGCGAATCCGGGCGCCGAAATCGCCCTGCCGCAGGCGACGACGACCGGTTCGAGTTCTTCGGGGACGACCGGCAACGCCCTGATCGACAGCCTTTTGGGCAACTTCGGGGGATTGAGCGGCCTGCTTGGCAACCTGGGCGGGACGAACACCGGCACGAGCGGTAACGGGACTTCCAACATTCCGTCCAACATTCCGCAAGAGGCGATTGACCTGCTCCGCAATGCCGGGATCGACATCAACTCGCTGTTTTCGAAGTCGATCAATGACTCATCAGGCGAGAAAACGGATGTCCGCTCACAGACCACAACCGATGGCACGACGCGGGAGAAGTTCCTGCCGCGCCTGTTCAGCAGTTTGATTTCGACGACGTTTACGGCCCTGACCGTCGGGTTCCAGACACCCGCGTTCATCAATGTGCTGGCCGACTTCCTGCGACCCGCCTTTGGGTTGCCGACCAGCGCCGAAGCCGCCGCCGCAACGAGCTCGACGAGTTCAACCGTCCCGACAGGCGGGTTGGCGTCGGGGCAATAGCGGCGTCGGCGCGACGAGATTTGTCCGCGCGGTCGTTCCTGTGCGGCCGCGCGATCATCACTTCCATTCTTCGGGTCGGTTCCCTGTCCTCCGACCCCTGACGGAGACCTGGCATGTCCGCCAGTGCACGGAAATCGGTCGTTCTGGCGCACCTGGCGATCGGACTCAGCTGTGGCGGCGCCCTTTGGGCGATCGGGTTCGGGGTCAGGCTTGCCTTGTCACGCGGAGCGAACGGCGAGGTCTGGATTGTCGCCGGTGTGATCGCGATGGGCCTGGCGCTGCTGCAATACTCTCGGTTCCTATTGCAGGTCAAGCGCATCAACCACGGTTTACGACAATACGAGTCGATGCTGGACCTCGTGGACCTGACGCGGCGGCAAGTGGACTACGCGCGGTCCGCCGCCGAGAACAGTTCGCTTTCGGATTGGGCCAAACGCATGGTCTATCGTGAAAAGGACTACGAGTTTCTGCGCGATACGATCGAATCGGCCATTGTGCGGCAGGATTGGGAGGCGGCGGATCACCTGATTGCCGACTTGGAGCAGCATCTCGGCTACGCCGATGCGGCCCGGTCGTTGCGGGAAAAGGTCACGCAGGCGCGTAACGCGACAGGGGAAGAGCAAGTCGCCGCGGCGCTACAGCGCGTCGAGGCCATGTGCGACGGGCGGAAGTGGAAGACCGCCGAGCGCGCGGTCGAACGGCTGCTCGGTTTGTTCCCGGCGGACAAGCGCATCGCAGCGTTGCCGGCGCGCGTCGCCGAGCGGCGTCAACAATACAAGCGACAACTCCTGAAGAACTACGACGCCGCGGTCAATGATCAGAACGTGGATCATGCGCATGACCTGCTGCTCGAACTGGATCAATATCTCACGTCAAACGAAGTAA
>JAGQOO010000096.1 GCA_020427345.1 Phycisphaerales bacterium | reverse complement strand
GATTGGAGCGTCAAGACGGCGATCGTCATGAACCGGCTCGGGTTGTCGAAGGCCGACGCCGAAGCGCGCCTCGCGTCGAACAACGGGGACTTGCGCCGCGCACTCCGTTAACTTCTACGCAGGCCCGGTGTCGCCCTCGCTCAGTCCCAACCGCCACATGAAGAAAATCCAGTAATCGAGTTGCGAGTCGATCTTCATGCGGAGCGGCTTGCCCTGTCCGTGGCCGGCCTTACGCTCAACCTTGAGCAGGATCGGCCGATCCGAACCCGAGTCCGCCTGCAGCAATGCCGTCATCTTCATCGCGTGCATCGGGTCGACGCGCGAGTCGGACTCGCCGGTCGTGAACAGCGTTGCCGGGTATTTCACGCCCTTGCGGACGTGCTGATACGGCGAATAGGCCTTCAACCAGGCGTACTGGTCGGCGTCCTCGGCGGAGCCGTACTCCGGGATCCACAAGCGCGCGATGGAAAACTGATGGTAGCGCAGCATGTCGAGCAGCGGCACGGCACAGTGACACGCCGCGAACAGGTCCGGGCGCTGCGTGATCATGGCCCCCATCAGCAGCCCGCCATTGCTGCCGCCACGAATGCCAAGCTTGTCAGGATTCGTGTAGCGATCGGCAACCAGCTTCTCGGCCGCAGCAATCATGTCGTCAAAGACGTTCTGCTTCTTGTCGAGGCGGCCGGCGGTGTGCCAGTCCTTGCCGAATTCGCCGCCGCCGCGCAGGTTCGCGACCGCATAGACGCCGCCGCGCTCCAGCCAGATGAAGAGGCTCGGGTCGAACTTCGGCGTCAGCGAGATATCGAAACCGCCGTACCCGTAGAGCACGGTCGGGTTCTGGCCGTTTAGCTCGACACCCTTGCGGGCGATCACGAACATCGGGACGCGCGTGCCGTCCTTCGAATTGAACCAGACCTGCTTTGTTTCGAACTGATCGGTGTCGACATCGACTTTCATCTGCTCGACGAGCTTGAGTTCGTGTGTCGCCATGTTGTACTGATACACGGAAGGCGGTGTCAGATAGGACTCGAACTCGAAGTACACTTCACTGCCGTCCGGCTTGCCCCGGACCGCGCCGACACTCCCCAGCGACGGCAACGGAATCTCTGTGACAAGCTTGCCGTCAAACTCGTAAACCATCAGCCGCGAAAACGCGTTCTCCATCAGGTGGATCACGATCTTGTCGTCGACGATGACCATCGAGCGAATCACGCCCGCCTGTTCAGGAATGATCTCGACCCAGTTCGCCTGCCCGGGGGTCGCCAGCGGCGCTTTCAGCACGCGGTATCGCGGCGCTTTGTAATTCGTCATCAGGTACAGCGCATCCCCGACGACATCCGCCTCGAACGTGCCGTCGAGCCCCTCCGCAATTGGCACAAACTGATCAGATCCGTCAGCCTTCATGAACAGGTCGTTCTTCGTCCAGTCGAGTGACGCAGAAATGAACGTGTGCAGATAGTCGCTCGATGTGGCGACATCCGCCCATTCCTCTTTCGCCCGACCGTCGCCGAAGACCAGCGGATCCTCGCTCGGGTCCGTGCCGAACCGGTGATGATAAACACGCCGGTAGTAGTTCTCGTCCCCATCGGGAACGCTGCCCTTCTCGGGATAGCGGATGTAATAGAAGCCCTCGCTGTCGGCGTCCCACGCGATCGAACTCGCCCGCGTGCGCGGAATCTTCAGCGAACTGTCACAGTCCGTTTCGAGCAATCGCAGATACAACGTGCTCAACTCGCTTCCGGAATCTGACCGCCCATACGCGATCAGGCGACCATTCGGCGACGGATACCACCAGTCCAGCGCGGTGGCGCCGTCATCGCTGAACGTGTTCGGGTTGATGGCGACTTTCGCTTCGTTTTCCGGGCCGCCGTCGCGGTAATAGACAATGGCGTGATTCTGGTCGCCGGTGCGCCGCGTGAAAAAGTAGCGCTGGCCGATGCGCGTCGGCGCGGACGTGTCGGTGCCGCCGTAGAGATCGACCAGGCGATTGGCGAGCGACTCGCGCAGCTCTTTGAAACGCCCAAGATAGCGATCGGTCAGCGCATTCTCAGCGTCGATCCACTGGATCACTGCCGGATCATCGCGATTTTCGAGCCAGCGGTACGGGTCGATAATCTCGTCCCCGTGCAGCGTGTCCGTCACGGGGGCGACGCGCGTCTCGGGATAAGAAGGACGCTCATCCGCCCGCGCCATCACGCCCACCGACAAAGACGCCGTCGCGAGCGCGATCGAGCCCGCGATGTTCCGAATAAGAAACGGCGACATAACCTTGAACTCCTGAACCGGAAACCCCGGTGATTCGCTAGTCCGACTAGCCTAGTACCGCAGCCGGCGCGACGCCAGCCACCCCTACCGCGCCGGGGACCACAGGTACATGAACTCCGGCCCCTCGGCAGTCAGCCAAGTGGGCAATTCCACGTTGATCATGTTGACGGCGCCCGACCCGGAGCGAGCGTAGTAATTCGCCCGATATTCCGCTGGTCGGGCGTATTCGACCACCTGGACCTTGCTGTCCGCAATACCGGCTCGGGCCTTCGCCGCCGCGATCGCGTCCTCCAGCGTTCCGACTCGATCCACAAGCCCTAATCCCATCGCCTCTTGCGCGAGGTACACGCGACCATCCGCGATCGACCGCAGCTGATCCGCCGGGACTTTCGGCCGCCCCTCACGCACGACCGCCAGGAACCGCTCATACATCTGGTCGATGATGCGCTGAAACGCCGCCCGCTCGTCGTCCTTCATCGGCCGGAATGGCGAGCCGGCGTCCTTCATCGGCCCACTCTTGATGGTGTTGGCCGCGAGGCCGAGCTTGTTCATCAACCCGCTGAGTTCCGGCAGAATCATGATGACGCCGATGCTGCCGGTCACGGTCGTCGGCTGCGCCCAGATCTCGTCTGCGCCGCAGGCGAGGTAGTACCCGCCCGAGGCAGCCACATCGAGCATCATTGCAACCACGGGTTTACCGGTTTGTGTGCGAAATCGCTGCAAGTCCGCGTACATCATGTCCGTCGCTGTGACGCCGCCGCCCGGCGAGTTGATCCGCAGCACGACCGCCTTTACGCGATCATCACTCGCGGCGTGTTGCAGTTTCTCGCGAAACAGCACGACCGGATTATCGCCGGCCGGGCCGATCAATGACGACGAACGCTGATTGAAAATCTGCCCGTCTACTTCGATGAGCGCGATCCGCTTGATCGCCAAAACGCTTTCACTCTCGACGATGTGGGCTTCCAGCGAACGCGAACCGGAAACCGGCGTAATCAGAAACGCGGTCGGCGCACACCCGGCGAGAACAGACACGCCGAGCAGGGCGACAATGAGCTTCGAAACTTGACAAGTGCTGGCGGACATCCGAATCCTCGCTTCCATCGCCCCCGCGCGCCCGGACGGGATTCCCGCCTGGCGCGGGAATGACGCGTGTACGCGGGGCTGGCCCGGTTCGCATATAATCGCGGGATTCGTGATAGCCGGACCGGCCGGCTCGCCCCGCGAGGCGCGTATGATACGAGTCTCACCCGAAGAGTTCGACGCGATCATCGCCCAGGCGCTGGATTCCATTCCGGCTCATCTGCGCCCCTATCTCGAAAATGTCCTGATAGAGGCCGCCGAAACGCCGGACCCGCGGCTGCTGGAGGCGGATGATCTGCCCGAAGACCTGCTCGGTCTCTACATCGGAGCGTCGATCGAGAATGCCGCGGCCGGCGACGGGCCGCTGTTGCCCGATCGCGTGCTGATCTTCCGTCGCAACCTGTGCGAGATGTGCGAATCGCGCGAGGAACTCGCGGACGAAATCCGCATTACCGTGTTGCACGAAATCGGCCACCATTTTGGCCTGGACGAAGAGGCGCTGGACGAACTCGGCTACGGCTGAGCGCCGCGCCGACAGACGATGACTGAGTACACTCGACAAGGAGCGCTGCCTTGACGCGCCTAGGCCAACTCAAGACCGACTGCCTGATCGCATTCGTCGCTCTCCTCCTGCTTGCGCCGGGCGCCGGCGCGCAGGTCGGCGAAATGAAGCCGGTGACTCCCGGACGGTCTGAGCCGGATCAAGCCAAACCCGTACAGTCCACAAGCCCTGACGCCGACCTGCGCGACCGCGCGATCAAACTGATGCGCCGCGGGGCGCACTTCCTGATTGCTTCACAGCGCGACGATGGCGCCTGGGGCACACGCGAATCGATCGGCGTTGCCGCCCTCGCCACCCGCGCCCTCGCGCTCTCGCCCGACATCGGCCCGCGGCATCCCGCCACGCGCAGCGGCGTCAAGTCCGTCATCCGCTCGCAGCGCAAAGACGGCGGCATCTACAGCGCCGGCAGCCTGCACCAGAACTACGAGACCTCCGTCGCTATTTCGATGCTCGCCGCTCTCAAAGACGAGACTCCCCGGCCCGAACTGGAGAAAGCGCGTGACTACGTCATGCGCGAACAATGGGACGAATCCGAGAACCGCAAACCGGACGACACTTTCTACGGCGGCGCCGGCTACGGCGGGGGCATGCGCCCCGACCTCTCGAACACGCAGATCATGCTCGACGCGCTGCACGACAGCGGCCTGCCACAGGACGATCCCGCCTACGCCAAGGCCATGGTGTTTGTGCAACGTTGCCAGATGCGCGCCGAGACCAACGACCAGCCCTTCGCCCGCGGCGCGGCCGACGGCGGGTTCATCTACTCACCCGCCGGGGGCGGCGAGAGCAAGGCCGGAGCGGTCACGGATCCCGATACAGCCGATCGCCGTCTGCGCACTTACGGCACGATGACCTACGCCGGCTTCAAGAGCATGCTATATGCAGGCCTCAGCAAGAATGACCCGCGCGTGCAGGCGGCGTGGGACTGGATTCGCGACTATTATACGCTGGATCACAACCCGAACATGCCCGAAACGCAGTCGCGTCAGGGCCTATTCTATTTCTATCATGTATTCGCGCGGGCCCTAGCGGCCTGGGACGACGATGTCGTCGTTGATCGGCAAGGCCGTCGACACGAGTGGCGGCGCGATCTTGTGGAGCATCTCGAAGCCGCCCAGCGCCCGGACGGCAGTTGGGTAAACGAGGAGGATCGCTGGATGGAGGGCAACCCGACCCTCGCCACCTCCTTCGCCATGCTCGCGCTGGCCGAGGCGTTTGACCTCGATCAGAAATAGGCGCGCTTCGCGGCAATCGGACATCAAATGCTTTGGGACGCCTTTATCCAGCGCCTGGCCGATTGGCTGTACCTGCACGACGCGCTCGGGCGCGGACGTGGCTGGACGATCGGCGTTTCCGGCGGACCGGATTCGCTGATCATGCTGCACGCGCTCACGGCGCTGAACGAGCGCGACGGACTGGGCTGGCGCCTGACTGTCGCCCACCTTGATCACGCGATGCGCGCGGACGCCGAGGCCGACGCCAGTTTTGTCGCGGCAGAGGCGGACCGGCTCGGCCTCGACGCCATCATCGAACGACTGGATCTGCCGCCCGGGAGCGCCCTGTCCGAAGACGCGGCCCGCGCCGCCCGTTACGAGTTTTTCGAGCGCGTCGCGCTGACGACCGATAGCGAGTTTGTCGCCGTCGCGCATCACGCCGACGACAATGCGGAGACGGTGTTACATCGCATCTGTCGCGGCACCGGGCTGCGCGGCCTGTCGGGCATGCCGGCGCGTCGCGCGCTGCGACCGCACAGCCGTGTCACGATCATTCGTCCATTGCTATGGGCGCGCCGCGCGGAGGTCGAAGCGATCTGCGCCGACCGCGGCCTGACGCCGCGTAACGACGCGACCAACCAGACCGGCCAGTTCACGCGCGGCCGCATTCGCAACACCGTAATGCCGCTGCTCGCCGAGCATATCAACCCGCAGATCCGTGAAGCCATTCTGCGCCTCGCCGAGCAGGCGCGCTGGGTGGATCAGCACCTGGAGGAAGCCGCCGCCCGCACATATGACGCGCTGATGATCAGCGAGCGCCCGGGCCTGATCGCCCTGCACATCACCGGCCTGCGCCGCAAGCCGCGCATCATTCAGGCGCAGGTCGTGCGGCGCGCCGTGGCCGCGCTGGCCGGAGCCGATGTCGACCTTAGCTTTTCCCATTTCGACGCCGCGCTGCGCATCGTCGAAGGCGGAAGCGGCAAGGAGACGCACCTGCCGGGCTCGGTCGTGGTCCGGCGCGTCTATGACCGTCTGGAATTCAGACTGCACGAGGAAACCGCAGACGCGCAATCGCTCGAACCCACCATCATCGCGATGCCCGGCGTAACCCCGCTACCGTCGCTGACCGGCAGGCTGCGCGTTGACGTCGTCGATGTTGCCGAAGATCTGATAGCCGAACTACGCGCGAACGCCCGTCCGAACGAGGAATGGCTCGACCTGTCCCGCATCCGTCCGCCGCTCGTGCTGCGCGGGCGCCGCGACGGCGAGCGCTTTTGGCCGCTCGGCGCGCCGGGCTCAAAGACGATCAACGACTTCTTCAGCGACGAGAAAGTCGCGCCGGAACTCCGGGCGCGCGTCGGCGTGCTGTGCGATCAGGAAGGCCCGATCTGGGTGATTCCGCTTCGCATCGATGAACGTGTCAAACTGCGCCCCACGACGACGCGCGCACTGCGCCTGCGGCTAGAAAACCACCTCGACGGACCCGCTCCCGCATGAAACACCGCTGGCCGATTATTCTGATGATGGCGCTGCTCGCGCTCGGCGTTCGCGCCGGCTGGGTGGCCTATCAATGGCCGCGCGCCGGGGCCACGTTTGAGTTTGACGACGAACGCCTGCACTGGTCGCTGGCCACTAATCTCGCGACGAACGGCAATCTCGTCAGCGACGACGGGCGCTTTGTCGCGCGCATGCCGGTTTATCCGCTGTTTCTCGCACAATTCGCCGGCTTCGGCGATATCGGCGTGTTGTATGCGCGCCTCGCGCAGGCCCTGATCAGCGCCATCACCGCGACAATCATCGTCGCCGTCGCGACAACACTCACGGGAGTCGGCGGCACGCTAACCGTCGCCGCGCTGGCCATCTTCAACCCCTATGAAGTGTTCTTTTGCAATCTGCTGCTGACCGAGACACTGTTCACATTGCTGCTCGTCGTCGCGACGGTCGCAACTTGGCGATTACTTGCATTGAGCACCTCGCGCCGCAAACCGATCGGCGCGCTCGTCGCCGTCGCGTTATGCGGGGCCATGGCCGTCATGACGCGGCCCTCATCCGCCGGCTGGGTCGCCTTGCTCTGGGCGCTGCTGATTCTGATGGACGCGAACAGACTTCGCGGCGCGTCGCGGGCGGCCATCTGCGCGCTCACGCTCGTCGGAATGATGCTCCCGTGGGGCTTGCGCAACAAATCGCTGGTCGGCGACTACGCGTGGCTGTCCGCCAATGGCGGCGTAACGCTGTTCGATGCCGTCGGGCCGCAGGCGGACGGATCGAGCAATCAGTCGTTCCTGAAAGACGCCCCGCATCTCGCGCAAATGACGGAAATCCAGCGCGATCGAGCCCTGCGGGCGAAGGCAATGGACGAAATCCGCCACGACCCATTGCGCATTGCGCGGCTCGCGCTCGTCAAGTTCGCCCGCACATGGAACCCGTTCCCGAACTACGACGCGTACAAGGCGGGTTTCGCCGCGCTGGCGGGGGCCGCATTCACCGTCATCGCGCTGATCGCGGCGTTTCTCGGCCTGATTCGCGTGAGTTCGCCGGATACACAGCGCCTGCAACGTCTCATCTGGATGCCGATCCTGTATTTCACCCTGCTGCATTGCCTGTTCATCGGGAGTGTGCGCTATCGCGTGCCGCTGATGCCGTTGCTCGCGCTTGGCGCAGTAACGGCAATCCCAAAGTTGCCCGGACCTTCTGAGGTAGAAGCATGAGATACTTCGCCATCGCCGCGCTGCTGTTCTTCCCCTGCGCACTGATCGCCCAAACCGCGCCGATAAAGGCGCCGCCAAATGCAAAACCGGAGACCGACGCAGCCGCCGAACATGAACGTCAATGCCGCGCTCTTGCCAAATCGCTCGAGAATGTCGTGCTGCGCGGCGTGTTTCAAGCCACGAACGAAACCGGCCTGCGCGGCGAAGCGCCGCTCACGCCGCCGCGACCCGAACGATACGAAATCGAAGGCGCGCAGCGCGTCGACGGCGATCGCTGGATCATCCGCGCAAGAATCGAGTTCGAAGGCAATGTCCTGACGCTTCCGATTTACGTCAACGTCGAATGGGCCGGCGATACGCCCGTCATCACCGTCAACGATCTGGCGATCCCCGGCATGCAGACGTATTCCGCCCGCGTCATGCTCTATCGCGGCTTTTACTCCGGCGTGTGGATGGGCCAGAGCTACGGCGGCGTGCTCAGCGGGCAGATCATCCCGCGCGACAAAGAAGCCGGCATTTTCGGCGACACGAAAGCCCCAGAAGCGCCCAAGGACGCAGGCGCGCCGCCGCTGACGACCATCAAGAGCGCGGACGAGACGTACACGGTCAGCTACCGCACAACGCCGAATCCGATCCCGCTCAACGAGATCTTCTCGATGGAAGTGCTCGTCGCGGGCCCCGATCTCGACAAACTGGAGTTGCAAGTCGACGCCGACATGCCTGCGCATCGTCATGGCATGAACACGTCGCCGAAGGTCACGCGCATCGCTCTCGGGAAGTTCCGAGTGGAGGGAATGAACCTCCACATGGCCGGCGAGTGGGTCATCGCCTTCGACCTCCGCCGCGGATCGGTCATCGAGCGGGCGGAATCCGAGATCGAGTTGAGATAGCGGCATTCGGCCGCATTACTGGCGACCAGCTATTCTGGCCGATATCGTGGGAGGTAGCGGAGCGTGGCGCGGATATTGCGCCCATCCGGTCCCATGCGGCTGGCCGGCGACTGGCCCATTCGAAACCCACAGGATTCTTCCGGAGAGCGGACCAGTGAAGATCATCAATATCTGCGGCGCCCGGCCCAATTTCATGAAGATCGCGCCGCTGATGCGCGCGTTTGGCAAACGCCCGCAGATTCAGCCGTTGCTGGTGCACACTGGCCAGCACTACGACGAGAACATGTCGAACCTGTTCTTCAAGCAGCTCAACATTCCCGAGCCGGACATCAATCTCGAAGTCGGCTCCGGCAGTCACGCCGTCCAGACGGCTGAAATCATGAAGAAGTTCGAACCGATTGTGCTGGAGCATAAGCCGGACATGGTCCTGGTCGTCGGCGATGTGAACAGCACGATCGCGTGCGGCCTCGTGGCGGTGAAGCTCGGCGTTCGACTCGTGCACGTCGAAGCCGGTTTGCGCAGTTTCGATCGCGGCATGCCGGAAGAGATTAATCGCGTACTCACCGACTCGATTTCCGACGACCTGTTTGTTACCGAGCCGAGCGGCATGGAGAATCTGAAGCGCGAAGGCGTGCCGGACGAGCGCGTCCATCTCGTCGGCAACGTCATGATCGATACGCTCCGCGCGAACCTCGACAAGGCCCGCGAATCCGACATTCTGGCTCGCCTCGACCTGAAGCCGCGCCAATACGCGGTGGCCACACTGCATCGCCCCAGCAACGTGGACGATCCCAAAGTCTTCGGCCGGATTCTCGACGCGTTCGATCACATTCAGCGCGATATGCCGATCGTCTTCCCGATGCACCCGCGCACCCTGCACAACCTCGCGAAAATCGGCTTGAAAGACCGCGTCGACAGCATGAAGCGCCTGCGCGTCATCGAGCCGCAGGGCTATCTCGACTTTCTGCGGCTCACAGGCGACGCCTGCTGTGTTCTGACCGATTCCGGCGGTATTCAGGAAGAATCCACGATTCTCGGCGTTTGGTGCCTGACGCTGCGAGAAAACACCGAACGCCCGGTCACAATCGACCAAGGCACAAATACGCTCGTCGGCACCCAAACCGATCGCATCATCGCCGCGTATGATCAGTGTCGAAAGGCCCCGCCGCCGACCGATCGCGTCCCGGCGTTGTGGGATGGTCAGGCGGCTGAGCGTATCGCGGACATTCTGCTTCGCTACGCCTGATCGTCGCGGCCGAGTAGCTCTGGAGAAAGATGTCCGCCGCACGCGTCACGCAATTCGCCGTTATTGTCGTCGGAGTCGTGGCGCTGGCCGCCTGGCAATTGATGGCGGGCCCAGCGCCGGAGCAGAGCATCGCGGCGAGTGAGCCCGAGCGCGACGCAAAGATCGACTTTCCCGCCTTTCTGATCCGTCCCGTAGGCGCCAAGGGCCGCTCCTACGCGACCGGCCTCAGCTTTGGCCCCGACGCCATCCGCATCAACGATCAACATGTCGAGGCGATCGTGCGACGGATTGAGAGCAATCTGTTCGAGCTCACGCTAACACCCAAAGAGCCCCTATCCGAGGTCTGGTTCCCGTGGCCGCACGAAGCTTATGTCGCGGGTAGTAGCGATGAAGACGATTGGGCGTACTACCCATACATCATGGGGATGCGGCGACCGGCCCGCGACCTGCAGGACTGGGCCTGGAAAGGCGTGGACTACCCGGGGCCGCTTTTCGCGCCCTTGATGGTCCTTGGCGATGATCGAGAGGCGATGTTCGTCGCCGCCGCCAACTGGCCGCCGCGGCCGACTACCGTTTTTTACTGCAAGCAGCGGCTGACACTGCGTTATCGCGGGTCGTTTCCGGCCGGGCAGACGATCAAGCTGCGCACACTTGTCGGAACAGTGTCGGGCGACGCCGCGAAAGGCGAAGATCCATGGCGACTCTGCGTCGAGCGCTACCGCGCCTGGCTCGATCCCCATCTGGAAGCCGAACACCTGTGGCCGCCAGAAACGCCGGCGTATCTCCGCGACGCGCACGGCTGGATCAACGTGCAGTTGGAGAATTTTCGACAGTTCGACGCGCGCGAAGTGCTGCGGCGGTGGCAGGAGTTGCGCCCGTTCCTCAACTGGGTGCAGTGCTGGGGACAGATGAGCCATTACGCCGGCCCGACGGAACTCGCCATTCCGCGTCGGCCGCTGGACGAGGAAGTCGGCTGTTGCCTCGATAAGATCAACTTCCATCCGCGCTACCTGCCCGACTTGCCGGAAATCGCAAGGCGGATCACGACCGGCGGTGGACGGTTCGGCTACTACGCGCGACCGGCGAAAGACGGACGGCTGGACGCGCCGACCGGCTCCAAGGGCGACGGCGCCCCAGACGACTGGTCACGCCTCCTTAACTGGATCGAGGCCAATACGCGCCAGGGCGCCAACGCGTACTACATCGATGTCCTCGCCGGCGGGACGTTCGGCGACCCGCTGACAATCGCGCGACGAATCCGCGACGATCTGCCGAAAGGCGTCGTGCTGGAGTACGCAAAGGACATTTACCCGGCGGCTTTTTTGATCAGCGGGTGCCTGATGTCTAAGTCGAAAGACGCGGACGGAGAGGCGTTTCCGCGCTTCGGGCGCTCGCTGCTGTCAGACCGCTACGTGTTTCTCGGAGAGTCAAACGGGGACTTCCTGGGCTGGGGCGCCGATCATGACTACGCGACGGAGCGCCAGGCGTTCCTGCTCGGCGCCAAGTTCGACGCCATCAGCCCCTGGGCGAGCGGCTACGCGGGGAATCTCAACCCCGTCATGCGACGCGTGATCGAAGAGCGCGATCGCGTGAACTGGTGGAAACGGGAGCCGGTCTATCGCGATCGGGCCGGACTGGCCGAGATGCCCGCCGGCGTCGACGCGCGCCGGTTTATCGCCGCCGACGGCGCCACCCTGATCGCGTTTGACAACCCCAGACGATTGGCCGGTCGAACTGTTTTTTGCGACGGGCGGAGTGTTGCGGTCCCGATCGAGCCGATTGCGATCGTCGAAATCGAATCGCCCGAAGCGGGCGTCAGTCAGAACGCGACGTCCGACGATAATACCCATACGCTGACGGGCCGCCGGCCCTGATGCGCCGAAGTTGCGCTACAATGCCGGATCGAACCGAAGCGGAGTAACCCGAGCGTGGGCGTAGACACCTTCATGATTTTCGCCGGCGTCTGCTTCGGCCTGTTCGGGCTCGGGGCATGGGTGATCTATCTGATGCGCCCCAAGGCGATCCTGCTCGACGCCACCAGCATGGCATGGGTGGGGTTCATACTCTGGAT
>JAGQOO010000095.1 GCA_020427345.1 Phycisphaerales bacterium | reverse complement strand
AAGACCGACGACAACGATCGCGGCATCAAGGTCAAAAAGGCGCTGCGCTTCCTGTCGAAGGGCGATAAGGTGCAGTTCCGCGTGAAGTTCCGCGGGCGCGAGCGCGCCCACCGCGAGCTCGCCGCCGCCCAGTTGAATGAAATCGCCACCAACTTCGGCGAGTTGATCAAGATCGAGCGGTCGCCCGCCATGGACGGCCGCGACATGCTCATGATCCTCGCGCCGCAGAAGAAGGCCTTCGACAAACTGCTGGCGGAGAAGCCGAACGCGATTCCGACCGAGGCCGAGGTCGAGGGTGATGACGACCTTCTCGATGACGACGATATGGACACGCCGACGGCTGAAAGCCCGGAAGCCGAATGAGCGCTAAGGTCGGCTTCATCGGCCTCGGCATCATGGGGCGGCCGATGGCCGGCCATCTGGCGCGGGCCGGGCACGATGTCGTCGTGTTCACTCGTACGCGCGACAAAGCGTCGGCCCTGCTGGCGGAAGGCGTCGAATGGCGCGATTCGCCCGCGGCGCTCGCGGCTGATCGCGATGTTGTCTTTCTCTGCGTCACCGATACTCCCGATGTTGAGAACGTGCTGTTCGGCGCGGACGGCGTCGCCGGTTCGATCCGCGCGGGTAGTGTTGTCGTCGATCATTCGACAATCGCGCCGGCCGGCGCACGGGCCTTCGCCGAGCGCCTGGCGGGGCAGGGCGTCGCCATGCTCGACGCGCCGATCACCGGCGGCGAAATCGGCGCGCAGAACGCGACCTTGACCATCATGGTCGGCGGCGACGCGGCGGCGTTTCAGCGCGTCGAGCCGCTGCTGAAGACCATGGGGCGGACCGTGCGGCATGTCGGGCCGAGCGGCGCCGGGCAGGCGCTCAAAGCGTGCAATCAGATCCTGTGCGCCGTCAACGTGATGGGCGTCTGCGAAGCGATCCTGCTCGCCCGGCAAAGCGGCATCGACCCCGCGACCGCGATCGAAACGCTCGGCGGCGGGGCGGGCGGCTCGTGGGCGTGGACGCAACTCGGCCGAAAAATCGTCGACGGCGATCTCAACCCGGCGTTCATGATCCGCCTGATGCAGAAGGACTTGCGCATCGTGCAGTCGGCGGCGCAGGAAAACGGCGTGCCGCTGCCGGGCACAGCGCTGGCGCAGCAGTTGTTCAGAGCCGTCGAATCGCGCGACGCCGGCGGAGACCTCGGGACGCAGGCGATGATCAGGGCGTATGAGGGGATGATGGGGTAGCGCCACGAGGGGGTGTTCGTCTGCCGCCGACGGAACCCGTACTGGGCCTTTGTCACTTCTCCGATCGACAGTCGGCAATGCCGCGGAATCCCAACGCGTTACAATCAGCCCCGCAAATCACCGAGAAAGGGGCTCTGTTTGCCGGACGCCGTCGCGATTGTCTCGCTGATCGTTTCGCTCGCTACGCTCATCGTCGCGGGCGTTTTGCTCGTGTCGTTGCGTCGCGCGGCTGCGCGGATCGGGGGCGCCGACGCCGGTCGGGCTGAGTCGGAGGCGATTCGCGCCGCCGCGGCTGACATTGTCGAACGGATGACGCGCTCGCAGGGCGAGCTGCGGCAGGAACTCGCTGATCGGCTGACGCGGCAGCTTGGCGATGTGAGCGGCGCGATTTCCGAATCGCTTCGCGCCGGGCGTGACGAGCAGAGTCGCCGTCTTGCCGAGGCCACGCAACGGCTCGATACGCGGCTGGAGGCGTTCGCGGAAGGGCAGGGGCGCGGGCTCGGCGAGTCGCGGCGCGAATTGACCGAGTCGCTCCGCAAAGTCGCCGAGTCGCTCGACAACCGGCTGACGCAACTCGACACGCGCACGCGCGAATCGCTCGACAACATCCGCGCGCAAGTGGATCAGAAGCTCGCCGCGATTCAGGAAAACGTGCAGCACAAGCTGGACGAGAATATCAAGTCCGGCTTCGCTCACTTCGAAAAGGTGCAGCAGCATTTGCAGGCCGCCGCCGAGCAGCTCAAAGCCGTCACGGTGCTTGGCGATTCGGTCGCCAGCCTGAACGCGATGCTGAAACTCCCGCACCTGCGCGGGAAGTTTGGCGAAGCCAGCCTCGAGCGGCTGCTGGCGGATTTTCTGCCGCCGCACATGTTCGAAGTGCAGACCAGCGCCGCCAATGACGGGTCACGCCCGGACGCGATCATCCGTTTTCCCGATCGCATTTTGCCGATTGACAGCAAGTTCCCCGGCGAGCGGCTGTTGCCGTTGTTTGAATCGGAGAATGCCGAGGAGTTACGCAATGCGCGGGCCGAGTTGACCAAGGTCATCAAAGCGCAGGCGAAGTCCGTTTCGAAATATGTCGAGGTCGAGAAGGGCACGACGACGTTCGCGCTGATGTACCTGCCCTCGGAAACGCTGTGGTACGAAGTGATCCGCGACACGGCGCTATATGAGCACATCGTGGGGCTGAAGGTCTTCCCGGTTTCGCCGAATACGCTGCTGCTGGCGCTGCACACGATCGAGCAGACACATAAGTGGTACAAAATCGCGAGCGGTTTTGAGGACACGCGCCGCGAACTCGAACTCGCCCGGCGTCACTTCGACCTGTTTCAGCAGCGCTACGCGGACATCGGCTCCAGCCTGGAAAAGGCGCAGGAGGCCTTTCAGACCGCCACGCGGCATTTGTCGAATTATGAATCGAAGATCCGCCGCCTGACGGACGAGCGGGTGATCGCTGAAGCGCAGGCGGATGAGCGGACGCTTTTTTCGGCGCCGCCGACGCAAGCGCCACAGCAGTTGTCTCCCGGGCCGCCGGATAGCGCTGATCGCCGCTGAGTTTCTGAATTGTGGGTGGGTTCGGTAACTGTCCGCCGCGCCGGGCGGGTGGGGCAGGCATCCTGCCTGCCATCTTTGTTGAAAGCCGCTAGGTCTTCACATTCGACAAGCGCAGCACGGCGATCGGCGCGAACAGCATGATCGGCGCCCACGCGTACAACATCGCGAAGCGCGGTTCGGCCGTGAATTGTCGAGTGAAGAACATGAACGCGAAGAACACGCCAACCAGCAGCAGGGCGTAGCCGCCGGCGGCAATGACGTTGCTCGGCTCGCGCGTCAGGAAAAACGGAATCGCGAGCATCACCATGATCAGGTGCGCCGCCGGCTCGGTCAGGCGAATGTGACGTTTGACGTTCAGCGATGACCAGTTCGGCAGGCTGCCTGCGCGGAGCAGATCGGTCATCTGCCGCACGCTCAGGAAATCTACCCATTGCGCGTCGCGCCGCAGTGAGACCTGTTCTGGCGTCAGCCCGAAGGCGTACTCGTCGATCCGCGTGGCGGTCTGATCGGCGCGCTGGCCGAGTTTGACCTGATTCTCCAGGGGGTATCGGCGGCCGCGTTCGAGTAGCCACGTTTGTGCCCGCGAATCGTAGGTAGCCGAGTCCGCCTCGATCACGGCCTCCGGCCGGCCATCCGCGCCGGGATCGAGAATGATGACGCTCCACATGCGGCCGTCGGGGTCGACACGTCGCGCGTGCAGTATCGCGTTGCGCTCGTCGCGCGCGCAATCGACGCCGGTGTCGCGCTGATGCACCATGTCATCGTGCTGGCGGGCGATCTTGTGGGCGATCTGGGGAATCAGGAATTCTTCGTTCAGCACCGTCAGCGCGACTAGGGGCACTGCGCACATGATCAGCGGCGCCGCCACGCGCTGCAGCGGCAGACCCGATGAGACGAGCGCCACGAGTTCGTTATTCCGCAACATGATGCCGAGCGTAAAGGCCGCCGACAGCGCGATCATCGGGCCGGCGAGTTGCGAGAAATACAGCGGGATGTTGTATCCGTAATAGTCGACGATCAGCCGGAGGACCTCGATCGCCGGCAGGGATTCATCCTTCGTAAACTCGTCGAGATTCATCAGCAAGTCGACGAGAATGTACAACCCCACGCCGACACAGATCAGCAGCAGGAAGCTCGACAGGAACGTCTTGGCGACGTAGCGATCCAGCACGCTCATAGCGCTGGCCCGATCATCGCTGCACGCCACGCCACAGGATGATCATCGTGGCGATCGCCGCAGCCGCGATGCCGCCCCAGATCACGTACGGACCGATCGCGTGCGAGCCGGCGCTGTCGGTCATCTGCTTGCCGGTGAGAACGACCAGCATGACCGCGCCGAACGGGATACACGCCAGTCCGAAAGCCGTCAGCGCCCGAGAGCCGCGGAAGATCAACCCCAGCGCGGCGGCGAGCGGAATCGTGGCGAACGAACTCACGGCGTAAGACAGCCGCGTGTGGATCTGGCCGATCGCCTTTCGCCGCAGTTTCTCGGCGCGGCGTTGTAACTTGTGGTGATCCTCCTCCAGCGACGCGATCGGGAACTTCTCGATTTCGTCAACGATGCGCACGTCCGTGAAGGCGGCGGTTTCGGTCAAAACCGCCTGTGGATAGCCGAGATCCGTCACCTCGAAGTGGTCATCCTCACGTCTCGCGAACGATCCGTCATCGCGCAACGTGTCGCGCACGGCGGCCTCGAGGTTGTTTCCTTTCAGCTCGATCATTACCGCGGCCTGCGGGCTTTGTGATCGCATCGAAATCAGACGGCCATCCTGCGATGACGCCGCTACGCGCACATCGGCGGTCGCGGCGGAGTACGCCGAGCGCAGCGCGCCGGACTTGTCGCGGATTTCGAGCTGGGCTCTCTCGATCGTCGGTCCGCGCGGCCCCTCGGCGACGGCGTCCCCGCTCAGAGTGGCGACGCCATCATCCGGCGCGGGGAGTTCGAGTCGCCCGTCGTTCCGCATTCGATAAACGACCCATTGCATTAACAGCGTGCGGCGCAGCTTGTCGCGAAACTCCGCTAACTCCGCTGGCAGTCGCTCGCCGGTCCACGGCTGGTCCTTCCACTCGACGAGTTGCGTGATACTCGCCGCAATCGCGGGCAGCGAGGTTTCGAACGGGATCGGAATCGGTCCGAACTGCTGGTCCGCTAGTTCAATCGCGCTGGTTCCGCGATCGAGATCGCGCAGATCGCGCAGCGCCACCGTCACCTTCAGCGGCGGCTCACGATGATCGAACGTGCACAATCCCTGCTCGGATGATGTGCAGCGCTCAAAGGCGCCGTCCGCGCCGATGATCATGAATGTGGGCCGCGCGAGCCACATGTAATCCAAACCGGGCGCGACTTCGTGGCCGGCTTTTTGCAACTCCGCGGCTGAAAACTCGGTCTGCACGTCATCCGCCGTCAGCAGCAACTCGGATGTCGCCGACAGGTTGATCCGTGCGTATCCGGTTTCGCGCAGCCGCTTTTCGGCGAGTCGGTGTAAGTTTCCGGTCGCCATCTCGACCATCTGCCGCCCGAGTGTCGGCACGATCAGGTCCGTTGCGACAAATGTGAACAGGGCCACGAACACGGACAGCAGCATCGCGGCCAGAAAAAGGCGTAGCACATTAATGCCGGCTGCGCGGCAGGCGACGAATTCGTTATCCGCGGCGAGGCGACCGTACACCATCGTCGTCGCGAACAGCGCCGCGACCGGCATCGTGATGCCGCATGCGACCAGCATCAGCAACGGCGTATGCGGGGCAAGGTCGCTCGCGTTGAGCCCTTCGAATTTCAGCATGTTGAAGAGGCCGCCGCCCATCGTGAACAGGGCGGTCAGCGCGCCGGTCGCGAGCAGGAAGACCTTCAGCAGTTCGCGCAGGATGTAACTGTGTAGGGTCGTCATGCGAGGGCTAGCGCGTCAGCGCCTGCTTCTCCTCGGCAAACCACGCCACCGTCCGCGCTACGCCATCTTCGCGCGACACCTTCGGCGCCCAGCCAAGCCGCTCCTGCGCCCGGCTGATGTCCGGCCGCCGCACGCGCGGATCATCGACATCTGCCGGCGTATGCGTAATGCCGCTCTTGCTGCCGGCGGCCTTGATTACTTCCTGCGCCACCTCAAGAATCGTGATTTCCACCGGATTGCCGAGATTCACCGGCTCCGGCGAATCCGATTGTGACAGCCGGATCAGCCCGTCGACGAGGTCAGTCACGAAACAGAAGCTGCGCGTCTGTTTGCCGTCGCCGTGGATCGTCACCGGCTCGTTGCGCAGCGCCTGGTCGATAAACGTCGGCAACGCCCGGCCATCGTTATGCCGCATGCGCGGACCATATGTGTTGAAGATTCGGGCGACGCGAACTTCTGTGCCGAATCGGCGATGGTGGGCGATCAGCAGCGCCTCGCCGAATCGCTTACCCTCGTCATAGGCCGATCGCGGCCCGATCGGATTGACATTGCCCCAATACGTTTCGCGTTGCGGATGTTCGATCGGGTCACCGTAGACTTCACTCGTGCTGCTATGCGTTATTGTCGCGTTGGAGTCGCGAGCGAAGTCGGCCAGGTTCCACACGCCTTGCGAACAAGTCGCCAGTATCTCAAGCGACTTTGTCTTGAAGTCAACCGGCGACGGCGGGCAGGCGAGGTTGTACACGCGCTCCACGCCCTCGATTGGCGACAGCGGTCGCACGATGTCATGCTCGACGAATGTAAACTGCCGGTGGGCCTTCAGGTCGTCGACATTGCGGCGTTGCCCGGTGACGAAGTTGTCCATTCCGACGACATCGTGCCCCTCGCGCAGCAGGCGATCGGCGAGATGAAAACCGATGAACCCAGCGCAACCGACCACCAGTGCTCGCACATACGACTCCCGTAGCCACGCGCGAGCGATCTCGGCTCCGCCGCCCGCCGCGCGAACCGCGCAGTATAGCGGGATTGCGTTCGGTTGCTATTCGGGGCGTCCCGCAGGGAGCGGCGGATAAGATACAGAAGACGGCGTCGCGGAAAGCCGCGGATCGAGAGCCGTCCCATCGAAAACAGGTGAGTGGCCAAATGCAAATCGGGATGATTGTCGGGTCGATGACCCGACACGAAGTATGGTCGAACCCATCAAGGCTCGTACCGCCCATGTGTGCCACGGCTCTTGAGCCGTGGTCAATGTGCGCCCGCGCTGTCTTGCGCGCGAGCGGGCGAGGCGCCGGGTTCCAATGTCGGGTCGATGACCCGACCTACGCGCTACGCGGCGCACGCCGTTATCGTCCGCGTCGCGCTCTACACATGCCGCAGAATATGCCCCAGCTTCGCCTTCTTCGCCGCCAGATACCGCCGGTTCACATCATTCGGCACCGGCTCAAGCGGCAATTGCTCGACCACTTCCAGCCCATACACCTTCAGCCGGCTGATTTTTTTCGGGTTGTTCGTCAGAATGCGGAGTTGCGACAGGCCGAGGTCGCGGAGAATCTGGGCGCCGACGCCGTAGTCGCGCCGGTCGGCGGGCAGGCCCAGCGCGTGGTTCGCTTCCACCGTGTCAAGCCCCTCGTCCTGCAGCCGATACGCCCGCAGCTTGTTCAGCAACCCGATACCGCGGCCCTCCTGACGCAGATACACGATTACGCCGCGCCCTTCGGCGGCGATCATGGCCATCGCCGCGTCGAGTTGTTCGCCGCATTCGCAGCGCATCGACCCGAATACGTCGCCGGTCAGGCATTCGGAGTGCACACGCACCAGCGTCGGTCGCGGATCGGGCGCGACCGCGCCAGTCTGATCCATTTCGCCGATCCCGCCGTACGCCAGCGCGAGATGCGTCTTGTCGTCGGCGTATGACCGATACGCGATCAGGCGCCAATCGCCGAACACATTTTTCAGAGGAATGCTCTCGACGCGCTCGATGATCCGCTCGCGCGCGGTGCGATACTCAATCAGGTCGGCGACCGTGCACATCTTCAGCCCGTGGGCGGCGCAGAACTCGATCAACTGTGGCAGCCGCGCCATCGTGCCGTCTTCGTTCAGAATCTCGATCAGGGCGGAAGCCGGCATCAGACCCGCCAAGCGGCACAAATCGACCGACCCCTCGGTTTGGCCGGCCCGCACCAGCACGCCGCCGTCGCGCGCGATCAGCGGGTTCACATGCCCAGGCCGGACAAAATCCGTCGGCTGGGCCTCTTCGGCGACCATTCGTTGAATCGTGATGCAGCGATCGCTCGAAGAAACGCCCGTTCCGACGCCCAACGCCGGCGAGCCATCGACGGTTACCGTGAAGGCCGTGCCGAACGCGGTGTTGTTGACCGCTACTTGGGGGTGAAAATTCAGTTGTTCGCACCGCCCGCGGCTGAGGGCGACACACAGGGTCCCTCGACCGAAGCGGAGCATGAAGTTAATTTTATCGGGCGTGGCATGCTCGGCGGGGAGGATGAGATCGCCCTCATTTTCGCGATTCTCGTCATCTACGAGCACGATCATGCGTCCTTCGCGCAGCTCGGTCAGAATCTCGTCGATGGGACGAAAGGGACTGCTCGGGTCGCTGAATGAGGGATGAGCCATGCGCGCGGTCTCCTGATCGGGGCGGCGATGCGGCTTTACCGGCCTTGCCGGGAGATTCTAACATCCGGCGGGGCGAAACGGGGAGTCCCCCGTTACCCCGGCTTGGCAAAACCACAGGAAGCCGCATGGCCGTTGTCGCGACAGAGCAGCAGATCGCCCAGGACCCTGCGCAGACGAAGCTGCGCCCGGCCAAGCTCTGGCACGTCATCCTGCTGGACGATGACGACCATACGTATGACTACGTCATTGAAATGCTGATGGAGCTGTTTGCGCATTCAATGGAGACCGCGTTCAAAATGGCTCAGGAAGTTGACAATGACGGTCGTGTAATTGTCGACACGACCACGCTGGAGCGCGCGGAACTGAAACGCGACCAGATTCACGCGTACGGGCGCGACTGGCGCCTGGAACGCTCAAAGGGCTCGATGTCCGCGAGGATTGAACCAACTCCATGATTGCGTTTTCGATGACTGATTTTGCCGCGCGTCGCGCCATGGCGCCGCTTGGTGCGACTTTGATGTTCGTGATGCTCGGGCCAATCATCGCTTTCGCGCAGACGCCGACGGTGCGGTCCACGCCGGACGCGCTGGTCGATCTTGCGCGGGACTTCGCGTTGCGGCGAGGCGGGGCGCCATCTGCGCAGGACGCGACTCATGTGCGGCTACTGCTGGAAGCCGCCGCGCGATTAGACCCGAAGAATGTCGACGCCCAGCGCTGGCTGTTCGAGTTGGCGACGCTGCGGGGCGAGTCCGAAGTCGCCCGCAAGACGCTTGAAACGCTGACCGGGATTGAGCCCGACAATGAAACCGTGATGATGCGCTGGCTGGAGGTCGGCTCGCAGGGCCAGACCGCCGAAGATCGGACGACTTGGCTGCGCAAGCAGGTTGGTAGTCTGCGCGGCCCGCGCATGCAAGCGATCGCGTACGTGCGGTTGGCGGAAATGGAACTGGAGCAACTCAATCTTGACCCCGCGCGCGAACTGTTGGCCGCGGCGGCGAAGATGGATGATGAAAACCCGCGTGTCGCCGCACTGCGCTGGCAGTTGATTCCGGCTGACGCCAGCAGTGATGAGCGGTTTGAGACGACATTGCGCGCGTTCGAGCGCAACCCCACAAATCCGCGGATCGCCTGGGCTGTTGGTGTGATCCTCGACGACAGTGGCTATCACAATGAGGCTTTCCTGTTCTTCGAACACGCCTTGCGCCTCGCGCCGGATATGTCGGGTTCCGCCGAAAAGCTGGCACTGGCCGAAAACGCCGTCAGACGCGGCGACTTCGCGGCGGCGGAGGCGTATGTCACCACTGTCGCGCGGGGCGGCGACGCGCCGGACTTGTGGATGTTCGCCCATTGGCTGATGCGTAAACAGGGCTTGCGGCGCGAGTCGTCGCAGGTGCTCCGTTCGCTTCAAAGCTACTTCGCCAAGGCGGATCGCGAAGACGCGTCGCCGGCTTTGCGGACGCAGGCGGCTTGGTTCTATTGTGAGATATCGCCGGACGCGGCCAAGGCCCTGACGCTGGCGACGCGCGCGACGGAGGCGGCGCCTGATGACAAAATGGCGCGCCGCGCGTTAGGTTGGGCACAGGCGCTGAGCGGCGACATTGAGCAGGCGCGCACATCGCTTGCCTCCGTGGCGGATCAGGACGCATGGGCGGCCGCAAAGCTCGCTCAGATCCAACGCGAAGCCGCCGATGACGCGGCCGCCGAACAGACACTTGCGAGTCTAAAGGCGCCGCCTACCGCCGGGCCGGCATACGAGGCGCTGCTCGCGCTCGACGCGGATCGTTTCAAGCCGGTCGCCGGGAAAACGCGACATCCGGAGATCGCCGACCGACTCGCGAAAGTCGACAGTGCGCTATTCGCGGCGGCGCTGCATCCGGAGCAGTTCGTCACGGCGCGGGTTGACCTTGACGATCGCGACCCGGACATCGCTCAGCCCTGGCGGGCGACGTTCACGCTGACAAACACAGGGCCGTATGAGGTGACGCTTGGCCCTGATGGCGTGATCAACCCGACTTTTCTGCTGTCGTTCTCGTTGCGCGGTGAAAAAGATCGCGAATACGCAAACGCGCTGAGCGTCGCGTACGACGGAAAGCTGTCGATCGCTTCGGGCGAGACGCTGAGCGTAAGTAAGTCGATCGACGTCGGGGCGCCGGCGCGCGTGTGTGAAATGACGCCGCAACAGATTCAGCACATCACGCTGACGACCCTGCTCGATCCGTCCCAGGACGCGGAAGGCGCGTGGCATGGCCAGGCGGTTCCGGCGCTGCGATTTACGCGTACGCCGGCGCCGAACGAAGCTGAAGCGTGGGCGGCGCGGTTCGCGGCGCTGCGAAGCATCGATCCGCCCGCGCAGATTCGCGCGGTCGAAGAGATGGCCCGGCTGTTGGGCGAAAGCCAGCGCGCGGCGCGCGGCAAACTCGGATACGCGACGACGCCGATCCCGCGCGAGGCGGCGGAACAGGCGTTGACTTTGGCGCTGCGCAGCGGCGATTGGGAGTTGCAGTCGCGGACGCTGCTGGCGCTGCGCTACGCGGGATTGACGCAGGCGCTGGCGACGGAGGCGGAACGCTCGCTGCGCAATCCGCACTGGCTGCCGCGTGTATTGGCGCTGCGGTTGCTGGCGCGGCAGGGTGCGGCGTTCAAGGATGCGGCGGCCAAGGTTGCGACCGAGGATTCCGATGAGCTGGTCCGCGCGTTCGCGGCGATGATTGTCGACACGCTGTCGAACGAGGGCAGCGCGGATTAGAGGCGGTTTTGGTCATGCCGGCGCCGCAGCGCAGGAGGAGCGTTGGTCCGCGCCATAGATTCCCGCGTGCGCGGGAATGACGGCCGGGCGGGTCCTGCGCGGGAATGACGGCGGTCGTCCGCCGCTGGTCGCGCTGCTCGTGTTCCCCTTTGGATTTCCGCCCGCGCGAGATTGACGGCGCGCATAGTCTCCGCGCTCATATCAGCCTTCTCAAGTCCGCGCCTACACGCGAGCGGACGTCAGACACGCCGGCTGGACCGTTCCAACAATTCCCCGTTCGTGTAAACGCGGGGATTCCTTTCGCGCCTTATGATTCCGACGTAAGTCGCGATGCCATCAGGTAAGGAGCAGCCATCGTCCACACACGCCACATCGCTCGCACGGCGCTGCTGTTCGCCGTCAGCGTTGCACTGCTGGCGCCCGCACCGGCGCGAGCCGAGCGGCCGCGTCTGCCCGCTGCGCCGCCAAAGCCGGTGATCGACCTGCGCGACGTGATTGATTCGCAAACCGAGCAGACGCTCGATCAGGCGCTGTACGACTTGCGCGAGCAGACGCGCGTGCAGATCGTCGTAGCGACGATTGCGAGCACCGAAGGTGTCGATGTAATGCGCTTCGCGACCGACCAGGGCCATCGCTGGGGTCTGGGCGATAAGGACACCGACCTCGGCGCGCTGGTCGTCATTGCCGTTGATGACCGCAAATACGCCATTGCCACGGGCTACGGCGCCGAGGGCATCTTGACCGACCAGTATTGCGGTCAGATCGGGCGCGACTACTTCCGCCCGCGCTTTCGCGAAGGCGACTACAGCGGCGGCATCCTTGGCGGCGTCATGGCGATGATCGACCGTGTCGCGCAGGAGCGCGGCGTGCAGGTCGCGGTGTCGACGCCGCGCCCGCGGCCCCGCGTTCAACAACAGGGCCCGAAACAGGTCGTAATGGGGTTGTTCGCCCTGATGGTCTTTGCGGCGATCGTACTGTCAGTGATTGCGCGGGTGGCGGGATACTCCGGCCGACGCTCCTGGCGCGGCGGATATCGCGGAGGCGGTCTGCTGTGGTGGCTGCTCGCCGACGCCATGCTCTCCGGACGACGTCGCGGCGGCGGTTGGAACAACGATAGTTGGGGTGGTGGCGGCTGGGGCGGCGGTG
>JAGQOO010000094.1 GCA_020427345.1 Phycisphaerales bacterium | reverse complement strand
CCCGCAGGTCGGGGGTTCAAGTCCCCCCCCCACCATTTCAACTCCGAGACTCCCCCAACTCCGCGTTTGCGGGCACGAATCGGCGTCGCCAAGGCGCCGGTCTACCTCTTACTGTCCGAATCCTCGCAATAGTCCGAGATAACACGGTAATCCCGCGTCGGGTCTCAGTTCAGATCCGGGCGACGCCCCTTGCTGGAGAGTCCAATGCGGCAGTTTGGCTATGCGGTTGCTGTTCTTTGCGCCATTGTCCCCATCGCCCTGCTGGCGGGCTGTCCTAGTGCGACGCTGACAGACAATACGAACTCCCTCGTCAACCAAACGCCCAACTCGAACGCCGCCGACATCAATGATGACGAGGACGTTCCCCACGACAGCGACAACGACGGCGCCGCGGATGACACCGACAACTGCCCGACCGCCGCAAACGCGGATCAGGCGGATGCGGACGACGACGGCATCGGCGACGCCTGCGACAATTGCGCGAACGTCCCCAACAAGGACCAGGCCGACGCCGACCGCGATGGCGTGGGCGAGGCCTGCGATAACTGCCCCACTATCGCCAATGCCGACCAGACGGACACGGACGGTGACGGCGTCGGTGATCTATGCGACAACTGCCCAAAGTCGGCCAATGCCGACCAGGCCGACGGCGATGGCGACGACATCGGCGACGCCTGCGACAACTGTCCCGACAAGGAGAACGCCGACCAGGCGGATGCGGACGGCGACGGCATCGGCGATGTGTGCGATAACTGCGTTAACGCCGCAAATGCGGATCAGGCGGACGCGGATAGCGACGGTGTTGGGGACGCCTGCGACAACTGTCCCGATGCGGCCAACGCCGACCAGGCCGACTCGGACGGCGACGGCGTTGGCGATGTCTGCGATAACTGCCCCGACAGGCGGAACGTCGATCAGCTCGACGCGGACGCGGACGGTGTGGGCGACGCGTGCGACAACTGTCCCGCTGTCGCGAACGCCGACCAGGCCGATAGCGACAGTGACGGCGTCGGCGACGCGTGCTCGCTGGTCGGGGCATGGCAGGTAGATTCGGGCAGTCTGCTGGACTATACGCTTGAATTCGACCTCGCGTATGTTCAACTCGACGGAAACGGTGTGATCACCCTGTTCACGCTCGACGCCGACTTGGCGATTCCGAACCGCTTGCCCGGCTTCTACGCGGCGACCGGGTCGGTCATCATCGCGGTCGTTCCCGACGTCTCAAACACCCCGTTTGTCATCAAGTTCGCGCAAACCGGCGCCGACGCGTTGCAATGCACGGATAAGAGTGGCGATACCGGCCAACTGTCGCGTATCGCGGCCATACCCGCCAATGCGGCCCCTGCAGCATTAACCGTGGTCAATGAGTTTTCGGGGCTACTCACCCCGAACGGCACAACCGGTCTGGCACATGATGGAACTTCACTCTGGTACGAGCGAAGTGGCGCCGCTGAGCTCGTCCCGGTGAACCCGACGACCGGCGTCGCTGGCATGGCGATCGATTTCTCCAATTCCCAGTTCACTCACGTGTTCTCGGCGCAGGGCGGCGACCTGTGGGTGCAATGTTACTGTGGCGGCAACGAGGACGCGCAACGCCGCACTGTCGGTGACGCGCTCGTCGACGAAGTGCGGACCGACACGGATCTGTCTTCGCAAATCTCTGTTCAGTCCATCGCCTACGACACGACCGCAAGCACGTTGTACCTGTTTGGCTACAGCTATGCGGACGCGGTGTACCGGCTCTTGGCGGCGGATAGCGACGCTGAGCCGGATACGCTGATCAGCGCTCGCGACTTTGCGGTGTCCATCGCCGACTTTGTGGCCCACGACGGCAGTATGTGGGCGATCGTTGACTCCGGCGACGCGCCGACGCTCGCGCAGTTCAGTCTGGCGACGCTCGCGGTGGAGGCGGCATACGAACTCCCCGCGGGCAACATCTCGTGGAACGGCCTGGCCAACGATGGCGACGACCTGTTCATCCTCGGCACGGACAATGACGCGTCCGCGGGCGTGATCTATCAGGTCGCGCCGTAGTCGCCGCTTCGAATGCCGGTTCGGCTAACATGTCGGCCGTGGACCGGCGAGGTGTGACATTGCGATCGGCGAGGCTCGATCACGCGGACATCCGTTTGGGTCGATTGCTGGTCGGTGTCGTGTGCGCCGGAGCGTTTTTCGGCACTGGCTGCCGCGCGCCGGCTCCGCGACCCGGAGATGTCATGCATCGGCGTGGCGATGAGATCGTTGTGTGTGGCACGTTCGTTCACACCGGCGCGCCGGTGGTCTTATGGACCGATCCCGGCGGCTACGACGCGTATCGTGTGCAGCCGCGATTCAAGCCGACTGATCTCGAAAAACCAATTGACGCCATCGGCGCGCGCTACGGTCCGATTCGCAAAAACCTGCCGCCGGAGACGCTCGCCCGCGTCGAGCGAAATGGCTGGACGCTGGGCGACCTGCGCGACAATGTCGACTTGTTCGTCCTCCACTACGACGTCTGCGCGGTGTCGCGGCGGTGCTTTCAGGTGCTGCAGGACGAGCGTGGGCTGAGTGTGCACTTCATGCTCGATGTTGACGGAACGATCTACCAGACACTCGACGTCAAAGAGCGGGCCTGGCACGCCGGTCCGGCGAACGACCGTAGCATCGGTGTCGAGATCGCCAACATTGGCGCGTATGCGGACGCTGCCGCGCTGGACCGCTGGTACAGACGCGACGACGAGGGAAAGCCGACACTGACGCTTCCGGAAAGCTGGGGCCACGGCGGCGTTCGGACGCACGGATTTGTCGCACGCCCCGCGCTGGCCGAGCCCATCTGCGGGCCCATCAATGGGAAGCCTTATTGCCAGTATGACCTGACACCCGAGCAATACGATTCGCTGATCCGCCTGACCGCGGCGCTATGCAGGACCTTGCCCGGCATCCGACCGGAATTCCCGCGGGACGCACGCGGAACCGTGCTGACGCGAACGATGTCGGCGGAGGAACTTGCCAGGTTCCACGGCGTGCTCGGCCATTTCCATCTGACCGACCTCAAAATCGACCCCGGGCCTGCGTTTGACTGGGAGCGCCTGCAACGCGGCCTGTCGGTCGCGCCGTGAGGCCGGGCGGGGCGGGCGCTTCCCTGCCTCGGGGGTGGGGCAGGCATCCTGCCTCAGGAGTGGGGCACGTTTCCTTGCCTGCCACCGTCCGCCCGACCGCATCCGTGCCGCCCCCCCCTGTATTGCACGACCCCGCGCAAAAAGCCGACGCCGTGTCACGCCCGATCAAGGCCCTGCGCAAGTCCGGCCGATACGCCCATCAGCGGCCTTCCGGGCCGCGGTAACGCTGGCGGTTCCAGGGGTGGAACGTCGGCCGCTTGGCGCCCCGCACGAGGATGGAAGCCAGATGGGCAAAATTGAGACCCGATCGAACGGCGCAGACCGCCCGACGCCGGACGAGACAGCTGACGTGACGCCGGTCAGCCTCGACGCCGGCGAACCCACAGGCAAGAAGCAATCTACTCGCGCGGTTCAACAGACGTTCGTCGACGAGCGTGACGACGTGCTGGCCGTCATCAACGAATTGGAAGACCAACTCGACCGCTACGAGGAAATCCGCGAGAAGCTTGAAGCGGATCTGAACGCGGCGAACGAGCAGGCCGCCAACGCCCGCAATCGCGTGCAGGAGCTCGAGTGGCAGACCGTCACGCTCCAGACACGCGTCGAAGGTCTTGAGCAGATCAAGCAGGAAGTCACGCTGCTCGAGGAAGAAATCGCCGACGCGAACGGACGCGCGTCGCGCTTCGCCGAGCAGTTGGCGCGGGCGGAAAAGGAAATCGAGCGCTTGTCGCTCGATCTCAAGGCGGCGCAGAAGGAGCTGGAAGAGCTCTTCAGCGTCCGCAAGGAGCGCGACGGTCTTCGCGTCGACATCAAGAATCTCCGCATCAAACTCGAGCAGACCGAGATTTCGCTGAAGGACAGCGTCGAAGAGCGCCGCCAACTGAACTCGCGCATGCAGGACGCGCAGTCGCAACTCGACGAATCGCGCAACGCCCGCCGACAGCTGGAACTTGACCTGCGCGGCTCTGAAGACCGTAACGTCGAGACGACTCGACTGAAAGACGCGATTCAGGAGAAGCTCGAGGCGATCCGTGGTGAGAAGAAGGGCCTTCAGGCACAGCTCGCGAAGCTCGAGCGCGAGAATCAGCGCCTCGTCGAACAGGCCCAGTTCTACGAGTGCGAAATCACTTCGCTGCGCAGCAACAATCGCAACGCCGAACAGGCCCTCACCAACGTTAAGAAGGCGTTCTCCGAGGTGCGCCTGGCGCTGTCCGAAACGAAGGCCCGCGCTCGCCGCCGCACGATCGAGACCTTCCCGCGCACCGGGGCGGCGCTACGCGGCCATGACGGCTCGCGCAAGCTCTCGGACGATGTGCTGGTTGATCAGATTTCAGCCCAGATTCTGCAGGGAAGCGGAAACAAGGGTGGCGACGTGTCGGTTTCGGTTGAGGATCACGCGACCGCCGGCGCCTGACAAACTTAGCCTGGCTCCCCAACAAGTGACGCCCGCGCGGCGCAAAAGCGTCGCGCGGGCGTGCTGCGTCCCGGCGTCTACCCCCGTAAGAACGCCGGGAATGCTTCTCTCCTCCGTTGAGCACGTGGCAACGCCAATCCAGCGGACGGGGCGTTCCACAGCGCCGCCGCCAGCCTGAGATATCACCGGCCGCAACGAACCGTATTCAGTTTTTTTGTCATTCAAACGCCCCGACGTTCGACGGTCCTATCTCCGAAGAACGTGTCAGGCCCCGCCGAACCAGCGGGTTCAATTTGACTGTAGGAGGCTGATTAGCGGAAGTCCAGCAGCGGCGAGCGTTTATCTGCTATCGGCCGCTTTGCCCTGTACGGCGGATTGTGCCGCGATCTGGGCTCGCGCCGTGTCCAGAATCTCGGCCACGATCAGATTTGTGTCCAGACTCAACAGCGGATCGATCGGCGTTTTGCCGCGCACGACCTCTCGCAGATATGTCCACTCGTCGCCCAGCGCCGCGGGCTTTGCGGGCGGTTTGACGCGCTTGGCCGGCGCATCCGGCTTGCGCAGCGAAATCTCATCCCACTTGCCGGTATGGATCGAACCGCGCTCGGCAAAGACGTCCATCTCCTTGTTGTCGTGTGTCCACGCCCACGACGCCTGAATCACCGCAGTCGCCGTTGGGTAGGTGAGCACGATCGTCGCGTCGTCATCGACATGCGGGTACTGATCCGGCTTGAGCGTCGTCGCGGTCGCGGTGACGCGCGTCGGGCGTTCGCCGTTCATCATCCATGTCGCGAGCACGGCCCCGTAGCAGCCGAAGTCGACGACCGCGCCGCCGCCGTTCTGCTCAGGATCGGTCAGCCAACTGACAAACTCCGGCGCGCATCCGATTTCGCGCGGGCCTTTGTGACCGTGGCGAAACACGAGGCGGCGTATCGGCGCCAGTTCGCCGCTGTCCACCAGCCGCCGGGCTTCGCGCACCGACGCGTACCAGCTGGTTTCGAAGTTCGTCAGCAACAGAATGCGGTGTTTTCTCGCCAACTCCGCCATCGCCTGCGCGTCGTCGTTTGAGAAGGCCAGCGGCTTCTCGACGAGCATATGCACACCACGCGGCGCGCATGCTTCGACTGCCATCCGATGATCCTTGATCGACGTCATCACGCTCGCGGCTTCCGGCTTGACTACGTCAAGCATGCGGTCGAGGTTGTCGTAATAGAGATCGACGTTGAGCGAGTACTTTTTTGCGTGCCGATCGAACAAAGCGGGGTCCGGCTCATACACACCGACAATCTGAATGTCGTCCTGCTTGAGCGCACGCCACAACAACCCTTCGACGTGACCGTGGGACATGCCGATGATGGCGATTCGCAGCGGGCCGGTCTGCGTTGACTTGGTGAAGTCATCGACACCCGGTGAAACCGCGGCACGCGCCGGCGGCGTGGCGACGCTGAAGCCCGATCCGATCAAGAGCGTGAGACCGAATAGCGCGGTCAACGTGATCGGTAACATATCAGCCCCCCTGCCCGGACCGTCAGTAATGATAGAGGCCGATGAGCGAAAAGAAACGCACTGATTTCATTACATAGTCTCCAGGCGCGCCCGACCTGTCGCGGCGGCGCCTTGTCCCTATACTAGGCGGGATCGTTCGACGGAACAGGTTGAGGGTGACTCATGGCGCTGATGGTGGGTGTTTCGGGTGTTCGCGGGCTGGTCGGACAGACCCTCACGCCGGAACTCGTTTGCGGCTTTGCACAGGCATACGGGACGATGCTCAAGGGTGGTCGTGTCGTGCTGGCGCGCGACTCGCGCCCGAGCGGTGAGATGTACGGCGCAGCCGCGGCGGCGGGTCTGCTCTCGGCGGGCTGCGACGTCACGCGGCTTGGCATCGCGATGACACCCACCGTCGGATACGCCATTCGTACCGGCGGATTTAAGGGCGGCATGAGCATCACCGCCAGCCACAATCCGGCGCAGTGGAACGGACTCAAGTTTCTCGACAACGAAGGCCTCGCGCCCGATCCCGCCATCGCCGCTGAAATCAAGACGATCTACGACAATCGCGCGTTCAACACGGCGCGAAGCGGCTTCTCGCCAATGGTCATTGACGATCAGGCGGGCCAGCGCCACGCGCACGCCGTGAAGAAACTGATCGAAGTCGATCTCGCGCCACTAAAGGGCGCCAAAGTCGTGCTGGACTGTGTGAACGGCGCCGGCGGCGTCGTCACACCGACGTTCCTGCGCGAGCTGCGTCTCGACGTCGATGTGATGAACGGTGAACCGAACGGCTTGTTCGCCCACGAGCCGGAGCCGATCGAGAGCAATCTGCGGACTGTCGCGGATCGCGTTCGCGCTGTCGGCGCCGCCGTCGGTTTCTGCCAGGATCCCGACGCGGACCGACTCGCGCTGATTGACGAGAAAGGCGCCTTCATCGGCGAGGAATACACACTCGCCCTTTCCACCTGGTCGGTCCTGTCGCGCAACCCCGGCCCGGTCGCCGCGAACCTCAGCACGTCGCGCCTCATTGACGCGATTGCGGAGAAGTACTGCGTCACCGTCACACGCACCCCCGTCGGCGAAGCCAACGTCGCCCGCGCGATGATTCGCGAAAAGTGCGTGGTCGGTGGCGAGGGCAACGGCGGCGTAATCGATCCGCGCGTGTGCCTGGTGCGCGACAGCCTGTCGGCCATGTCGCTGACGCTGCAGCTGATGGCGCAAACCGGCCAGTCGGTGAGCGAACTCGTCGCGGCGCTGCCGCGCTTCGCGATGATCAAGCAGAAATTCGAGTGCCCGCGCGAGAAAATCCAGGTCGCCGCGACGGCGGTGGCGCAGAAATTCGCCAACGAGCGCGTCAACCAGTCCGACGGCACTCGCGTCGATTTCGCCGAGGGATGGGTGCACCTGCGCGCGTCGAATACCGAGCCGATCGTACGCATCATGGCCGAGGCCGAGGACGACAAGGTCGCGCATGCCCTGATCGAGAGAGTTCACGCGGCGGCGGGGCTGTAGATGGCTACACCCGCGATCCGCCGCTGATTCGACAACGATGGAGGAAACACTATGAAACGCGTTTTGATTTCGCTTGTGACCCTGGCGGCGATGACCGGCTGTGCTGCGCAGCACGCCGAATTCGGCGAGCGCCCGACCGCGCGCGCCGCCGAGACGCTCTCGGTCGCGAAGGTGCTGGACAACCCGAAGGCCTATGAAGGCAAGGTTGTGCGCGTCAGCGGCGTCGTGTCGGACGTGTGCAAGCCCAAGGGATGCTGGATGGAGCTATCAGACCCCGGCTCCGACGGCGCGCTGTTCGTCAAATTCACCTGCCCGGTAGAAGGCCGCCTGATTCCGCTCGAGGCGGTCGATCACAAGGCCACTGCGCAAGGCAAACTCGTGATCGAGCAGGTCGGCGTTGACGAGCTTCGACACATGGCCGAGGACGCCGGCAAGTCCCCTGCCGATATCGCGAAAATCACGCAGCCGGAGCAGCGCCTGCGGTTCGAATCGGCCTATGCCGAGGTGGAAGGCGTCGAGTCCGGCCAGAAGTAGCGCCGAATTCACGGCCAAGTCGCGGCGTAGCGGGCGCGCTCCGCGCGCCCTATCATTCGGCCTTTCATTGGCGGCTCCGGCGGTCGCCGCGCTTCACGGCGGAACGAGGACTTCATGGCCCAGGATTTCAAGACGATCATCGCAACCGACTGTGGCTCCACGACCACCAAGGCGATTTTGATCGACAAGGTGGACGGCGAATATCGGCTCGTCAGCCGCGGCGAGGCGCCGACAACCGTCGAAGCCCCTGCCGAAGACGTCACCCGCGGCGTCATTAACGCCGTCGGCGAAATCGAAGAGCTGACCGGGCGCACGTTCCTGAAAGACGACAAGGTCTGGGTCGGTCGCGATGGCGCCAATGGCTGTGACGCCTACGTCGGAACGAGCTCCGCCGGTGGCGGCTTGCAGATGATGGTGGCCGGCGCGGTCAAGAAGATGACGGCGGAATCCGCGGAACGCGCGGCGCTCGGCGCAGGCGCCATCGTCATGGACGCCTTGTCGATCGACGACGGCCGCCTGCCGCACCAGCGCATCGAGCGCATTCGCAGCAAACGCCCGGACATGATTCTGCTCTCCGGCGGCACGGATGGCGGCACGACCAAGCACCCGGTCGAAATGGCCCAGATCGTCTCCGCCGCTGACCCGAAGCCGCGCTTCGGCGTCGGGTTCAAGCTGCCGGTGATTTTCGCCGGCAATAACAAGGCGCAGGACGAGATCGAGCGCATTCTGGGCGATCGCGCCGCGTTGTACATCACCGAGAATATCCGCCCGCAGCTGGAGCGCGAGAACCTCGGCCCCGCCCGCGACAAGATCCACGACCTGTTCCTCGAACACGTCATGGCGCAGGCCCCGGGATACAGCAAGCTGATGACTTGGACATCTGTCCCGCTGATGCCGACACCCGGCGCGGTCGGCCTGATCATGCAGCTCATCGCCGAGCGCGAGAAAATCCAGATCGCCGGCGTCGACATCGGCGGCGCGACAACGGACGTATTCAGCGTGTTCCGTTCGGATCAGGAAGACCCGGACAGCCAGACTGTTTTCAACCGCACGGTCAGCGCCAACCTCGGCATGAGCTATAGCTGCTTCAATGTCGTCGCCGAAACCGGCTTTGAAAACGTCGTCCGCTGGGTGCCGCTCGATGTCGATGAGCGCGACATTCGCAACCGCATTCGTAACAAGATGATCCGCCCCACCACGATCCCGCAGACCGTCGAGGAGTTGATGGTGGAACAGGCGATCTGCCGCGAGGCGCTGCGCCTGGCGTTTGTGCAGCACAAGATGATGGCCGTCGGCCTGAAGGGCGTGCAGCAGCAGCGCACCATCGCCGACGCCTTCGAGCAGGATGCTTCCGGCGCCACGCTCGTCAACATGATGGCCTTGAACATGATCGTCGGCTCGGGCGGGGTCCTCAGCCACGCGCCGCGCCGCTGCCAGTCGGCGTTGATGATGATGGACGGCTTTTATCCGGAAGGCTTCACCGAGTTGACCGTCGATTCGATCTTCATGATGCCGCAGCTCGGCGTGCTGAGCACCGTGCATGAGCAGGCGGCCCTCGAGGTCTTCAACCGCGATTGCCTGATCCGCCTGGGCTGGTGCGTCGCCCCGCGCGGCGTCGGCAAGGACGGCCAACCTTGCATGAAGGTCGAACTCCGCGCGACCGGCCAGAACCAGACCGTGGATGTCGCCGTCGGCGAGATCAAGCTGATTCCGCTCGGCGCCGATCAGAAAGCCGAAATCACGGTCACGCCGACCAAGGCGTTCGACGTCGGCGCCGGCAAAGGCGCTCACGTCACCAAACAGATCGGCGGCGGCGTTGTCGGACTGATCCTCGACGGGCGCGGTCGGCCATTCTCATTGCCAACCGATCGCGCCGAACGCGTCAAGAAGCTGACGGCTTGGAACAAGGCGCTGGATATCTACCCACAGTAGCGCTCTCACGGTCGCTCGGAGGCCACATTGGCTGAATCGCCGTTAACGCCGGCCGATGCGCCTGTTACGACGCGCGCGCCGAATATCTGCGGGTGCGGGCTGCGCTGGGCGGTAGTCCTTCTCGCCGCGGTCGGCGCTTGGATCAGCTTCGACCTCACGCGCCAATCAATCGGCTACGCCGCGACCAACCCGCTTCTCGGAAAGTTCTGCTCGGCCGACGCGGGCGATTGCGCGTCGGTGCTGCAATCGGAGTACGGCCGAACCGCCGGCATCCCCACGGCAGTCTTCGGACTGGGCTATTTCGTCATGGTCGGGCTGTGGTTCGCGCTGGTCGGCCGACCGCGGCGACGCGGTGCGTGGATGCACCTCCCGATCGCGCTGGCAACCGGCTACGGCGCGCTGCAGTCGTTGCTGCTGACCCTCGTTATGGCGAATGTGCTGCATCGATGGTGTGTGGGCTGTGCGACCGCTCATGTCGTCAACTTCCTGATCCTCCTGATCGTCGCCTGCATGTGGCTGCGGCCGAAGCCGCTTGGCGAAACGCGCCTTCCGCTCGCCACGGCCGGACTGCTCGCCGCGTTTTGCGCGAATTCCCTGTGCGTGCTCGGGATGAGGCTGCTCGTTCAACAGCAGATGACGGCGAGCACGCAGAATGAGCTTTTGAAGATCGTCGGCGATCCGGAGTATGTGCGTTGGAGCCACAGTCGCGCGCCGCGCGTCGACATCCCGCTGCGCGACGAGGCGCAGCCCGACCAACGCGTCGTCATTTGCTTCTTCGACCTGGAGTGCGCAGTCTGCCCGAAGGCCGGCGCCGCGCTAAACGCTGTGAAAGCGAAGTACGGCGACCGCGTCTACATCGAGTATCGCCACTATCCGCTCAACAGCGAGTGCAATCCCGCAATCCAGCGAACCAGCCACCCTGCCGCTTGCGCCGCTGCCCGCGCGGCGGAAGCCGTGCGCATTGTCGGCGGCGATGAAGCACTCTCGACGTTCCGCGACGCCGTCTATGCCCGAAGGGCGCCGCTGACGGCCGCGCTGTGCGAGCAGATCGCGGCGCAGATCGGAATTGACGCGGCGAAATTTGAGAAGGCGCTGGAGGATGCGCGGGTCGACGCGCGCATCGCGGAGGACATCGCCGTCGCCCGAACGGCGGGCGTCAATCACACGCCGACCGTCTATCTCGATGGTCGCGAAGTCATCACGGATTGGTCAAGCGCGGCGCCGGCATGGGACGCCTTGCTGAGCGAACCGCCCGTCGCTCCGGCGGCGAACGAACCCTAGCGACCGCCCCATTGAATCGCGACGCCTTCCACCGCGTCAGGGTCGGCGTTCCACTCGATGGCGAGGCGCGTACGGGCCATGGCTACCCCGGCCGCTTCAGCCACGCGCATTGTCGCCAAGGCGCGGCGGATTGCCGTTTGGACCATTGGCGAAAGCGACCCAACGCCCGGGCGATCCTCCGTGACGGTCGCCACTACGCGGGCCACCGCTCCACCGACTTTCGGATCGGATTTGAGCTTCTTGATCGCGGCCGTCAGACTCGTTCGTGCCGTGTCGCGCAGCTCCCCATCGGCGCCGAACGCGTGCGCGCCCAACCAGAGTGTGCCATCCCGCACCGCGATCTCCGCGTCCGGCCCCTTGTCCGCGATCGCTTTTGCCACATCGTCGGGCAGCCCTCCCTTACAGGCCGCCAGATCCGCTCTCAGGCCCGCGACTTCTGAGTTGAGCCCTTCCACCTGGTCCTCGAAGTCGCCCAGCGCGCCGTTCAGCGCCGCCGCGTGTTCCTCTAACCTCCCGAGTTCCGCGTACGCCTGCGCTTCCTGCGTCTCTGCCCGCTCGATGTTCAACTTGCACGTCTCATTGATGCGACGCTCATCCTCCAAGGCGCTTGCCAGCTTCTGGCTGCGCTCTTCGAGTTGGCGCACGCGCGCCTGCAATTCCGCGACCGTCGGCGGCTTTTCATTTTGCGTCGCCTGTACGAGTCGCGGCCCGGCGGGCTGAGGCGCAAGCGCCAACTCACGACTCGTCCGCGTACACGCGGCCATCAGCAGCAAACCAATGACCCCAACAAGCCTAGAGCGTGACATGACGTTCCGCACGTTGATCCTCCAACAACAGAAACAGAAACAGAAACAGAAACAGAAAACGCGGCGCTCCGCCTGTTGTGGGAAGCGCCGCGCGGTGGTTTCCACAAAACGACCTCGTCTCGGTCAGCGACGACCGGCCTTGCCCACGACCCAGCCGAGCAGCAGGAATACGACGAGCAC
>JAGQOO010000093.1 GCA_020427345.1 Phycisphaerales bacterium | reverse complement strand
TCGGGGATCCACAGGACACCCGATGGCCTCATTCGCCTTGACGCGAGTGGGGCCTGCCGAAGATCCCCTTCTTCCAACAACAGAACCAAGAAGAATCGGACCCAGCGGCGCCCCGCTTGGCCGCGTGCCACTGCCGTCTCGGCAGTGGTCGGGCGGTAGCGGCGGAGGTTCCCGCTCTGAGCAAAAGCTAAGGGTGGAACACTGACTCGAAAAAAACAGAGGGGTTATCAAGCCCGGTCAGCCCCCCTTGCGTTGCGCTACAGCACGGACTACCGATCGCAGGCTACCCCATAGCTCGCTAGCAAGCCGGCGAGGTCTGCGAGATCAACAACGCCGTCGCGGGTAAGGTCGAGCGGCGAATCCGCCGGCCCGCCAAATGCGGATAGGATTGCCGCCAAGTCGGACAGATCGGTGACACCGTCAAATGTGACATCACTCGGGCATGGGTTCACGGCGGCGCTGATTTCGTAGTAGTACCATTTAAGCGCGATTGCGCGGAGTGAGTTCACCACTTGCGCCCGCGCACTATCCCCTGCGAGGTCTGTGCGCTCTTCAGGGTCGCTCTGCAAATCGAAAAGGACGGTCTGATCGTTCCCAAACTCGGGGAACGTCGCAAAGAACGCCTTCCAGGGTAGTCGCCCGTCGCTGGACGGTCGAAGATAGTAAATCAGCTTCCATCGATCGTCGCGGACATGGATCGCGACAGGATCACCCCGACTGTCGTAGTTGACGCCACAAATAGAAGAGCGCGGGTTGCCGCTTCCACCCTCAAGAGCGGGGCGAAGCGACCGACCAGCCCATCTCGGATCCGACGCGACCCCCGCAAAGTCCGCAATCGTGGGAACGATGTCGAGCAATGAGACAAGATCCGGTCGTGTCTGCGGTACGATTCCCGGTCCAGCCACAATCAGGGGCGCCCGAAGTCCCAACTCGTAAGGTGACGACTTGGATACGCCTCCGTAGGCCCAACCGTTGTCACCACAAACGATCACAATCGTGTCATTCAGCCTTCCGCGCGCCTCAAGCCCGTCCAACGCGTCGCCGATCAGCGAATCAACCCAGGCCGTGTTTGCGTACAACAGCTGAGTTGCCCGCGCGTACGTCAGGTGCTCAAACACGCCGAAGTCAGTGCGAATCGACTCCGTCGCGGTTGGACTTACATGTGGAGGAACCCAAATCTGATTGGCGTCTGGGACCCGAGCCAACTGGGACGGCGGCGGATTGAAAGGCGTGTGCGGGAGCAACGGCGCCCAAAAGGCGTAGAACGGCTGGTTCGGTTCAAGGCTGTCCAGGAAGTCGAAGAAGCCCTGTTGGTCCTGTCGGCCAAAAGTTGTTGGGACACCCTCGCTGGCCGTGGCGTCTTGCCACGCGCCAAATCCAAACACGCTCGGAGGCCCCGTATCAGCTTCCCAGTACTTTCCACCCAGAAACGTCCCGTACCCCGCTTCGCTCAGAGTAATGGCCAGCGCGCCATCGGGCGAAATACTGTTTCCTTCACTATTGTATGCAACACCTGTCTGATCGGGCCGCTGCCCCACCAACAGTGAACCGAGCGCAGGTCTACAGACTGCCATCGGCGCTTGGCAGTTCGGCATCAAGACCCCTTCCGCAGCAAGCTGGTCGATCACCGGCGTGACAGCCGCCCCGTCGACGAAACCAAACCGGCGGTAATCGACGTCATCCAGCACTACCAGCAGGAAGGAGTGTGCAAGCACCAGGAGCGTGAGCATTGCGATCATCCTGTTTCGCCACAGAAGTGTACGCTTTGATCCTACTCGCGCCCGTGCTCTCTGTCAATGACCTCTTGTCATATCGGCAGTGGTGTATCGCGCCTGTTCAAACCTGCTCTCACGCACTCCCTTTTTTGGCGAAACCTTGCTCGGCAACCCTTGTCATTCCTCGCGTACGGCGGAAACCCATGGGACAGTCTCGGCCCCCCTGCCATGGGCGGGCGGCTACCCCCCGCCGGGCAAATCCCCCGCGCACCGGGTATCCTCCCCCGGGTCGCAAGAATTTTTCCGGGAATCTTTGAATACCATGCCCGACCCAGCCGTCGATCAACTGGAAATCCGCCTGCTGGAGCAGGCCGCCGCCGGGGTCGCGGACGCTCGGCGTGACCTGTTTGAGCGGTACCGGGCCGCCGCGTATCGCGTGGGGCTGCGGATTACCGGACGGCATGAGGATGCGTTGGATGTGACGCAGGACGCTTTCATCCGGGCTTTTGAGAAGCTCGACACCTTCGAGCGGGGAGCCAGTTTCAAGACCTGGCTGCTGCGGATCGTCTCGAATCGGGCCCTGGATGTCCTGCGGAAACGCCGGGTGCGGATCGCCGCCCCGCTGGATAACGGCGACGAAAACCGCATTGAGCCGCCCGCCCCGGCAATTTCGCCGGAATCGGGCATGGAGCGCGAAGAAATCGGCTCCCGGATACGTCTGGCTATGGAGAAGCTGCCGCCGGACCAGCGCGCCGTCATATCGCTGTACGCGACCGGCGACCTGACCTACGGCGAGATCGCCGAAACGCTGGGCGTGCCGATCGGCACGGTGATGAGTCGGCTGTTTCACGCGAGAAAGAAGCTGGCGGCGCTGCTGCCGGACCTGGCCCCCGGCGAAAAGCCCAAGGCGGCTGAACAGGAAGAAGTGACATGACCCGACCGGGCGACGACATCCAGATCTGCCTCGACGCCATCCGCCGCGGCGCGTGGGATGAGTTGAACGCCGCCCAGATCGAGCATCTGGAGCAGCGGCTCAACAACGATCCGGAACTGGCGGCGCTCTTCGCCGAGGTCCCGGCCGAGGCGGATCTCGCCTTCGACGCGCCGGCGCCGAGTAACGCCGAATGGAGTCGGATGTGGTCGGCCGTCCACCCGAACGCGGGTCGCGCCCGAGCAATTGGCCGCATCTACCGCATGTGGAGCGGACTCGGCGCGGCGGCGGCGTGTGTGGTGATGGCGATCATCTGGCAGTTCGGCCCGCAGCCGAAAGGCGTTGTGCAGGAAGACTGGGATATCGAAGTGGCGACAAACGTCGAAGTGCTGGAACTGTCTGTATCCGGCGACGCGTCGTCATGGATTGATTACGGCGGCGAAAACGAAGCGACGGTAATATCCTTCAGCTACGACGATGACGGAGCGGGATCATGACGAAAGCGACAACTCCGCGACGAACGTTCATCCGGCGATCTATTCGCGGCGCGCTGTTGACGGCGCTGGCGCCGCTGCTGGCGTTCGCATTCGCGACGCCCGGCATTGCCGCCCCACCGCGCGAAAGCGGCATGCTCGCTGACAAGATGGAGCTGCGGATGATCAGCTTCCGCGCGACGACCAAGAACAAGGACATCGACGGTTCGCTGAAGGCGTTCGAAAAGGACATCAAACGGCGCGGCTTTACCGGCGCATCCACGCTGAATCGTGGCTCCGCGTCAGTGAAAATGAAGGAAGCCGCCACATTCAAAATGGGCGCCGGCTTCACCGCGACCATCAAGCCGCTTTCAGAAGAGAAGGGACGCGTCACGCTGGAGGTCAGCGTCAAAGGCCCCGGCGCCGGCAGCTCGACGAAACTGAGTTTCGACAAGGGCAAGTATCAATTGCTCAGCTGGAAGCTGAGTGATGGTGACGCCGTGTTTCTGGCCGTCACCGGGAAGTAGCGCCTCCGTCCTCGGCTGGCAGCCGCCGCACGAGGCCAATCCGCACGTTTTTTTTGCAGCACGCCCAAATCGCAATGGACTTCTTGCGGAATACATAAGCATTTGCTAATATATTGGAATGAGCGGAGCCGTGATGGACAGCCCGGTCTACGGAGCGGTCGCCGACCCGACGCGTCGCGCGATCCTGGACCTGCTCCGCACCGGCGAGAAAACCGTCAACGCCTTGCTGGCCGGGTTTTCAATGACACAGTCCGCCTTGTCGCAGCATCTGGCGGTATTGCGTAAGGCGGGTCTGGTCACTTTTCGTAAGGCCGGCCGACAGCGGTTCTATGCTCTGTCCGCTACGCCATTGCGCGACGTGAGCGACTGGCTGGCGCACTATCAACGGTTCTGGGACAAGAACCTCGAACGCCTCGGCGACTATTTGGAGCGCGAACATGGCCGGCGTAAGACGCGTCGTTGACTACCCTTACCCCCCGGAGGACGTGTGGGCGGCCCTGACCGACCGCCGCGCCCTGGCTGAGTGGCTGATGCCGAACGACTTCGCGCCCGAAGTGGGCCATCGGTTCCGGTTTCAGACCGATCCCAATCCGATCTGCGGAACCGGAATCACTGAATGTGAAGTGCTGGAGCTCGAAGCCCCGACCCGGATGGTGTGGAGTTGGCAGCACACGCCGCCGCCGGGGCGCCCGAAGCCGCCGCTGACAACCGTTACATGGTCGCTGGCGCGCAGCGTTGACGGCGGAACGCGCCTGACGCTGCAACATGACGGGTTCAGCGGATTCCGCATGTGGCTGCTCAGCGTCGTCATGGCGCGCGGTTGGGGGATGTTCCTGCGCCGGACGCTGCCAAGGGCCGCCGCGCATGTGCGCGACGGATCATTCACGCCGGGCGCGATTCCGCTGGCCGAGCGGCTTGTGCAGACGCGCACCGTGCCGGAGCATCTGACGCGTTGAATGTGCGGCCCGATTTGCGAACGCGGCGTTCGGCGGCGTACACTCGTGACATCAAATCACGGTCGGCGGAAGGGCGTTACTGGCAACTTTGGGAAAACCGACGGCGATTTCTCGTCGATCGTCGTCGAATCAACTACGTTCTGAGGAGAACCTCGTGACAAAGAACCGGACACTGTGGATGGTGGCTGTTTCAACCTGCCTTGTCGCCGTCATTGCGAATCGCGCGGTTTCGCAGGAAGGCGCTCAGCAGCCCAGCCCCGAAGAGATGGCCAAGGGCATGGAAGCCTGGTGCAAGGCCATGACACCGGGCGAACAGCACGCGTGGTTGCGCGAGTCGGTCGGCGACTGGGACGCCGAGGTACGCGTGTATTGGATGCCCGGCGCGCCGCCGAGCATTACAAAGGGCTCGTCGGTCGTGAAGAGCGTCCTCGACGGCCGCTTCATTGAGGAGCACTTCAAGGGCGAGATGATGATGCCCGAAATGGAGACCGGCGCGATGAAGGCGATGCCCTTCGAGGGGCGCGGCACGGTCGGCTACGACAACAACCGCAACGTGTACATCGGCTCGTGGATGGATAGCTTCGGCACCGCGCTGTACTACTACAAGGGTACGCGCCCGCCAATGTCGGATGTGCTCACCATGTACGGCGAGATGGACGAGCCGATGATGGGCATCTACGGCCGAACCGTGAAATACCGCACGACGTACGAGGGCAAGAACAAGCGCGTCTTCGAAATGTACGATCTCGCCGCCGGCGACAACTACAAGGCGATGGAGATCATCTACACGCGGAAGTAACCGCCTTTTAGCGAGGAAACCGGGCTTGCGGCGAGCCACCAGAGGTCGCCGCAGGCCTTTTTTCTTACCATACGCCAATGCCGGAATTGCCCGAAGTCGAGACGGTTGTTCGTTCGCTGAAGCCGCGCCTTGTCGGCCGGCGGATTGTCTCATTTCGCTCGACATGGCCGCGCAAGGTGTTTCCGAGCGCTCGCGCCGTTGCGAAGCGAAACGCGGGCGCGACCGTCATCGACGTTTGGCGGCGTGGCAAGTGGATCGTCTGGGACCTCGACGGTAACGGCCACTTGTTGATTCACCTGCGCATGAGCGGGCGATTCGAATGGGCCAATGGCCAGCCCACCCCCCTGCCGCATACCCGCGCGACATGGACGCTCGACAATTCCGAGACCCTGTTGTTCGTCGACCCGCGCAAGTTCGGCGTCATCCGCCATACACGCGATGTGAACGCGGAACTTGGCGATCTCGGCATCGAGCCGTTGGGGCGGACGTTTGCCCCGCGCGCGCTGCAAGGCCTGCTCGCGCGCAGGAAAGGCCGCATCAAAACGATCTTGCTGGACCAGACCGTCATCGCCGGGCTGGGGAATATCTACGTCGATGAGTCGCTGTTCGCCGCCGGCATTCACCCCGAAACGCGGGCGGCTGACATCAGGCCAGAGCAGATCAGCGGCCTGACGCGGGCGATCCGCGCCACGCTGCGCGAGGCGATCCAGCGCAACGGAACATCGATCGACTGGATTTACCCGGATGGCGGCATGCAAGACTACCTGCGCGTCTACGGGCGTGCTGGCGAGGCCTGCGGCCGATGCGGCGACGTGATTGCGCGGATCGTGCTCGGCCAGCGCGGTACGCACTTTTGCCCGACGTGTCAGCCGGTTTCCCGGGCTTGACGAGGCCCGCTCTTCGGGACTACGTCGTCGCGCGCCTACTCTCCTCCGCCTGTAAAACAAACGCGCCCCCGCATATGACGCGCGGGGGCGCGGATTCGTCCCATCGAAATCCTCTCGTCCAAGCGGAACTCTACGGCGCGTGCTCCTTCGGCGGCTCCGCCTTTGGCGGCGTCACCTCAATCACCTGCCCGTCAAACACGACCAGCACGCGATCGCCGAGCGTCAGGTACGGCGCCAGTTCCGGATGGCGCTTGAGCATCTCAAAGTACGCGTCGCTGAAGGCCTCAATCTGTTTCGGCTCCGCCTTTTCATCCCACGCGGAGTCGACATAGCGCTTGCCGTCAAATAGGAACGTTTTGTCGCCGACGTGGCGGATGGGTTTCGGCGCGCCGCCTTCGCCCTGATCAAAGTCATCGCTTGCGTCGCCCACATAACCAACCGCCTGCAAGGCGCTCATCTCCTTCGACTCCGCGACGGCGCCGTCTTCGTCATCATCCTGGAAGAGACCCCGGCCGCCGCCGCCGCCGCCACTTGCCCCGCTGGCCCGCGGGCTTTCGGCAAACCGACGGCGCGAAAAGGAGTACAACACGCCTTCACGACTCGGCTGCCCCGCCATCTGTTCTTCCAGAATCAGCGCCGACGTATACGGCGTGACAATCCCATGCCGCTTCGCAAGGCGCACAATTTCGTCGACGACCTCCTTGTTTTCGCCATGCAGCCGCAATTGATCGAGCAGATACGCGACCTTGCGGTTCGCCCACAAACGCGGCAGGAACTCCGCGCCGCGATCGAGTTTCGGAAACTCCGCGTCGTAGGTCAGTTCGGTATCGCCTTTCGCCGACTGGCCCCGCAGTCTCACTCTGTGGCGGCCGTCGCCGTCATAGCGCCCGAGGACCAGCACATCGTTGCCGCGGAATAGATCGGGCAGCGTTTTGGGATACACGTCAAACGTCTTGATGCCGTCCACCTGCACGTTCATGTCCGTCAGCAGCGGATCCGCCAGCCGCCCAACAAACGCGCTCAACTTGAGTTCAAGCTCCTCAGTTTCCGTGCAGTAGTCGCCCGTTCCGCGCGTGATCTCGGCGAGCTTGTCGAGCAAACGCGGGTTGAGCTCCGTCCCCACGCCCAAAACATGGAACCGGGCCTTCCCGGCGTTCTTCTCCTCAACCGCCTTCACGATCTGCTCCGGATCGGTGACGTCCACAGTCGGCTCGCCATCGGTCATGAAAACGACGAGGTACGGCCGCTCCGAATCACGCGGATCATTGGCCAGCGCGGTCTGCAACGCCTGGTTGATATTCGTGCCGCCGAGCGCTTGAAGTTCGCGCGTGAAGTCCACGGCCGACTTCTGCACATCAGGCGACGCTTCGACGAGCTTGTCGCGGAATGGTCGCACCTCAGTCGAAAACGCCAGAATGTTGAAGCGATCCGCCGGCCGCAGACTGTTCACGCAAAACTCCAGTGCTCGCCGCGTTTGCGCGATCTTGTCGCCGGCCATGCTGCCGCTGACATCGACGACAAAGACGATGTCCTTCGCCGCTACGCCCTCATCCGCGATCTCGACGCGCGGCGACAGGCGCAGCAGGAAGTAGCCCTCTTCGCCCGCGTCACGCCGCGCGATCAACGACAGGCCGAACTGGGCATCGGCCCGCTGGTAGTACGCCGCAAAGTCGCGATCCGGACGCACGTTCGTCTGCTCATAGCTGATCGTCGCCTCGCGGTCGCTCGTCCGCGAAACCGCCGCCGGGTGCGACGGGCAAAACACGCTCGTCAGCGGCAGCGTGCTCTTGATTTTCAGATTGACCATCAATTCGCCGATCGGCGGCGGGGAGCCGGGTTGGCGCAGGGGGTACAAGAACTGCCCGAGGCCGCCCTGTTCCGTCAATGTCTGCGAATACCGCATCTCGACATTGACCGTGTCATTCGCGGCGATCGGAAACACGCTTGTCTGATAGAGGCGCTTCCCGAGATACTCGAGCAGGCCAGGGTCACGCGTGCGTCGGACGATTTCCTCATCCGTGCGGCGGGCCTGGTCTTTGTCCAGCACCTCACCGTGGAGCGTCTTGCCGGCGGCGGTCATCTTGAAGTCGCCGACCGCGACGCCGTCAGGCAACGGGAAGACGTATTTGCCCTCCACCGGCCAGCGGTGCGGGTTGTAGAAGCTCTGGCTGATGGTGGTCACCGCGACGCCGTCGGTGATCTCGGCATTAACCCGCAGATAGCGGGTATCGACGTTGGAACGCCGGTCCCGCGGCCCGGGCTCGATCACGATCCGGCCCTGGCCCAAACTGACCGGGACCGCCATCAGGCTGACGAATACGGCCAAGGTGAAGGTGCGCATCGGAGGCTCCTCCCGCGAGGGGTATGTTGGGGCGCAGGCGGCGCCCCCTCTATTAGACCGACGAGCAGCCGACAGGTTCCCTCGTCAGCGCGAAAACGTCGCGTCGGGGGCGTTTTTCAGGCGTCCGGCTCGCAGGTGACCGTGATATTCACCGATTGGAACTGCTCGCAATATAGCTCGGCGCGTTCGCGGTTGGTGACGAGCAGCAGGGCCTGACCCTCATTGTGTGCCTCGACCGTTTTCTCAATGGCCTCGTTCTCGTCGAGCGGAGTCAGGCGCAGGATCGACAGGATGACGTGGTCGACGGTGTTGACGTCGTCGTTGTGGAGAATGACCTTGTACGGGGGCAGTTGACGCGTCTTCGGGAGCTTCTGCGTATCGAGTTCCGTTCCGGGCGCCAAGATCGATCCCCAATTCGGTGTTGACCCAATTCTAACACGAGGGTTCGGCGATTGCCCCGCCTTGGCCGGATTGATCGGCGTCGCCTAAGATAGTGTCGAAAAATCGCCCGACCGGAGCGCCGATGAGCCACGAACCCGTTTCCATCGACGACAAGATCTATCAGTCCAACGACAAGCGGGCGATGAGCGTGCGCGAGTTGCTTAGTTCTTTCCGACGGCAGTCGATCGCGCGCGTGACTGACCTTCACATCAAGGTCGGTAAGGCGCCCTGTTTTCGCATGGACGGGGCGCTGCGGATCACCGAAGCGGCCCCGCTCGACGCCAAAACGATCAAGCGGATGATGAAGGCGCTGTTGGACGACCACCAGGTACAGACCCTGCTCAAGACCCGGTCGGTCAACGCGTCGCGGCTGATCGACGACATGCGGTTCCGCATCAACGCCTATTTCGATATGAACGGCCCGGCGATGGCGATTCGCGCGCTGGACACCAACCTGCCTTCGATCGATTTTGTCGGCTTTCCGAACAACGTCTGGCAGGACATTGCCAAGCTGACGCAGGGGCTGGTGCTCGTCACCGGCACGACCGGCGCCGGCAAGAGCACGACCATCGCGGCCTTGCTGAATTACATCGCGCACCATCGGCCCGTGCATATCATCACGCTGGAGGACCCGATCGAATACGAGCTCAAGAGCGATATCTCGATGATCTCGCAACGGGCGATCGGGCGCGATGTGCCGAACTTCGAAGTCGGCCTGCGCGACTGCCTGCGCGAAGACCCGGATATCATCTTCGTCGGCGAGATGACCGATCGCGAATCCGCTACCTGGACTATGACGGCGGCCGAAACGGGGCACCTCGTGTTTTCCGGCATCCACACCCGAGACGCGTCCGGCACGCTGACTCGCCTGCTGGACATGTACCCGCCGGACCGAGCGGAAGAGGTCGCCAACAAGCTGGCCCACAGCGTGCGATTTATCATCAGCCAGAAACTCGTGCAGCGCGATGACAAGGCGGGACGCAGAATGGCAATGGAGGTGCTGAACAACACCTACGGCGTGTCGAACCTGATTCGCCAGGCCCGATCTGACCAGATTTACTCGCTGATGCAGACGCAGACGCGCGATGAGCCGGGTCAGCGTATGTCGACCATGGAGCGATCGCTGGCGAAGCTCGTCGCAGAGGGCATCATCTCCGTCGCCGAGGCGGAGCGTCACGCCAATCACCAGCCTGTTCTCGCGGACGAGCTGTCGCGCCTGAACCTGAAGTAAGGGCCTGCCAATGTCGTCCGACGCCTCCACGCCGCTGCGATCAGCCATGCCGCGCAAAAAGCGGTTTTTTGATCCGGTCGGCTCGGATGATTACGTGCGCGGTCGCGTGTTCTGCGTGGAGTGCGGCGCCAGTCTGCGCGGCAAACTCGTCACCGATCGCTGCGAATGCGGCCATACCGTGACCGACTCGGTCTACGGTGATTTCCTGATGTACCAGGAGCAACGCGACCTCCGCCGCCTCAACAGCGCGCTCGGCCTGCTTCAATATACGGGAATCACGATCCTCGCGCTGATCGCTCTCGGTGTGATTTCGGCCGTGAGTTCCGCCGCCAACGCCGAGGACGCCCTCGCCAGCATCTTCGAGATGGCGTTTACCCTCGCGATCCTCACGCCGTTGCCGGCGACGTTGGGCATCACGCTGGTAACGCGGAAGCGCTCACTCGCGTACTACCGAGCCCGGTATGGGGATGCGCGGTTTCTGGCGATAGTGACCGGGGCCGCCGCGATCTTGCTCGTCATGGTCGTGTTGATTCGCGATCCGTACCGCAAGGCCCTTGCGAATACGCTGCTCATCGCCTTCACGGGGACGCCCTCGCTGATTTTCCTGATGGGGTTTTCGCGCCTGATGCGCCACATGCCGCACCGCGCCCTCGCGAACATAGCGTTCGGCTTGTTCGTCGTCACGTGCGTGCTGACGGCGGTCTGCTGGGGAGTCCTGCTAATGCGGCCCTTTGCCGCGGATGATGACAATCTGGGCGGACTCGTCCTGACGCTGCAGGGGATCAGCATCATGATCGGCCTCGGCGTCGGCGCCACGACCGTTCACATGCTCATCAAAGCCCGCCGATCGGTGGCGGCGTTTGCGCGCTAACGTCGGCCTAATGCGCGCCCGGTTTGTCGGCCGGCGCCGGCGTATCGGGCTCTTTCTTCTCGCCATCCGGCGTGGGCGCGGCGTCGTCCTTCTTGACCCCATCCGCTGACTCGGAATCGGAATTCGCCCCATCCGCGTTCTGCTCATTCGGCTTCACTTCCGGCGTAGCTTCCGGCTCGGGCGGGTTGGTTGTCGGAATGTCCGCAGGCCACTCCAGTTGGCGGGGCCAGTAATCGTCAAACTCGACCGGTTTGACTTCGCCGGTCGGACGAATGTGTGCGAATAGCGTGTCCTTCGATTTATCGTACGCCACGCGACCGTTGACCACCGCGTAGTGCACCTGCGTCATGAAGCTGAGCGGGTCACCGTCGGTGACGATCATGTCGCCATCTTTGCCGACTTCGAGCGAACCAACCTGGTCATCGACGCCGAGGATGCGGGCGGCGTCGATCGTGATCGTTCGCAGCGCGTCCTCGTTCGAGAGTCCGCCGCGGACCGCGAACGCGGCTTCCATGTTGGTGTGCAGCAAGTCACGCCCGGCGAGGCCCCAATACGTGATTCCGGTCGTGCCCGGGATGATCGCGACGGGAACGCCATGCTCATGCAAAATGCGGGCGTTCTCGATCGACGAACCAGTCGGCCGATTGAACTTCGGATCAGGGTCGTACGTGTCGCGCGGCGTGATGATCGCCGACACGCCTGCCCGGCCGAGCTCCGGCGCGACGGTCCACGCCTCGATACCCCCGCGCACGACGACGCGAATCCCGAAATGCCGCGCGAGCTCGGCGACGTCACGCAACTCCTGAGCGCCGTTTGCCGTCATCATCGCCACGGCCTGGCCATCGAGCAGTTTTCGATAACCCTCGAACTTGCCCTTTAGCCATTCCTTATCCGGCTCTTTGGCTTCTTCGTCGCGCTTCTTGTTGATCTCCCAATTCCGCACGTCGCGCAGGTAGTCGCGCACCCGCGTCAGGTCGTTCCAAAGCTCGCGACGCTCCAATGGCCGAGATGAGGAGTAATTGAGATTAACGAACGCGCCTTCGCGGATGACCATGTCGTCGATCGAGCCGAACGTCAGCTTGGCCACATCGTTGCCCGACAACACCGTCGTGATCCCGCCGGCGAGCGCGACCAGCATATTCATGCTGTACACGTCAGAACGGTCTTGCGGCGGGGAAG
>JAGQOO010000092.1 GCA_020427345.1 Phycisphaerales bacterium | reverse complement strand
GTCGGCGCGCAAGTCCACACGCCCGGCGTCGCGGCAGCCGAGCGCCCGCCACGCGGCCAGGGCGATCGGTTCGACACGCTCACGCCACGCTGTGGGCGCCGGCGGAAAGCGACACAGCGATTCGCATCGCTCCTTATTGGCGTAAGTGTAGGAATGCGGTTCGGCGTCGGCGGATAGTTCGACCTCAAGCGTGCCGATCGCGGCCGCCTGATCACCCGTGCCGAGAATGCCGACCGTAAACTCCCGACCCGGCAGGTAAGGCTCGATCAGCGCGGGTTGCCGAAACTCACTTAGAACGCGCTCAACCGCATCTTGAAGTTCCGACTGCGTTGTGACCATTGAACCACTATGAATACCCTTGGCTGTCCCTTCCGCGATCGGTTTGGCAAATAGCGGGAACGGCAAATCTATGTCGCTCAACTCGTCCAAAGACCCGACTTCGCGAAAGTCCGAGGTGGGCAGACCGTAGTCACGCAGAATCCGCTTCGTGTAACCCTTGTGGAGCGTGACTGACGAAGTCAGCGTGTCGGAGAACGTGTAGGGAATTTCGTACGCCTCAAGCAGCGCAGGAATCTGCGCCTCACGCCCAAATCCGCGCAACCCCTCTGCGATATTGAAAACCAACTCCCACGAAGCCCCGGCCGCGAGGCGCTTGACGAGCGCCCTGACGTTGCCGATGCGATCAACATCGTGCCCACACTGCCGCAGCGCGGCCTCCAACTCGTCGATCGTCTCGAGGCGGTCGAACTCGGCCGTCTCTTCTTCGCCGTAGCCGGCCGCCAGGTAGTCGTCGCGCAAATCGAATGTCAGTCCGATCCTCATACGCCGGCTCCCTCGCGAAGCTCGGCGTAGAGCTGCGCATGCCAGCGGTCGGCGTCCTCGCGCCGCATATCCAACACTTGGAGGATTGTGCTGCCGGGCGGGATCACTTCCCTCGGGCAGCCATCCGACACGCCGTCGATGCCGCGCTCGGTGTAAGTGAATGGGTATAGACGGCAAACGAGCGGACGCGTTTCCATTGGCAGAGAGCAGCCGGCCGGTCCGAGAAAGCGGCAATCGCCGGAGGCCGGTCGCCGCAGCACCGCCCGGGCGCCATCTGGGCGAAAGGCCCACTTGAGCCAGTTCGGATCATCGTCCTGTTCGAGGTAAACCGGGTCGCTCGGGGTTCGGTATTCCCAAAAGTCTTGCTGGCCCGTGTGGGCGTGAATGCGCTCGCGATCGCCCTCGGTTACGAGGATTTCGCACGTCTGGCAGCACGTCTTGCCCATTTGGGCGTGCTTCGCGCAACCCCAGAGTTCGGTCGTTTCGCAGCCGCCACTCAATGCGCCGCCTCCACAACCGGATCGTAGTACCGATACGTGCGACCTTCATAGTTGCGGAGCAGGGCGTAGTCCCCGTCGCGGCCGGCAAGCGTGTCGGGAAACAGCGGGATCTTGCCCCCGCCGCCGGGGGCGTCCACCACTAACGTCGGGACCGCGTAGCCGGTAACGAACCCGCGCAGGCCGGCGACAATCTCCAGCCCCTTTTCGATCGGCGTGCGCAGGTGCGCCGAGCCGGAGATCGGGTCGCACTGGTAAATGTAATATGGTCGAACGCGGATCCGCAGCAGACCCAGCACCAGCCGCTTCATCGTTTCGACATCATCGTTCACGCCGCGCGTCAACACGATCTGCGCGCCGAGTGGGATCCCGGCGTCCGCCAGACGCCCGCAGGCCTGGGCCACTTCGGTCGTCAGTTCGCGCGGGTGCATGAAGTGGATGCTCAGCCAGAACGGGTGATACCGACGGAGCGCCTTGCACAGCGCGGGCGTAATGCGCTGCGGTAGCACAGCCGGGACTTTCGATCCGATCCGCAGGAACTCCACATGGGAGATTTCGTGCAGGCGCGACAAGATCCACTCGATTCGATCATCGCCCATCGTGAGCGGGTCGCCGCCGGACAGCAGCACGTCGCGAATCTGCGGATTGGCCCGAATGTACGCGATGGCTTGCTCGTACTGCGCCGAGTTGAAGTGATACTCCCCGGTCTGACCGACCATTCGCGCACGCGTGCAATAGCGGCAATAGGTCGCACAGAAATTCGTGACCAGGAATAGAACCCGGTCCGGGTAGCGATGAACAAGGCCTGGGACCGGCATAAACGCGTCTTCCGCCAGCGGATCGTCCGCCTCGCCGGGCCCTTGAATCAGCTCGCCGGCCTGCGGGACCATCATCGCGCGGATGGGATCGCGCGGATCGTTGCGGTCGATCAAGGACGCGTAGTAGGGCGTTATCCCGACCGGCAGGCGCCCGCCGAGCGCCTCGACGGCCCCGCGCTCCGGTTCAGACAGAGTCAGGACGCGTTCGAGGCCCGCCAGGTCGCGAACGCGGTTGCGGAGCTGCCAGCGCCAGTCGTTCCACTTGTGCGGCGGAACGCCCTCAAATGGCTGTCGTCCCACTTGCGGTTCGCGGGTTTTTCGCCGGCGCGGCGCATTCGAACGCGACCCGGCAACGTAGGCCGGGTTTCGCGAGTTGTTCCGCTTCGCTCGGACTGGCGGCGGTTTCGAAATTACGGTTAGTGGGATCAGGCTACGGCTAACGCCGCCCGGCTCCGTATGGGAGCCAGAGGAATGTTCGTCCATAGATGGACTTCGGCCTCCTGGAGGCCCGTCGGTTCGTAAGCCCGATTTCAGCCGGGCCCCGATACGACCGTGCGGGACGCACCGTGAACGCATCAATAATGCGCTCGGTCTGTCACAAGTCAAGTGAATTCGTTCAACGAACCTGGTTGTTCAGCGCGAGTTGGTTTTTTGGCTGAACGTGGGCAAGGCGGGGGCGATTGACTTTCGACGCGGGGCGCGGCAGGCGGGAGCGCCCGGGAGTCGCCTAACTTAGCGGCCTATCTAATCATTATCCGATTGCCGTCCGTCGTTCTGTGAGTCGGCATTGTCATTTTCGTCGGCCGCTTTCAGCAGTCTCACGGCGATCGGGGCTGCGGCGTCGAAATGAACATCGCGCTGCGGGAAGGCGATGACGATTCCGGCTTCGTCGAAAAAGGAGTCGATCCGGTGGCGGATGTCGCTCTCGATAATCCGTCGGTCCATGATCCGTCGCATTCGCACCCAGAAATGCGCCTCGAACACGAGCGCGTTGTCGCCGGGCGAGATAGTCATCTAGGCCCTGCCCGGCGGTGATCTGGCTGACACTGCTGGACGGCACAACGATCGGCGTCGCGCCCGAACACGAGACTTACACCGAAGAACAGGGCTGGCGGTACGTCTCGGAATTGGAGGCGAGTTCGTCGCTTGTTGACGCCCTCGGCGCGCCGCTGACGATCGTCGCGATCGAAGTCGATCCGGCCCCGCGGCCGGTGTGCAATTTGGAAACCTCGTGCGGGACGTATTTCGCGCAGGGGTGGGGCGCATAGCAGTGGCAAGTGCGAGTTCAGCCGCGTGTCCCGCGCGATGCCGCTGTCGGGTCGATGACCCGACCTACAAGGCGCCGTCCGCTAATAAATCGGCATCGAGATCGATTGACGTTGCATTGTGTTCGTGCCGCGGTTCCGTCTGCGATCCCGATCCACTTGCACACCGTTTGACAAGTTCGAACACTCGTTCATTCAGTGGCGACGACTGAATGGGTTGTTGTTGACAGCGCATCAAGCGGTTGCTTATATGGACGCAGGCGGGGGCTGCAACCCCGACCCGGCATCTCGGAAACCACGATAGCGCGTACGGCGACGCCGTCGGTGCGTGCTGCGGGACGAAACACTAAGCGGAGGCGTCGCAATGAAGGTCGGATCAAGGTCTGCGCGCTCAACGGTATGGTCGTGTGCAGTCGTCCTGATCGCCCTGACGGGCGCGGTCGCCGGGGCGACGCCGCCCGAGATTCAGACCGAGGTGGAGGACAACGGCGCCACTACGATGGCGACGCCGATCGTGCTCGGCGATGACGGCGGCGCGATCATTGACGGGGCGATCTCACCCGCCGGTGACATGGACTTTTTCTCGGTCGAGGCGCCGGCCGATTCGCGCATCTGGGTATTCGTGGACACCGGCGGCACGCAGAACGCGGGCGCGACATCGCGCGACGCGCAACTACGCGTCTTCGAGTCCGATGGCGTTACTCTGGTCGAGTTCGACGACGACGACGGGACCGGCAATGGCGGCGACGGGGCAATCGAGACCGGGCTCTCCTCAAGTATCGCCAACGCCCGGTTGACCACCGGCGGCACGTACTTCATCCAGGTCAACGAGTTCGGCGACAACAACGTGATCGACCCATATCGGCTCTTTGTGGTGATCACCCACGCCATAGAGGACGATGAGTTTCGGTACAACGCGAACGATACGGCGGCGACGGCGATTCCACTGATTCAGGCCGCGCCGGTGAATTTCCTTTCAGCGAATGTCAGCCCCGCCGGAGACGTGGACTTTTACTCGATTGGGGCCGAGGCCGGCGACATCTTGTTTGTCTCCGCAGACGGCGACCCGGAGCGCGACGCGACGAGCACGGACGTCGACGTGGCGCTGATCGACACGGATGGCGTCACGGTTCTCATTGAAGCCGATTCGGACAGCTCCGACCCGCGCAGCGAAGGCTTTGACTTCAACATTACAGCGACAGGGACGTACTTTGTCCGCGTGCGGGACATCGGCGGAGTGGATACGGGCAGTTACGCGTTGATGGTGCGTGTCGCTCGCGCGCCGGAATGCGTCGCGACGATTGAAGGCGGGCCGATCGGAACGCCTGTGTCGCCCTATCTGGCGGAGCAGGGCACGCAGGTCGGACGCCTGAACCGCTTCTCGCCGGCCGGCGTGTGCGGGACTCCCGAGGCGAGCCCGGGCCTATTCGTTGCTACCGGCGATCGCGCCTACGACGCGTACGAGTTTCGCAATCCGACCGCGAGCGCGAAGTGCGTGACCGTTGACTTTGTGGATCAATGCACGACGGGCAATTACTTCACCGCCGTTTATCTGGGGGCCTTTAACCCTGACGATATCGAGGAGAACTACCTGGCGGATCCGGGCACGAGCGTCAGCAAGCAATTCTCGTTCACGGTTCCGGCTTTTGGCGTCGCCGTACTTGTCGTCCACGAGGTGAACAGCGACATGCCCTGCGACCAGTACAGCTTTAAGGTGTGGGGGCTGCAATGCGCTGACCTGACGGTCACGAAAGTGGCGACGCCGGACCCGGCGGTGGTCAATGTGCCGGTGACGTACACGATTACCGTGGCGAACAACGGTCCCGACGCCGCGACGGAGGTCGTCGCAACGGACACGCTGCCCGCCGGCGCGACACTTGAGTCGTTTGCGTCGAGCCAGGGGCTGATCGGTGAGTCGATGGGCACAGTCACGTTTGCGTTTGGGACGATCGCGAGCGGCGCGAACGCGACCGCAACAATAGGGTTGACCTCGAGCGTCGCCGGGACGCTGACCAACACGGTCAGCGCGTCCGCGGATGAGATTGACGTGAATCTGGCTGACAACATGGCGATGGTGGATACCGTCGTGCAGCCCGACGCGGATGGTGATGGGGTTGCCGATGCCGCAGACAACTGCCCGTCGGTGGCGAATGCCGATCAGGCGGATGCGGACGGCGATGGTTTTGGCGATGCGTGCGACAATTGCGAGTCGGTGGCGAACGCCGATCAAGCCGACGCGGACGGCGACGGTGTTGGCGACGCGTGCGACAATTGCCCGAGTGTGGCGAACGCCGACCAGGCCGACGCGGACGGCGACGGTTTTGGCAACGCGTGCGACAGTTGCCCAACCGTCGCGAACGCCGATCAGATGGACGAGGACGGCGACGGTATCGGCGACGAATGTGATAACTGCCCATCCGCGGCGAATGCAGATCAGATGGACGCGGACGGCGACGGAATCGGCGACGAGTGCGACAACTGCCCGTCCGTGGCGAACGCGGATCAGGCGGACGCCGACGGCGACGGTATCGGTGATGAGTGCGACAACTGCCCGTCGGTGCCGAACCCTGACCAGGCGGACTCGGACGAGAACGGCACAGGCGACGCGTGCGACATGATGATGGACGGCGCAATGGGTTGCGGCGCGTGCGGCAGCGGCGCCATGTTGGCGACCCCCGCGGCTTTCGTGACACTCCTGGGCGTGCGGACCGGTCGTTCACGACGCCGACGGCGTAACTGAGGCGGTTGCCGGACGCCGATTCGCAGATTGCGGCGATCGCGGAGTTTGAATACGACGGCAGGCGTGCCGTGCTTTCGGCGCAGCCGTAAGCACGCTTGTGGGCAAGATACGATTCGGGGAGTTCGGAGCGCGTCCGTCCGCTGATTGAGCTGCGCGGGGGCGTGTGGCATGCCTTCGGCGCAGCCGTAGGCATGAATCGGCGCAGTAACGCCGGGGCGTGTGGCATGCCTTCGGCGCAGCCGTAGGCATGAATCGGCGCAGTAACGCCGAGTGCGAGATGTCATTGTGCCAAGGCAGTGTGATCGATCAGGAGGACGCGCACAGCCATGGCCACTGCCCCAAACATGCTTACGCCTTCGGCGAGAGCATGAATCTATGAAGCGAGCCTCTGAGCGGGTATTCGTACCCGTTAGACCCTCAGGAGGCTCACGATGTATTCGATTGGTCTGGACGTTCACGCGCGGAAGATCAACGGGTGTATTTTGGACGCGAACGGCAAGCGGATCAAGGAGTTTGCGTTGCCGGGGGACGTGAGTCTGTTGCTGTTCGAGTTGCAGGCGGTGGAGCAGGCGTGCCAGGTGTGTTACGAGGCCTCGTGCGGCTATGGCGCGTTGTATGACCGGCTGGCGCAGCTGCCGAACGTGAAGCGGATCGTGGTCGCGCATCCGGGTCAACTGCGACTGATCTTTCGCAGCAAGCGGAAGAACGATCGCGTCGACGCGCGCAAGCTGGCGACGCTGCTCCTGCTCGATCAGGTCCCGCAGGCGCATGTCCCGCCGCTGGATGTGCGCGCCTGGCGGGCGGCGATCGAGTTCCGCGGCCGGCTGGTAGATCGCCAGACGCGGGTCAAGAACCAGTTGCGGGCGATGTTGCGCAGCCGCGGGCTCGCGGCGCCGATGCGCGTCCAGAAGCCCTTGCCGCCTTCGCGGTCGCGGACCTGGTAGGCGACGTGACTCGGGGTCTTGGCGCTGGTCGTTTGCGTGTTGGTGGTCGTCATGATGAATCTCCTATGCTCGTGTTCCCGGCCGCGCCCATCGCGGCCTTGACGGCACGAACCAAGGAGCCGCGATAGCCGGAGCGCCAGCGAACCAGGCCAGCGGAAAATTGGGGGCGACCTTCAGGGGGAACCGATTTTCCGCTTGCCGGGGCCGGCGCCGGCTCCATAGTGCCCGTCAGAGAAGGCCGTGTGGGGGCGGCGGCACGAGCGGGGAGCTTATGCGATCAGCCTACGCCCGGATTCGATAGCCAACTGAGACGCCGAACTGCCAGCGGAGCGGGTCCTTGGTCGCGCGGGTTTCCAGGGACTGGATGGAGAGTTCGGGATTCGCGTCGATCAGCGCAAAGCAGAACCGGCCGATCGCCTCCAGGGTCAGGTCGTCGAACTGCAGGCGAGTGACCACATCGGAGAACTCGGCCCCGCGCGCCTTGCGGGGCGGCTCCGGCAGGGTCGATCGCAGCGCCTGCGAAGCAATGCCGGCGCGATTCATGGCGACGGTGACGCGTTCGATCAGATCGCGCTGCTCAAACCCCTCCATGACGATCGGCGCCGTCATGGCGCGACGCGCGTGGATGATCTTCGCGTCGGCGGCCAGCGTGATCGTCGCGGTCTGGCGGGCCTTGAGTTCGCGCTCCGCGTTCCGGGCGGACTGGAGCATCAGGCCGCATAGCGCCAGCGCGGCAACCGCCGCGACACTCAGCAAACGAACCTGGCGGCTCATCTGACGACGCGCGTCAAGGCCCATTAGCACTCTCCTTATCCTCTGCCGTCGCGTGCAGGAAGAACTGCACGCCCCGATCGGGCATGCGTTCGGTGCGTGGCGCCCCGCAGACAATCATGTCGAGGCCGTCGAGTTTACGGGCAAAGGTCTCGGCCTGAGCGTGATCGCGCGCCGCGCCGCGGATCAGGACATCGCGCGGTTCGATCTGAATCTGGTCAATCTGGATGCGCGCCTCGCGCGGCAGCGCCAACACGACCTCGCGCAGTGTCGACAGCGGATCGAGAAGCGTCCGATCCTCGGGCCCGGCCTCGGCGCCGTCAAGGCGCTTGCGTTCCGAGCGTAAGCGCAGCGACACGCTGCGGGGTGTTTCCTCAGCTGGGAACAACGTCGTGAACAGCGACGCCTCCCAAGCGCGCACCTGCTCCAGGGCATCATGCGCCTGTCGTTGCCGACCCCACAGCCCAATGGCGAGGACCAACAAGGCCACGCAAGCCAAAGCCAACGCGTCCCGCGCGGCGCGCAGCGGTCGAACGGCCGCGGCGCCGAGCGCCAACTCACCGACCGCGAGGTTGAGTTCCAGTGGCGGTAGCCGCGGCCCGCCGGGTGATTCGGTTAGCGGGTCATCCAGTGACTGGACGGAGCAGTCGTCGTTTGATGATCCTGACTCCACGAGCGATGACGCAAGAGGTCCGTCCGCCGCCACCGACGATGTGGGTCCACGACGGACGGCAATCCCCGCGATCGCGCCGGCCCCGATTCGCTCCAACTCCGCTCTGTGCTGATCATCTATCACGCGCACGCGTTCAGCGGCAACGACATTGGCAATGGCCACCACGTCAAGCGTGACGCGTTCGATGGTGACGCCCAACTCGTCCACGCGGGACAGCAGCGCATGAATGGGCGCGGTCTCCACGCCGATCCCCAGCCAGCGGTCGGGCCCGCACCGCTCGAACACACACGTCAGTCGCTCGATATCGACCGGCACGAATTCCTCGAACGCGTATCGCAGCGTCTCGTCGCTCGGTCGGCGGACCGCGACCGAGACCTCGTGCGTGTAAGCGTGGTAGCTGGACAGCACCAGGTCGATTGAGGCGACCTTGTGATCAACCAGCAGTGCCTCGACGGCCTCGATCGCGGCGGTCAGGTCGCAGACATCGTTGCATTCGCGGGAGGCGGCCACTTCAACGCCATAGCGCAGTTCGACGCGCGCATCCCTGATCCATAGCGCCGGCCTTGTCATGGGGTCGCTCCCACGAAAGTCGCTTCTTGGACGGCCGCGATCTTGTCGTACCAGGCGACGCGCAAGCGCCATTCGCGGTCGCCGCGAACCAACGTGACTTGGCCACGTTCGACGGTCTGGATTTCAAATCCGCGCAGTTCCGCTCCCGCCGCGCGAACCGCGAGCGTCTGATCGGGTAAGCGGAACACGGCGAAGCGCCGGTCGGCCTCGATCGCAGTAGCGACCAATTCGATATCGAGCTTGGGCTCTTCACGTTTCGGAGTGGGTTTAGGAGTCGGGGTCGGATCGAACAGCGGTTGTCGCAGATCGCGCGACCAGATCGCCGCGAGTTGCCGCTCATTGAGCGTGTGGCGGATCGGTTTCGCACGCGGCGCTCGCTCCTCCAATTGGATGAGCGGCGGTCGCCAATCGCTCCGGCGCAGCCATGAGGAGAGCGCGAAGACGACCGCGACGCCGAGCAGTCCGGCGGCGCTGATCCGCAGCAACAACTGCGGTCCCTTGCGCGACAGGAGTCGAATCACGGCGCCACCTCCAAATCGAGCGACACGGTCGGAGAGGCGCCGGCGTCAATGATCACATATCGCTGCCGCGCTTGGCCGTGCAGCGTCGTGCGAATCAACAGGCTGTAGCGCTCCGGGCGCGAGGTCGTCACGGCCTCGACGCGTTGTCGCTCCGCCTGCGTGACGTCCGTTAGCTGTGGTTTTGCTTTATCCCGCAACCGCTGCGCAAGCGTGGAGTTGTCATCGAACAGCGCCTCCAGCGCGACAGCCGAGGCGCGCTGGACATTGATCCGCGCGCCGACCGGGGTGATATAGCGTGTCCAGGCGTCCGTGTCCGGTCGTCCATACAGCGCCGCGTCATCGTCGAGCGCGAACGTCTCTTCCAGACAGCGCGCCACTCGCGCTCGCTCGGCGGCTCGCCTAACTGTGAGTACGGGCAATCCGGGCGCGACGCGGGCGAGGGCCGCCTCGATGCGTACAGGGTCGGTCAGATCCACGAGCGCTTGAAGCGGCAGCTTGGCGCTGTCATCCTGAATGAGCACTTGCGCCCGCGTCGCGCCGATCGTCGTCTCAAACAGCCAGCGGTTGTCGCGATCCAGCGCGTCTTGCGCTGACTGACTCGGAATCAGCCGCGGCAGGATTCGAATCACCGAATCGCCCGCCAAGCGATGCGCCAGACCGTCCGCCGCGAAGTTGGCTTCGAGCGACTCGACGCCGCTCAGCAGCGCCAGCGGCGTGATCATGGCGGCCATGATCGCCAGACACACCAGCGTCAGCCCCAATGTGAGCGCGCGCCGCGTCATGGCGTCCACTCCATCGGCGCCAGCGCGAACGTCCGCGTCTCGGACGCGGCGACGGTGGACAATCCGACGCGCAGCGCAACACCGACCAGTCGATTGGCCGGCGGCCATTCACTGCGCCATTGCTTACCGTCAAAAACCTCGAACGTTATGGCTTCGATTGGCGATGCCAGACTCACGACCAGATGATTCTGATCGGCGTCGCGCAGGCGCTCCGCCCGCACCAGCGTTTTCGCGCCCTCCCATTCCGCCACGCCATATCGCGCTTCGACCGCAAAACGGCTCGCCTGGATCGGCGGCGCCAACGCGTTCAGTGTGTCACACGTCAGCACGCCCTGTGCGACCCTCAAGCGCCCGCCGGGCGCCAGACTGCGCAGATCGGCGGCCAACGTCTCGAATGGGGCGCGGCCCCGCCGCGCTTGCGTCGCCCGCTCTCGCATTAAGTCGCTCGCCTGGCGCGTGTGAACCAGCATCCCGGCCAGCATCGCGCACAGCAGCGCGCCGATCGCCAGTCCGACGGCGACTTCGATCAACGTCATGCCGCGCCTCATGGGTGGTCTTCCCGACGCGCATTGACCCACCAGCTCACGATGAAGGCCCCAACCTCTTCGCGCGCAGGCGTGAGCGTGAGCGTCACTTCGTGCGCGCGGACGCCGCGTTCGATCTCGACCACGCGGCTGATCCGTCGCCAGGCGAAGCCTGCTTCAGTCGTTCCTTCTCCCGCTTCAATCACTGCGACATCGCGTTCGCGCCAATCCCAGAGCAAGCGATCCGCCGCTTCGGCGAGGGCGCGCCGCGCCTCAGCGCGTTTCAACTGGCGCACACTGGCGGTTTGCAGTGTCAGCAGCGACACCGCCAGCACCGCCACCAGCGCCGACGCGATCAGCGCCTCCAACAGCAGGAACGCGGGGGATCGTCTCATGGAACGCTCCGCAAGACCGGTCCCGACCACTCGTCGAGTGAGCGCGCCGCCGCGACGCGCAACTCGGCGGTGACACCGTCGTTCCACAGCACGCGCGTTTGGCCCTCCGTTCGCAGCTCGATCGCCCACGGGGCCGAAGCGCCGCTGGGAGCGAGGCGAATGGCGCCGACACGCGCGCCCCCGACGCGCGCGCCGACAATCTCCACGTTTCCAATGGGACGCCAGTTCACCGCCGCTTGCCCTCGGCCGATCGCGAACCGTTGCGGCTCCAGCATCAACCAGCGGGCCGCATGTGTGGTCCGCGCTTCGAAGCGAGCTTGCCGCAGCGCCTGCTCAAGCGTCACTGCCGCTCCGCGCAGGCGAGCGCTCGCCGTGCTCCCGGCCAGTCGCGGCGCTATGAGCGTCGCCGCGATCGCCAGCAGGGTCAGCGCGACTAGCAGTTCCAGCAGCGTGAACCCGCTATTGGAGCTGCCAACTGGCAATGTCCGCGTCCGCGCCATCACCGCCCTCGACGCCGTCGGCCCCAAAACTGACCAGATCAAAGCTGCCGTTCACGCCTGGATAGACGTACTCATACTCGTGTCCCCACGGGTCTTTGAGGTCGCCGCTGCGCAACAGTCCGTCCGGATGTCGGTCGTTGCGCTCCAGCAGCGCCTCCAACCCCTGATCGCTGGTCGGATAGCGATCATTTTCGACGTAGAACAACTCCAGCGCCGACACGATCTGGGCGATCTCCGACTTGGCGGCGTTGCGCTTGCCCGAGACCAGGTAGTCGCGGACGGCCACCGTGGCGGTCGTCGCTAAAATCCCCAGGATGACGACCACCACCATGATCTCAACCAGCGTGAAGGCCCGGCGTCTCTGATTGCGCATCACGCGCCTCCTGTTCACATCGCGATCCGCGTCGCCTCCAAGATCGGCAGCAGCGTTGCGAACACGATGAAGCCGATCCCGATTGCCATCAGCACAATCAATGTCGGCTCCGATGATTTTGTAGTTCTGATCTCACCGGGGGCATTAGAGCGCTATGCTATGGACGCTGTTAATAATACTACACCGACGCTCCAAGGAATGCAACGCCATAAACTTGACAGTGGCGTAAACGAACCTTGCGAGGTGCTAACGTGACGATCATCGACTGCT
>JAGQOO010000091.1 GCA_020427345.1 Phycisphaerales bacterium | reverse complement strand
CTTCACGCCCACCCAGTTGCGTCGCTCGCATGCCCAGTACACCGGACGATCATGCAACGCCGCCCACAAATACACACGCACAATCCGCGTGGTCGAGTGCAGATATCGCCCAAGACGCTCGCAACGGCTGAGATCAGTCAGATGTGCCGCTAGAATTGACCACAGTTCGCGTTCCATGCTGGTGGACTCCTTGTCGAGTAAGTGCACCATCAGCATGACGCGAACTACTTATTGCGCAAGGGGTTATGGACCGGGCGCATAAAGCCCGCAAGCGGGAATGACGGATGATGGGTTGCCGCTTGCGCGGGAATGACGGAATGGGTTGCCGCTTGCGCGGGAATGACGGAGGGGGGTTCCCGCGGGGCGCCATGCTTTCGCCGAAGGCGTAAGCATGTGCTGCGCGCGAGCGCTGGCATGCGCGAGGCGACCCACCTGCCCGCCTAGAGCGTCATCGTCTCCCCGCTTTGTGCCGATCCAGGCTCACGGCCACGCCGAGAGCAGCCACCCGCCCGGCGCTACACGCCTCACCGGCGACGGGCGAGACGCCCGTACCACCCCCCGGCAGAGGCGGGGGATTCCCCGACAACCGGGATTGGCGAACTTTGCCGTCACCTGCAACCGTAGAAGGACCACCACCCGGTAGTGTCCTAATTCGGGATTTTCAATTTAGGACACTACCCCACAACCCGCCGCTGTTTGACGATCACACCCCGGTTCGTCAGAATTGCGAGGCTCAGGACGAAGGAGACCCAGATGGAAACCGTTCGCGGACGTCTCGCGCTCGCGGGCCTATTGCTGGCGGCGACCGGTGGCTGCGCCATGAATAACTCGGTCGAAGTCGCCGGGCCCTCCGCGTCCGCCGTGCAGCACCCGACGCTCGAGGGTGTGCCGATTCCGAGCGGGTTCCGGCTTGTCGACGATCGGAGCGTGGCGGCGTCCAGCGGCCCGCTGCGCGTCGTGAAGTACGAGTTTGCCGGGCCGACCGACGCGAGCCGGGTTAATCGGTTTTATCGGGACTACATGCCCGCGGGCGGCTGGACGCTCCGACGCGAGGCGTTTGATCGCGGCGAGCAGGAAATGCGTTTCACCAGCACAGCCGAAGAATGTACTGTGCGGATCGGCAAGGACGGGCGGCAGACGATCGTCAGAATTGACGTGATTCCCCTGCCCCGCGGAACGGCCCAGCGCGAAGCGCGGCCGCCGCTGAGAGCGACGAACAGGTGATAACTCGATGGATTCGGAAACTCGACATCAACTAAAAACGAACGAACTCGCCGAAGCCTTGTCCAAGGTGCGGAGTGTCAGCGACGAAAAGCTGATCCCTTGGCTAGTCGGCATCGTGGTAGTTCTGCTGGCATTCCTCGGGTACCGCTGGTATTCGGGCTCGGTGGAGTCGGCCGAAGTCGCCGAGTGGGCCAAGCTGAACAGCGTCAACGTAACGGCGACGGGCGCGCAGGGCCTGCAACCACTCGAAGAGCTGGCGAAACAGGGCAAGACGACCGGAATCCGCCACGCCGCAATGTTGAAGATCGGCGAGGAGAGCCTGCGACTGGCGATTACGACCGGTGGCGAGGTGGAGCGCGCCGGATTGCTCAAGAACGCAGAGAACAACCTGAAAAAGTTGATAGCCGAGCCCGGCGTCGACAAGAACAATGCGGCCGCAGGCCGTTTTGTGCTTGCGAGCGTGTTCGAGTCGCAAGGCCGACCGGACGAGGCCGAGGCGATCTACAACGAACTGGTCAAGACCGCAGAAAACACGCCGTTCGCGACCATGGCCCGATCGCGGCTGGATACGATGGACGCTGCCCGCGTCCAGGTCGAGTTTGTGCCAGGATCGCCCATGCCGGACCTGTCGATCCTCGACACAGGGGCCGGCGGGCTGAAAGTCGAAGCGACCCCGGTTACTGCCGAGAAAGCGGCGCCTGCTCCAGCCGTGACGCCGGAGCCCGCCGTCGAAACGCCGGAGCCGCAGGATGAGCCGCCGGCGGCGAAGCCCGAACCCAACAAGCCCGCGGAGCCGGCGAAGGATCCGAACCGCGCCGAGCCGTGACGCACGACGACGAGATTCTCGATCGCCCGATCCCAATCGACGATGAGTGTCAGCGCGTGCGCCTGCACGTGCGACCCGGCCGCCATGGCCGTCGTCTCGATGTCTACCTGCACGCCCGCTATCCGCATCTGTCGCGTACCGCCGTTCAGCGGCTGATCCGGCAGGGCTCCGTCACAGTTAACGGCCAACCCGCCAAACCCAGTCATACGATGGCGGCGCATGACGAAGTGGAGCTGACCCTCCCGGCGCCGGAGCCGATCGAAGTCATCCCGGAGGAGATGCCGCTCGAGGTCCTGTACGAAGACGCGGACATCATCGCGATCAACAAGCGCGCCGACATCGTCTGTCACCCGGCCAACCGCTACCAGACCGGCACGCTCGTCAATGGCCTGGTGCATTATGCGAACAACCTCAGCCACGGCTCCGATCCGTTCCGACCCGGCATCGTGCATCGCCTCGACAAAAACACGACCGGCGTGATCCTGATCGCGAAGAACGATGAGGCGCATTGGCGACTTTCCCTTCAATTCGAGCGCCGCACTGTTCAAAAGACGTATCTCGCGGTCGTGCACGGCTCGCCACGTCTTGACAGTGATGTCATCGACATGCCGATCGGCGGCCACCCGATTGTTCGCGAAAAGTTCCAGGTCATGGTCCGCGACAACAAGATCGACATCGGCAAACCGGCTGTGACGGGATGGGAGGCGATCGAGCGCTTCGACGGCTACACGCTGGTCAAGCTCTCGCCGAAGACCGGCCGAACGCACCAGCTGCGCGTGCATATGTCACACATCGGCCATCCGATTGTCGGCGACATCATGTACGGCGGTCGCGCCGCGAGCGACAAGGAAATCGCGGGTAGTGGCTCGGAGGAAGTGTTCCTGCGCTATCAGGCGCTCCACGCGTGGAAAATCGAATTCCAGCATCCGATTCGCGAGCAGCGCATGGAGATCGAAGCGCCATTTCACGCTAAGCTGCGCCATCTCATGCAACTGCTCAGAGCGCATCGGAGTCGCTGATCGGATGAAAACCTCGCGTATCCCCCTGCTGCTGGCGATCCTATGGACATGCGCCTCCGCGATCGCTGATACTGACTTCTCGGAAGTTCGCAAACGCGTCGACCGCGTGCTCGCCGGCGCCCCAAAGGCCCATGTATGCCTCGTTGTGCGGGGCTTGTCTGACGGCCAAACCTGGATCGACCGCGACGGCGACGAACCGGCCAAGCCGGCGAGCGTGCTGAAGCTGTTCACCACCGCAGCCGCTTTGGAGCGCTTCGGCGTTGATTTCGCGTTCGAAACGAGCTTCCTACTTAGCCCCGTTACGTCGGCCGACGGGGGGCAGACGCGCGAATTGTGGGTCATCGGCGGTGGCGACCCCGGACTCGCGGATGAACGCCTGCTCGAGCGCGAAGGCGCGACTGTCAACGACTGGCTCGCGAAATTCGCGGCGCGAGTCAAGGCGCACCTGGGCGATGCGCGGCTCAGCGCCATTGTGCTCGACGATGACGTCTTCGACCGTGAATGGCGCAACGATACGTGGCCGCCCGATCAGGTGGACCGCTGGTACCAGGCGCCGGCCGGCGGCGTCAACTTCAACGACAACTGCGTCGACTTCGCGGTTGAGTTGAACGATGGTAACCCGCGCGCCGTCACGACTCCGCCCATGCCGGACACCTTTCTCCGCGTCAACCTGAAACGCGGCAAGGACAACACCGCGATCGTCGCCCGTCTGCTGGAAAGCGACGTGTTCGACGTGCGCGGCGACGTCAAGAGCGATCACGTCATCGGACCGGCCAGCGTCCGCGACCCGACGCTGTTTGCGGGCTACGCCCTGCGGCAGGCGCTCCAGCAGGCCGGCGCGCCATGCCCGCGCGTACTTCGCCGCGACTTTGCGGCAAACCAGCTTGCCGGCGCTGACGAAGTCTTGAAGGTTCGGACACCTTTGCGAGACATCATCTGGCGCTGCAATACCTTCAGCCAGAATTTGTTTGCCGAAGCCCTGATGAAGTCGCTCAACGCCTATGGTCGCGGCGGCGCGCCGACCGGGCAGCCGGGCTCCTGGTCAACCGGAATCAGCATTCTGCGGTCCACACTGGAAGGAATCGGGGTCGAGCTGAACGGGGCGGAATTCCGAGACGGTTCGGGACTCAGCCATCACAATCGCGTCTCCGCCAGCCAGATCGTAACCTTGCTGCACCGCGCCCAGACGCGGCCCTGGGGCGCCGTCTTCCGGGACAGCCTGGCCGAACCGGGAGAAGAAGGCTCGCTCGAGCGCCGGTACGACGACGATCGGCTGAAAGGGCGCGTTTGGGCCAAGACCGGGACCATCCGCGGTGTGCGTTCCCTGGCCGGCTACCTGGAGCGCCCGGACGGCCAGCGGCTGGTGTTCGCGATTATGGTGAACGGGAGCGGCCCGCGGGATCTGCCGGAGCGCGTGCTGCTGGCCCTGCTCGACTAGCGCGCTTGGCCGGGGGCCCGATCCACGCCACAATGTTGAGTCTTACTTGGACGCCAACGCGGGCGTCAGCGGAAAGCGCGGCCGAGCGAATTCGACGATTTCGTAACCCCACATGGAGTGTCTGGAATGAAAACATGGATGATGAGCGGCGCGGTAGCCGCGGCGATCTGCACGGCCTGGTTCAGCGGGATGAGCGCGTCAAACGCGACGCAGCCGGCTCCGACCGGGCGCGTGGCGGCGGTCGACGTCGTGATGATCTTCAACGAGTATCAGCGCCAGAAGGACCTCAGCGAAGAGCTCCGCGTCAAGCAGGAGGAAACGCAGCAGGAGGCGGAGCGGCGACAGCACGAAGCTGACGGCCTCGAGGCGATCGTGTCGCGGATGTCACCGAATGACCCGCTCTACGTGCAACGCTACGAAGAATTGCTGAAAATGCAGATCGAGAACAAGAACTGGCTGGATGTCACTCAGTCAACGCTGACGCGCGAACTGGCGGTCTGGAGCACCAAGATCTACCAGGAGATTCTCATCGCGACGGAGCAGGTGGCCGATCAATATGGGCTCGACCTCGTTATGTATCGCGAGGAGTTCCGCCCGACCAACTTCGATCCGCAACTCGTTCGGGAGCAGATTCGCGCCCGCAAGGTCGTGTACGCGCGGGATTCGATCAACGTATCGTCACAGGTGCTCGAGCGCCTGAACGAAACCTATCGTTCGCAACCGCGCGAGCAGATGATCAAGGTCAACGTCAAACAGTAACGTGATCACCGCCGGCGAACTCGCGAAAGACCTCGGAGCCGAGCTGCGCGGCGACGCGGAGCTTCGACTTCAGCGCGTCGCGCCGCTTGAGGAAGCCGACGCCGACTGCCTGTCGTGGGTCGGCGCCGCGCGCTACGCCAAGCAGTTGGCGACAACGCGGGCGGGCGCGGTCCTGGCGCCTGCCGCGATGACGCCGCCGCCGCACACGGCGCATATCGTAGTCGCGGACGCAGACCTGGCCCTGTGCGAAGCGCTGCGGCGGATGGCGCCGCCGACTCGACAGCTGCCGCCCGGTGTGCACTCGACGGCTGTCGTCGCGACCGATGCGACGATCGAGGAAGGGGCGGCTGTCGGCCCGTACGTCGTCATCGGGCCGCGCGTCCGCGTCGGCCCGCATTCGCGAATTCACGCCGGTTGCAGTATCGGCGAAGCAGCCCACATTGGCGCCCATTGCGAACTCTGGCCGAACGTTGTCGTTCGCGAGTATTGCCGCCTTGGTGATCGGGTCATTATTCACCCGAACGCGACCATCGGCGCCGACGGCTTCGGTTACATCCACCGAGACGGACGGCACGTGCATGTGCCTCAGATCGGTATCGTAGTGATCGAGGACGACGTGGAAATCGGCGCGAATTCCTGCGTGGACCGCGCCCGCAGCGCCGAGACGCGGATCGGACGAGGCACGAAGATTGATAACCTTGTGCAGGTAGGCCACAATGTGCGTATTGGTGAGCATTGCGTGCTCGTCGGCGGCGTGGCCATCGGCGGTTCCACGCGCCTCGGTAAGTACGTGACGCTCGCCGGGCAAGTCGGCGTGCCGGACCACATGGAGATCGGTGATTTCGCCCTTGTGATGGCACAGGCTGGTGTGATGAAGAATGTCCCCGCCAAAGCGAGGGTCTCGGGCACGCCGGCCATCGAACATGGCGCGTGGATTCATGAACAAGGCGCGCTGCGGCGACTGCCGCAAATGCTGGAAGAGTTGCGGGCGTTGAGGAAGCGGGTCGAGGCGCTTGAGTCGACAACAGACCATCGCTGAAGAGGCTGAAGTCAGCGGACGCGGGCTATTCTCGGGCAAGCCGGTGCGCGCCCGCTTCAAGCCCGCGCCCGAAGACAGCGGCGTTACGTTCGTCCGTTCGGATCAACCCGCGCCGATCCGCATCTCCGCCGTCGTCGACAACCTTACAAAGCGCATGCGTCGCACAGCCCTTCGGAACGGCTCAGTCGCGGTAGAAACCGTCGAGCATTGCCTCGCGGCGATACGCGGGCTGGCCATCGACAACATTGACGTCGAAATCGACAGCGACGAGGTGCCCTCCGGCGATGGCAGTTCGAAGCCGTTTGTCGACGCGTTGCTGTTGGCGGGCTTGCGTGAACAATCCGCCGAACGACAGATCATGCGCGTGCGCGAGGCGGCGCACGTCGCGGATGGAGACGCGGAGTTGGTCGCCTGGCCGAACGACGGCGATCGGCTTGAGATCATCTACGAACTGGATTACGGCAGTGAGAGTCCGGTCGGGCGCCAGTTGCTCCAGGTAACCATCGATCCGGATACCTTCGTCAAGGAAATTGCGCCTGCGCGCACATTTGTGACCGACGCCGAAGCCGCCGCCCTTCGCGCCGCCGGTTTCGGGCCGCACCTGACCTACGAGGACATCCTCGTTATTGGCGCCAACGGGCCGATCGAGAACCAATTCCGCTTTCCGGATGAGTGCGTGCGGCACAAGGTGCTCGACCTCATCGGCGACCTGATGCTGACAGGCAGATTCGTCGCCGGCCGCGTATACGCGCGACGATCGGGCCATAATCTGAATCACGAACTCGCCCGCAAGATTCTGGAACAAAACCGCCAGCACACGTTTGAGGGCCAATTGGCCAAGCCACCGCGCATGGACGCCCGCAGCGTGCTGCGCGTCCTGCCCCATCGTTACCCGATGCTGCTGGTCGATCGCGTCATCGAAATGGAAGGTGACCGCCGCGCCGTCGGCATCAAGAACGTGACGATCAACGAGCCCTTCTTTCAGGGGCATTATCCGCTTCAGCCGATCATGCCTGGCGTGCTGCTGATCGAAGCCATGGCGCAGCTGGGCGGGTTGCTGCTCGCCCAGAAACTCGAGCACACCGGCAAGGTCGCGGTATTGCTCAGCCTTGATAAAGTGAAATTCCGCCGGGCCGTGACGCCCGGCGATCAGGTCGTGCTGGAAGCCGTGGCGCGTCGCGTAAAGTCGCGCTATGGCGAGGTCGCATGTCGTTCGATAGTCAGCGGCGAAATCGTGGCGGAGGCGGACATCCGCTTCATGCTGGTCGATGCCGAGCCCAGTCGGGATTCCGCGATATGAGTCAGATTCACCCCACCGCGTTTGTGGATTCGCGCGCGCAGATCGGCGCCAACGTCACGATCGGCCCGTTCTGCCATGTGGACGCTGACGTAGTGCTGCATGACGACTGCGTCCTGCACCCGCGCGTCACACTGCTCGGGCCGAGCGAGTTCGGCCGCGCCTGCCAGTTCTTCCCCAACTGCGTGCTCGGCGCCGCGCCGCAGGACCTGAAATTCCGTGGCGGTCCCACCCGTCTGGTCGCGGGCGAGGAAAACGTTTTCCGCGAGCACGTCACCGCACATCGCGGCACCGAAGTCGACGACAGCAGCGGCGGTGTCACACGCATCGGCGACGGCAATCTGCTGATGGTCGGCGTCCATATCGCCCACGACGCGCAGCTGGGCAATCGCGTCATTATCGCCAACAACGCGCTGATCGCCGGACATGTTCGTATCGAGGACCACGTGAACATCGGCGGCGCCGCGGCCGTGCACCACTTTGTCACGATCGGACAATACGCGTTTATTGGTGGAATCACCCGCATCACTCACGATGTCCCGCCGTACGTCAAAGCCGTCGGCTGGACGCAGGAAGTGCGCGGCGTCAACGTCGAAGGCCTGCGCCGCTGGAAGTTTGAAGAGCGTTCCATCGCGAGTCTGAAACGCGCGGCGCGGATGCTGTTCCCGCGGCGCGACGCGACGGCCGTCGGCCGCATTACCGCCGCGATCACCGAAATCGAAACGTCGGACCTGTATCGCGATGAGCACGTTCGCGCGCTCGTCGACTTTGTGCGCCGCAAGTCCAGCGAAGCCGTGTTCGGCCGCACGCTCGAAACGCGCCGCACCGACACCGATTCGGACCGCGATTCGTTCTACCTGCGCGGCGTCACGGAGATTCGCCCATGACCGCCCCCCTGCCGGTCGCGGTCATCGGGGCCGGGCGAATGGGCGGCCATCACGTGCGCCTGTATTCGCAAATGCCGCAGGTCAAACTCGTCGCGGTCGTCGACGCGGACATCGAGCGGGCCAGGGCCGCGGCGGAGCCCGTCGGCGCGAAGTGGGCGACGGAACTGACACCCGATCTCGGCGACATCGCCGCCGTCAGCGTCGCCACGCCGACCGCGTATCACCTTGCCGTCAGCCGCCCGCTCATCGAGCGCGGCGTGAGCGTATTGATCGAAAAGCCCCTCGCCGGGTCACCGGAAGAGGCGGAAGAGATCGCCGCGCTTGCGAAACGGCACGATGTCCTCGTAGCAGTCGGGCATACTGAGCGGTTCAACCCCGCGGTGCGCGCGGTGCATCGGCTCGGCGTGCGCGCGAAATACGTTGAATCCAGCCGCGTCAGCCCTTTCCCGTTTCGCTCGGCGGATGTCGGCGTTGTGTTTGACATCATGATTCACGACATCGACGTGCTGCTCAGCCTCGTGCCGGAGGATGTCGCCCGCGTCGATGCGGTCGGTGTTAACGTGCTGGGCGCCCACGAAGACGTCGCCAGTGCCCGCATCACTTTCGCTGGCGGGGCCGTGGCGAACCTCACCGCTTCTCGTCTCGCGCTGAAGACCGAACGCCGCTTGCGCGTATTCAGCGAACGGGCGTATGTATCGCTCGACTATCACCACAAGCAGGGAATCGCCGTCACGCTCGACAAGAACGCGGACGTTATCCGCTTCGCGCAGGAGCGCGGATTGGATGACCTGTCGCAACTCGCGGGCGCGGACTTCAAGCAACTCGTCAAGGTCGAGCCGCTGCTGATCGACAACAAGGACGCCCTCGGAACGGAGTTGGAGACGTTCATCGACTGCGTGCGCAACCGCTCCAAGCCGCCGGTCAGCGTCGAAGACGGCGTGCGCGCCGTGCGCGTGGCCGCGCGCATCGTTGAAAAGATCAAGTCGCACCGCTGGGACGGCGATGAGGCGGGCCGCGTCGGTCTAGCGGCCGACATCGTACGCGGCGAAGCGATGCGGTAACTCGGGATTTCACGCCCGCAAAAAGACGCATCGCCCCATAATCACTGCCCTCCTGCCGCCGCCAGCCACGATTTGCGCGCAGCTGACGTGATCTTTGCGCAACCCGCGCGAAACGTCGGTTGTCGGCCCAAAAATCCGCGCATACAATTGGCGTCGTTCCGGGGAAGAAGCACATAACGGCGCCTCTCGGAGGGGGTTCCAACACTCATTTCGCTTCTGCCCCGGTCGTCTCTGCGCGTCTGAAAACTCACTGACCGCCGTAGAGGATTTGGGCTATGTCCAAGGTCGTTAAGCGCGATGTCCTGGTAGATATCTGCACGCAGGAAGAATATCTCGGCGTCAACGCCGCCCATCGCTGCGTCAACGCGGAGTACATTCACCCGCACATCCGGCGACTGATGGCGTTCGCGCGATGGTCGCGCATGCCCGTGATCTCCTGTGTTGACACGCGCCGTCGCAATCAGATCGGCGACACGTTCCTGTGCGAAGAAACACGACGCGCGCCCGTTCGACAAAAACTCAGCCCGACGGTTATGCCGGATCATGTCGTTGTGCATTGCGACAATCACCCCTGCGTCGCGCTGGATATGCTTGAGCGCCACCAACAAGCGATTTTCACCAAGGACCACCGCGATCCGTTTACGAATCCGAAACTCGACCGCATGCTGACCGAGGCGCCGATCAGCCGTTGCGCCGTGTTCGGCGTTTCACTCGAGAACTCCGTCCGCATCCTGATCCTCGGCCTGCTGCGTCGCGAACGCAATGTCAGCCTGATCCACGACGCGTGCGGCTACTTCAACGCCCAGGAAGCGGAAATGGTGCTACGTCAACTGACGGTGAAAGGCTGCGAGGTGGTCTCGACCGAAGACTTCATCGCGCGGGAAACCAGCCGACGCCAGCCCGTCGGCGCTCGACCGCGCCGCTCAGTGGCCTAGCCGCTTCTAAAACGGCTGCCCGTATACAAACGCCCGCGCCACGCGCGCGGTCATCTGCTCATTCCCGAATACGAGCGGCATCAGCAACGACAAATCCGTGTTCGGCATGCGCAAGTAATCGGCCAGCGCCGCGCGCCATTCAACGCTGTACCGCTGCATCGCGTCCTGCGGCACCGGCTCGGCCAACGCATCCAGCGCGATTTCCGCCGCCCGCGCGCCCGACCACATGCCCGGGTACAGGCCCTCTCCGCTGAACGCCGCCACAAAGCCGCCCGCGTCGCCAATCAGCAGGCTGCGCTTGCCGATGTGCGTGTCGAGATCTAGCGCCAATCCGGCGGGACAGGCATACGCAGTCGGCGCCGGAAGGTCGCCCGATAACAGCCCTGCCACGCGCGCCGCCTCTATCGCTTCCGCCCATTGCGCCTCGGGCGAGGTCGAACGGTCTCGCGTAAGGAGCGTCAGCGTCGCCGCGCCGTTGTTCCGCACCAGCGTCGCGGATTTGCCTTCACGGTGGGCGCCTAGAATCACGTCAATCCCTGTGTCGCCGTCGCAATCAAACGAAGCCGACATGCACGCGGGCGCGCCCGAAGTCGCGCCGGCCGGCACGAGCCCACACCGCCGCGCAAGCGTCGAATGGGCGCCATCGCCGATCAGCAGAGCGCGTCCCTTCAAGGACCCGCCATCATCCCGCGAAGCCTCGACCCATTCTTCTCCGATGGCGACTTCCGCGATCCTCGTTTCGAACCGCTCAACAGTCTTCGAAGCGTTGGCGGCGTTCGCCAGCGCAGTTTCAAACGCCGGCCGCCCGACAATCCACCCGGCGAGCTCGGCATCGTTGACCTCGGCGCGCCGCGCGCCGCGCCAATCATGCAGGCGAATGCCGCGAAACCGGGCAGCGCCGACCGCCTTTTCCTTGAGCTTGAGATCGTTCAGCAGCGCGACGCCGTCCGGCGACACCCACGACTGGGCGACATCCGTGCCGCTCGCGCCTACGAGCGCGGCGCGGGCCCCGCGCTGTCCCGCGCGAATCGCGGCCGCGCAACCCGCGGGACCGGCTCCGGCAATGATGAGGTCGAACTCGGTCGCGCTCATTCGCGCATCTGCTCCCACAGGTAGCTTTCCGCCGACTGGAAGCGCGAGAACGCAAGTCGCAGCGCAGCGCGGATCTCGTCCAGCTCCGCCGCGCCGATCACGACGCGATCCGCCTCGCTGGTCTTTGAGACCGCCTCAAGCCGGGCAGCCGCGTCGTCCAGCCGCGCCGCCGCCTCCGCGAATTGCCGCGCCGCCTGAAACGCCTCGATCCGCTGCTGCTCGCCCTGCGGCGGCGCAAAAAGTCGCCACGGGTGCAGCACAACTTCCTGCACTCCGACGCGTAGCTGGTCGCTCGTATCGCGAATGTTCTCGATCGTGCGCTGCAACGCCGGTCGATTCAGCGTCATCACCGAGCGCGCCGAATCTGACGCTTCGGCGATGTTCGCCATGGAGCGATTCAGGTCTTCGAGCCCGGCGTGCACTTTGGCCAGCAGTGTCTTCGGGTCGTCACGATTGAACTCGGCGGCGAGCGGAACCGAGATTTCCTCGTCGATTCGAGTAGCCAGATTGTCGACGTGGGTCAGGGTAGAATCGACACGTGGCCCGGCCGCCGTGATCATGGCGACCGCCTCCGAGAGCCCGGTTTGAAGCGTGTCCAACATCAGATGCGCTTTGGCGATCGAGCTGGCGCCTCCAGCCTTGTCCAATTCAGCGCGAATGGCCGCAGTGGCGGCGTTCACGTCCTCGATGATCCGGTGTGTCTTTGCCAGCAAAGCCCGCTTTTCCTCGGGCTCCATCTCGGCCGCCAGGCGCGACGTAATCACATTGATATCCGTCATGCTCGCTTGAAGCTTGTTCGTCAGCGAGCCTTCCTTCTCCGGATCAACGAGATTCTCGACGCTTTCGATCATTCCCCCCGGGCCCAGCAGCCGGCGCGACAAGCCGCTGATCGCCGCGGCGAGGCTTTGCGGTGGAAGGCCGTGAATCGGCTTGGCGACTGGTCCGCTTGTCTTGGCGCCGATATCGAGGACTACGAGATATCCAGCTCCGCCGACCGCAGGTTGATCGGATGTGAT
>JAGQOO010000090.1 GCA_020427345.1 Phycisphaerales bacterium | reverse complement strand
AGCCGATTCGCGTCGATCGGCGTCAGAAACACTTCGCGCGGGTCGCGACCGGTTGTCGCGTGCGCGACAATCCGCGCCATCGGCTTTGCGTTCAGCTTCTTCAAGCCCGCGTCGCTGGCGATCAGCGTCATCGCGGCCCCGTCGGCCAACTGCGAGGCATTGCCGGCGGTCACGGTGCCGCGTTCGCTGAAGACAGCTTTCAGCATCCCCAGCGCGTCGGCGGTCGTTTCCGGACGCACGCACTCGTCCGTCGTGATCGGCGCTTTTCCGGGACGCGTTTCGATCGGCGTGATCTCATCGGCGAACCAACCGTTGCTGATGGCCGCCGCCGCCCGCTGTTGACTGGTGGCGGCGAATTCGTCCTGCTGCGCCCGCGTCGCGCCGCACTTTGCGGCGGTCTCATCGCCAATCGCGCCCATGATGGCGTTGTCGTAGATGTTGATCAGTCCGTCAAACTCGAGACTGTCGACCAGCTTGACGCTGCCGTACTTCTGTCCGCCGCGCATCTCGCGCACCAGGAACGGCGTCTGGCTCATCGACTCGATTCCGCCGGCGAGCACGACATCCACATCCCCCGCGCGAATCGCGGTATCCGCGTACATCACCGTCTGCAGGCCGCTGCCGCACACTTTGTTCACCGTGCACGCCGAAACGCTCGTCGGGCAGCCGGCGGCGAGCGCGACCTGACGGGCGGGGTTTTGCCCGGCTCCGGCCTGCAGCACCATACCGATCTGCACATCATCAATGAGCGCGCGATCGACCTTCAAGCCGTCGAGCAGCGCCTTGGCCACCTGCGCCCCGATCTGCGGCGCGGTCATCCGACTGAATCCACCCAGGAAACGCCCGATCGGGCTGCGCTTGGCGCCGACAATGTAAGCCTTGTTTGCCATGAGTCCCTCGGTCCTAATTCTGCCCCACACTGGCCGGATCGCTCAACAGTTTTCGCGCGATCACCAGCCGTTGAATTTCGCTCGTGCCTTCGTACAGCTCTGTAATCTTCGCGTCCCGCAGAAACCGCTCAACCGGGTAATCCGCGATGTAGCCGTACCCCCCATATACCTGAACGGCCATCGCCGTCACGCGCGACGACATCTCGCTAGCGAACAGCTTGGCCATTGCGGCTTCCGCGCCAAAATTGCGCTTCTGGCCTTTCATCCACGCCGCCCGCCGCGTCAGCATCCGAGCGGCGGCGACCTGCGTTTCCATGTCCGACAGTTTGAATTGAATCGCCTGGAACTGGCTGATCGGCTTGCCGAAGGCCTGTCGCGTCTGGCTATATTCGATCGCGCTGTCGAGCGCCGCCTGTGAAATGCCAACCGCTTGCGAGGCGACGCCGATGCGGCCGCCGTCGAGCGTAGCGAGCGCAACGTTCAAGCCGCGTCCGACCTCGAACAGGAGGTTCTCATGCGGCACAACGCAGTCTTCGTGGATCAGTTCCGTTGTGCTGCTGGCCTTAATGCCCATCTTCTTTTCGACTTTGCCGATCTTCCAGCCCGGCATATCGCGATCAACGATGAACGCCGACATGCGACGCTTCGGGCTGTCCGGATCGGTAACCGCGAAGAGAATGATGACGCTCGCCTCAAGGCCGTTGGTCACAAAGCACTTTGTGCCGTTAACGTGCCAGCCGTCTTCCTTCTTCACGGCCATGCAACGCGCCGAACCGGCGTCTGACCCACTGCCCGGCTCGGTCAGGGAAAACGCGCCGATCCACTCGCCGGTCGCGAGTTTCGGCAGGTACTTCTTCTTCTGTTCTTCCGTGCCGAAGTTGAGAATCGGATCGACGCACAGCGAATGATGCGCGGACATCAGAATCCCTGTCGCGCCGCATGCCCGCGACAGTTCCTCCACCGCCATGATGTAGGACGGCACATCCAACCCGGCCCCGCCATACTCCGCCGGCACATACGCGCCAAACAGACCCATTTCGCCGACTTTGCCGATCAAACCGTCTTCGAAACGGCCGGCGGCTTCGCGCGCCTCGGCGCCCGGGGCGATCTCGCCTTCGCAAAACGCGCGCAACGCGTCGCGAAGAGCGAGTTGATCTTCATTCAGTGCGTAGTTCACAGTCGCGTGTCTTTCTGGGCCGGCAAAGGGAGCGATTAGCCGACCTTGCTGAGCAATTCGCGCGCGATAATCACGCGCTGAATCTGGCTGCTGCCCTCGCCGATTTCGCACAACTTCGCGTCTCGCATGTACCGCTCAACGGGCACTTCCGTCGTATAGCCGTAACCCCCGTGGATCTGAATCGCGTTGAGGCACGCCTTCGTCGCGATTTCACTGGCGAACAGTTTGCAAACCGAGGACTTCACGCGGTCGTTCGAACCCTCATCCAGCACGATCGCCGCGTCGCGCACCAGCAGCCGCGCAGCCTCGATCTCCGTCGCCATGTCCGCCAGCATGAACTGAATCGCCTGCAAGTCCGCGATCGGCTTGCCGAAGGCCTCGCGACTCTTCGAATACGCGATCGATTCTTCCAAGGCGCCGCGCGCCAAACCGACTGACAACGCCCCGATCCCGACGCGCCCCCGCTCCAGCACCTTCAACGCGTCGATGTACCCCTGCCCGAGCTTCCCGCACAGGTCCGCCTTCTTCACCGGCGTCTCGTCAAACGTCAGCGACACAGTGTCGCTGGCGCGCATCCCGAGTTTGTCTTCCTTCGCGCCGACGGTGAAGCCCTTCGCCCCGCGCTCCACCAGAAACGCCGATATCCCCTTCGGGCCGGCGGCCGGATCGGTGACCGCGGTTATGACAAATACGCCGGCGCGCGAGCCGTTTGTGATGAACTGCTTCTGCCCGCTGATGCGCCAGCCATCGCCATCCGCAACAGCTCGTGTCGACATCGCCGCAGCGTCAGACCCGCTGCCTGGCTCCGTCAGGCCCCATGACCCGATCATCTCACCCGACGCAAGCTTCGGGAAATACCGCTTCTTCTGCTCATCATTGGCGGCCTGGCGCATGTGAGCGACGCACAGGCCGTTGTGGGCCGCAAGCGTCAGCGCGACCGAGCCGTCCTGCCGCGCGATCTCTTCCATGATGACGGAATTCGCCAGGAATCCGAGCCCGGACCCGCCGTACTCGGTGTCGATCATCACACCGAGCAGGCCGAGTTCAGCCATGCGCCCGAGCAGGCTGTCGGGCAGCGATTGCTGCTTGTCCCACTCGCGCGCGTGCGGACGGATCTCCTTCTCGGCAAAATCACGCACAACATCGCGCAACGCGACGATATCTTCCGGCAGGTCAAAGTCCATCGAGCGCTCTCATCAGTCTGTTATGGATAGCGATGGCCCAAATGCGGTTTCCCGGGCCGATTCTGCGTCCAGTATACTAGGTCTTAACGCCGATGTTTGAAAGCATGGCGCCCCGCCCCGGCGGCGAGTAGGCTGCCGGAAAACCCGCGCATCGGACCGCGGGCTTCGCAAACTACTCAGGATCATATGCGGCCGCGATCCGTCAAACTCCTCGGAGTCGCTGCAGGCGCCGGGGGCGCCATGTTGGGCGCCGAGGAAGGTCCGAGTTCACTTCGGGCGCTTGGACTACTCGATCGGCTGCGCGGCGCCGGTTGGAACGTCGACGATCTCGGCAACATTCCCGGCGTCTACGAAACCACGCAGATCACCGGCCCTCAAGCCACGTTGAAAAACCTGCATAATATTGTGGCAGTAAACCGTCACACGCACGCCGCGGTTCTTGGCGCGCGCAAGCAGGCGCCCGACGACTTCATGTTGATCGTTGGCGGCGACCATAGCCTCGCGATCGGGACGCTCGGCGGATTGTCGGACGCTTGCGAGCGGCTCGGGATTGTCTGGATCGACGCCCACGCCGATTTCAATACGCCAGGGTCGAGCCCAAGCGGGAACATTCACGGCATGTGCCTCGCCGTCGCGTGCGGCGACGGTCATCGCGACCTGATCAAGATCGCCGCGAGTGAGCCGATGGTCGAGGAAGGCGACGTGCGGATATTCGGCCTGCGCGACGTCGATCCCGGCGAGCAGGAAAACCTCGACGAGTCAGCGGTGCGGTTCATGACGATGGACGACTGGCGTCGGGCCGGCCTGATTGAAACAACCGTTGACGCCGTCGAGGAACTCGCGTCGCGCTGCGACCACGTGCACTTGAGTTTCGATATTGACGCCCTCGACGCGGACCTCGTGCCCGGGACGGGAACGCCGGCGCCGGGCGGCTTGACCGCCGACCACGCCACCCAACTACTGAACGCGCTCGGCAGACAAGGGAAACTCCGCTCCGCCGAGTTCGTCGAGTACAACCCGACAATCGACCAACACTCACGCACCGGCAGATTGACCGTCGAATTGATCGCGACTTTCATGGGCGCATTGGCCGAGTGCCCGCCGTAACGGACCCGATGAAAGAAAAAGGCCGCGCGGCACAATGTCCCGCACGGCCTCGATGACTGGTGCTCCCACCGGCTCATCCGGCGGAACGAATGCCCGTTACGGGCAGGACGATCCGAACTTTGCCAGCAGACCGGCGAGGTCCGACAAATCCACCATGCCGTCCTGGTTCAAGTCCGCCTTGCTGTTGTAGTTCGCGTCGCCAAAGGACGAACCGAACGCCGCCAGCAGGCCGGCGAGATCAGCGAGGTCGACGTTGCCACCCAGATTGATGTCCGGACAGCACGGGTTCGTATAGCAGAACGGTGGAACGCCGCCGCCACATGTGACGCCGTCACCCTGATACAAGCCACCCTGATCATCGCACTCAGAACGCGTCAACTGCACGCAGGTCGTCTGCAGGCAGCAGGCGCCTCTGGGCAGGCACGATGTCGTCGCGCAGAACGTGCCCCCGCCCTGCGGCGTGCCACCCTGCGCGATGCAGAACGACGGCGGTAAGTCGAGACAAGACACGCCATCCGACAGGCAGCACGCTTCAAACGGCTCACAGAACACGCGCGTGCAATCCGTCATCGGCCCAGCCGGCACGCCACCTTGGGCGATACACGTCGCGGGATCGAGATCGGCACAATCACCCTCTGGGAAGCAACAGGCCTGCGGCGGTTGCGGGCAGCTCGTCCCCGAACATGCCGACCCGACGCCCTGTGATGTGCCACCCTGCGCCTGGCATTGCGCCGGTAGAAGGTCGAGGCACGTGCCATCCTGCAAGCAGCAGGCTTCCGGCTCCGGGAAGCAGTTCACCGTGTTGCAATCCGTGCCGAAGCCCTGCGGAACACCGCCCGCGGCGATGCAATCCGTCGGCCGTAACGACACGCAGCCCTCTTCAAGGCAGCACGCCTCGGGGAACTCGTTGCAGTTCGTAAACAGACACCGCGTTCCCGGCCCCTGCGAGATACCGCCATTGGCCAGACAATCGGTCGGCGTCAGATCGGCGCAGTCGCCTTCCGGCAGGCAGCAGGCTTCAGGCTGTTCACCGCAAAACGCGGTGCCGCAACTCGAACCGTGCCCCTGCGGCGTGCCACCAGACACGATGCACGTATTGGGATCTGTTTCGAGGCACGAGCCATCTTCAAAGCAACACGCCTCGATCGGCATGAAGCAATTCACCGTCGAGCACGACGTGCCCGGCCCTTGCGCGATACCCGAATTCGCCTGGCACGCGGCCGGCGGCAGGTCAAGACACGAACCGTCCTCAAAGCAGCAGGCCTCGTCCGGCGCGACCGGACACTCTGTCCCTTCGCACACCGTGCCTTCGCCCTGCGGCGTGCCGCCAGCGTTGTCACACTCGGTCGGCGTCAGATCCTGACATGAGCCATCCGGCAAACAACACGCTTCATCGACTTCGCAAACGGTCGTTGCGCAACTGGTGCCTGCGCCTTGTGGCGTCCCGCCGGCGATGCACGATACTGGATCAAGATCCTGGCACGTGCCATCCGCGAGACAGCACGCCTGCGTCGGTGGCGCTCCGCACGGAAGCTGCGAACACATACTGCCCGGCCCTTGCGGCGTGCCGCCGACACTCAGGCAGTCACTCGGCAGCAGATCGAGGCAGGAGTTATCCTGAAAGCAGCACGCCTCGGTAGCGAATGGCTGGCAATTCACACGCGAGCAATCCGACGGAAACGGCTGCGGCGAACCGCCGATGCTGATACACGACTCAAAGTCCACATCCATACAGGATCCATCCGGTAGACAACACGCCTGCTGGGCCCGCGCGGCGGATGATCCGAGCGCGAGGGCAGTCACAACAAGCATGCCGGTACCGAATGGAATACGACAACACCCAGTAAGCATGGCGAGCTCCTTCGTTGGGTTGTCAGAAATTCCGCTTCGAGCGAACCCCGAAGCCAAGCAGTCCATGGTATTGAGTTATCGCGGCGTATTCAACGCTAATCCGTATTCTCGGACGTCTATCCTCAGCCGAAGACTCAGTTTTATTCGCGAAAAGACGGCCACTTAGCTTCCAAACGGGGCGCGCGACATCGTGAATGCCTGTGGAGAACCGTCAGCGAGAGTCGAATAGATTTCCACGCTCAGCTCGCGCGCCGCGCGACTTGCTCGACTGTAGCGCACACGCGCCGGTTTCTCGCCTGGTGAACGCTCGAACACCGCTTCCAGCGAGCCAGCCCTTACCAGTTTCAACTCGATGGATTCGGGGTCCATCGGGACCACGCCTGGTCGAAAGTGACGAAACGCCAGGAACACGCCTTCTTCGCGTCGCTCGATCAGCATGAGTTCGTACAGGCGGCCACCGTTGCCAGTCGTGATGCGGAACATGCCCATCATCACGCCGTCGCGCGGCGCGCTCCATATCTCCTCGCATGGTCCGCCAAGAAACTCGCCGCGCCATGTTCCCGACATCCATGACAGTTCACCGAGGCCTGGGTTGCTCGCCTTGTGGGCGCTGTGGACGCGAATATCACAACAATGCCCCTCCCGACTCTGCGATGCGCATCCAATCAGGCCGGACATCGCGACAATCGCTGCCACGATCGCCCGCAATCGCGCCCCACTCAACATGGGATCTCCCATCCGCGCATCTGTGGGTAACATACGCACGCTAGCCGACGATCCAAAGCGTCTCCGTGTCGCGTGTTAACCGCGAGATCAAACGTCGCGCGCGCCCCTGTGCGCCGCGTGGATCAAACACGCGCGAAAAAACCGCCAGATCGCCCACTGATTGAGGCTCAATCGGACGCAATCGCCATCCAATCGGCGCCTCAAACACGAGAAACTCCACATCGCCACGCCGCGCCCACGCCATGGGCGGCGCAACCGGCGCGTGCCGGTGCGCCAACTTGTGCGCGTATGCGAACGCTTCTCGCGCCCACCCACTCGGCTTGTCGGTCGGCACATACATAGCGAGTGAAACCGTGCGGCCCGAGCCGAGCGACGCCGACACGTTGCGCAGTTCCGCGCCAGCCGGCTCGACCGCCGCTGCCACGATCGCCTCTTCCCAAGCGGATCGCGACAGTCGCCCCATTTCAAGCACAGAACCCGAAATCGGCCGCTTAAGTTGCAGACACGCCTGGCCGACGCCACCCGCTATCCGCAAATCCGCGAAATACGCGTTGCCGCCGCGCAGGCGCGCGTCGCGCTTTCGCGCCAACCGCTCCCCATACGCCGGCCCGCGCCGCCGCGTTTCTTCCCACAAAGCGTCGATAGAAAGCGCCAGGGGCGCAGCCGTGTCGAAGGCGTGCTCGTGCTGTTGATGGCTGCGCACGTACGCCTTCAGAAACCGCCATCGATCCGTGATTGACGCGTAGCGCTGGAACCACTGATTCAACTGCGTGAGGTTGCGTACGATGTCCTCGGCCTCAACCATCCTGCCGGAGTGACCCAGCCGCACATCAACAAGCAGCGGTGTGTATCGCCCCGGAGAATCGACGCGCACCAGAATGTTTTGCGGATGAAGATCAGGATGCGCGATGCCCGCCTGATGCGACCGCGCGATCAGATCCGCCACCGACGCCGTCAGATCAGTGGATTGCCGACGACGACGGGCCTCATCTTGATCCGACCGGATGCCGCGCCAGAACGAATCCAACTCGTGCGCCCGCTCAACCGCCTCGGTCACGAGAATCTCGACCGGTCTCCCGTCTCGTTCCTTGCCCGCGGCGAACGCGAGCGGCGTCGGCGTCAGCACTCCCGCCGACTCCAGTCGAAGCAGCCCGCGCCACTCGGCCGCGCCCGCCGTGCGACCCAGCAGACGTTGACCGAGCCCCACCCATCCGGTGACGCGCAGGATCTTTACAAAAACCGAGATCCCGCCCAGCGCGCCGCGCCACACTTCGCGCCCCTGCCCGCGCTTGACGAGTTGGAACCCCGCCGCCGACGGATCCTGTCGCCACGCTCCGGCTGCGCGCAACGCCGCCGAAAAATCGGCCCGCGTCTGCCAAATGAGACCGTCCACCTGCACAGGCGCCCGGACCGGCCCCGCGCCGCGCTGAACGTTCCCAACTGTCGCGTCCGCCAGGGTCGTCATTGCTTCGGTGCTCAGCCACCAATCCGGCTCATTTGCCGGTTTCCATAAGATTGATGCGCGTCCGGCTTGAACGTGACGCTCTTCACGAACGCTGACTGCAACGCCTTCGGCTGCGCAAAGGGCCGCAGCATTGGTTTCAAGTCAACTTCACCGCCATCAAACAGACACGCCCGCAACTCGCCATCCGGCGTCAGCCGCATGCGGTTGCAAGTACTGCAAAACGGCGCCGACATCGCGTGAATAAAGCCGATGCGCCCCTTTGCCCCGTCAATGCGGAACACACGGGCCGGGCCGGAGCCGACATCCGCATCCGCTGGCGACAGCGGACCGTACGCCTGCTCGATTCGCTCGCGCATTTCACCCCACGCGACAAACTCCGCGGCGCCATCGAGCAACGTGCGACTCTGTCCGAGCGGCATGAACTCGATGAATCGAACCGTCCTCGCTGAATCAACCGTCAACGCCGCGAAATCCGCCACTTCGTCAAAGTTCTGCCCGCGGAGCACGACACAGTTCAGCTTCACCGGCCCAAGCCCGTGCCGCTCGGCCGCCTCGATCCCACGCCAAACACGGTCCAAGTCGCCGGTGCGCGTGATCTGTCGGAACCGATCGGCATTGAGCGTATCAAGGCTCACCGTCACGCGGTTGATACCCGCCTCCGCGAGTGGCGCGGCGAAGCGCTCCAGCAACATCCCGTTGGTCGTCAGCGAAATCTCACCGATCCCCGGTAACTGCCGCAGCATTCGAACGAGATCCGGCACGTCCTGTCGCACCAACGGCTCCCCGCCGGTGATCTTGAAATCGAGCACGCCGAGGTCGATCGCGACTCGCGCCACCTCAGTGATTTCCTCATAGCTGAGCAGATCCTCGCGCGGCAGCCACTCGACTCCGTCCTCCGGCATGCAGTAGACACAGCGGAGGTTGCAATGGTCAGTCACGCTGACGCGAAGTGTTCGCACGAAGCGGATATCGCGCGGGCCGATCGACGCCGCCGCCAGATTTGCGGCGCCGTCGCGCGCAAACTCCCCGACGGCGCGCAAAGGGCGCTCGGCGGACACCACGCGAAGTGCAATGGCACGCCCGTCGCTCATAAGACCTGATTATAGGCCAGATAAGCGCATTTTGCCGAATAGCGGCCGGGTTGGGCTCCCCGGCATTACGGGCTGCCAGCCGAAGGCTACTCCCCTCGCTACACTCCGTGCGATCAGCCCGCGGATTGGAAAGGGGATCGTTTGTTCTCAGCCGAGACACTTCGTAGCGTTTTTGACGCCGCATTGCCTTATGACGACTACGTCGCGACCGGCCGCCCGGATCAGCAGGCGAGTTGGACTGCGGTCTATGAGCAGGCACAACTAACGAACTCGCAGCGCGAGCTGGTTGGCGGTTTTTCGCGCGACATGCCGGTGCTCGTCTCATCCGGCATCTGGTGCGGCGATTGCGCGCAACAGGTCCCGCTGATCGCGCGAATTGCCGAAGCGTCAGATCGTGTTCGATTGCGCGTGTTTGATCGGGATGCGCAAGCGGGTCTTACCGCCAATTTGCAGATCAACGCCGGCAATCGCGTGCCAGTGGTGATCTTCTGCGCCGAGGACTTCGAGTTTGTCGGGATATACGGCGACCGTGTGTTGGCGCGATACCGCGCCATCGCGGCCGCACAACTCGGACCTAGTTGCCCGGTTCCCGGGGCGCCGATTCCACAAGAGCGCATTCAGGCGGAGTTGCAGGATTGGTTGGACGAATTCGAGCGCGCCCAATTGCTGTTGCGCTTGTCTGGAAGGCTGCGCGCCAAGCACAAGGATTAGCGCCCGGCACGCCACCGCTAGCCACGTCAGGGCTGAATCACAATCTCGCCGCGGTCACGCACATTCAAACGCATACGCCCCGCGCCACGCACCGCATCGCGAAACGCCACGATGCTATCGACGGCGCGGCCGTTGACTGCATCGACTACATCGCCGATTTTCAGTCTCGACCGCGCGGCCGGCGTGTTCTCAACAACGTCAATCACGACCACGCCGGTGGCGCCGGCTTCCACACGCATTTTTGACCGCGATTGCGGCGTAAGGTCCGTCACGCGCAGGCCGCGCCAGATCATGGCCCCGCCGCGCATCCAATTCACCTGACTGACTTCGCGTTCAACCGGTTGGACGTTCAGCGCCAGTTCTTTGCCGTCGCGCAGCAGCTTGACGCTGACCATGCGACCTTCGCCTACGCCGCTAAGCAAACCGGAGAACTGACCTGGCGAACGCACGATCGTGTCGTTCAGGCGGATAATCACGTCGCCGGCTCGCAGATCGGCCGCCTTGGCCGGACCGTCATCGGCGATTCGCTCGATCACGACACCTTCACCCGCCGGCGCGCGATTCAGCAGGCGCTCCGCCTCATCTGGCTCGCGCACGATCACGCCGAGATAGCCGTAATTCGGACGCTCGCCACGCCGAAGGCGCTCAACCACCGCGCGTCGTTCGGGCGTAAGCGGGATCGCGAATCCGGCGCCCTCATCAGCGGCCGCCCGGGTGTGCATGGCGGTCACCAGGCCGATCAGTTCGCCGCGCACATTGAACAGCGGCCCACCCGAATTGCCGGGGTTGATCGCCGCGGTCGTCTGAATCATGTCGTCGTACATGCGGTCGTCGACTTCGGCGAGACCGGGCAGGCGGCGGCCGAGATTCGAAATCACGCCGACCGACACGCTGACCTTGCCATCACGGCCGAGGCCGAACGGGTTGCCGAGCGCGAGCGTCCACTGGCCGCGACGCACCGCGGTCCATTCACAGAAGTGAACGGGTTGCAGATTGCCGCGCCCGACGCGCAACACCGCCATGTCCGCGCGCGGATCACTCGCGACGAGTTCGGCGGCGCGCGTAACGCCATCGTGGAAGATCACGTCGATTGTCGTCGCCGACTGAATCACATGCTCATTCGTCAGAATCAGGCCGTCAGCCGACAGCACGACGCCGCTGCCGTTGACCATGATGAGCTGCTCGAAGCCGGCGTCGGTATTCAGGCCGTAGCGCCGCTGCACACGCAGGCTGACGACGCTGGGCGACACACGATCGACGACCTTCTCAAACGCCTTTTCGAGCGCTTCGAGGTCGATATCGCCCGCGTCACTCTGCGCCCGAGCGCCGCGCGGGAACGCGACGACGCCAACGACGAACAGAATCAACGCGATCCGCCAGACCCACCGGTCGGGCAACGAGTTTCGAGACGGCTTTGGCGCAAGAATCGGATGCATACTTATCCGAATTGTCGGCGATTCCCGGCCAACACGCCAACAACGAATCCGGCAATCGACGCGCGAGCCGGTTCGAGCGGCCAGGCGCTACTTCTTACGAGACGCGCCCGCAGGCGTTTTCTTGCGCTTTGCCGGAGAAACCTCCTCCGCCGCAGCGGCCTTCGGCTCGGAAGCGGCCGCATCCGGGTTCAGGCTCGCTACGCCGTTGGCTGAGGGCTTCGCCTCCGCCTGCGGCGCGATCACCGCTTTCAATTCCGAATTGACCTTGTCGAAGATCTCCGGATTGTCGCGCAGGAATTGCCGGGCGTTGTCGCGACCCTGGCCGAGTTTCAATTCGCCATACGCGTACCATGCGCCCGTGCGGTTCACGATGTCGTGCTTGGCGGCGAGGTCGATCAGATCGGCTTCGCGGCTGATACCGCAGTCAAACAGAATGTCGAACTCCGCCTCGCGGAACGGCGGCGCGACCTTGTTCTTGACGACTTTCGCCCGCACGCGCGAGCCGACGACCGTATCGCCGTCCTTGATCATGCCGATGCGGCGGACATCGATACGAACAGAGCTGTAGAACTTCAGCGCCCGGCCGCCGGGTGTCGTTTCCGGGCTGCCGTACATCACGCCGATCTTTTCGCGAATCTGGTTGATGAACAGGACACATGTGCGGCTCTTCGCGCTGATGCCGGTGAGCTTGCGCATCGCCTGGCTCATCAGGCGGGCCTGCACGCCGACCTGCGACTCGCCCATCTGGCCTTCGAGTTCCGACCTTGGCACAAGGGCGGCGACCGAATCGACCACGATGACATCCAGCGCGTTCGCGCGGACCAGCATCTCGCAGATTTCGAGGGCTTCTTCGCCGCAGTTCGGCTGGTTGATCATCAGTTCTTCGAGGTTGACACCCAGCCGTTTGGCCCAGGCCGGGTCAAAGGCGTGCTCGACATCGATGAACGCGGCCGAACCGCCGGCGCGCTGGGCCTCGGCGATGATATGTAGCGTGAGTGTGGTCTTGCCGGAA
>JAGQOO010000008.1 GCA_020427345.1 Phycisphaerales bacterium | reverse complement strand
CCCACTCCTCGACGCGTCGCCGCCATATGCCGATCTTCGGGTGCGAGGTGTGCGAAACATCTTCGCCTTCGATCATCAACTCTTCGTAGAGTTTCTCGCCCGGCCGCATGCCGGTGAAAGTGATCTCGATGTCCTCATCCGGTCGAAACCCCGAAAGGGTGATCAGATCGCGCGCAAGATCTACGATCTTCACCGGCTCGCCCATGTCGAGGACATAGATTTCGCCGCCGTCGCCCATCGCGCCGGCTTGCAACACGAGCTGCGCCGCCTCGGGAATCGTCATGAAGAAGCGCACCATTTCCGGATGCGTGACCGTCACCGGTCCACCGCGGGCGATCTGCTCTTTGAAGATCGGCACGACGCTGCCGCTGCTGCCGAGGACGTTTCCGAAACGCACCGTGACAAACTGCGTATCACTGCGTTCGTTCAGCGACTGGATATACATCTCAGCGACGCGTTTCGAGCAGCCCATGATGCTTGTCGGGTTAACGGCCTTATCCGTCGAGATCATCACGAACTTCTCACAGCCGAGATCATTTGCCATGTCGGCGACTGTCCGCGTGCCGCGAATGTTGTTTTTGATCGCCTCACCCGGGTTGGCTTCCATCATCGGAACGTGCTTATGGGCGGCCGCATGAAACACAACACTCGGACGGTCGTCTTTGAACAGATGCTTCACGCGCCCGGCGTCGCAGATATCCGCGATGTGCGGGGCGATGTCGATATCCGGAAACGCGGCCCTTAGCTCGCGCTCAATATGGAACAGGTTCTCTTCCGCCTGTTCTACGAGCGCGAGGCGTTTCGGCTTGAAGCGGGCCACCTGTCGGCACATCTCGGAGCCGATCGAGCCGCCGGCGCCCGTGACCATCACGCAGCGCCCTTCAAGAAAGGCGCCGATTTTGTCGAGGTCCAGCGTGACCGGATCGCGGCCGAGCAGGTCGTTGATATCCACATCGCGAATCTGCTGCACCTGCGCGCGACCGGCGATCAGGTCCGTAATCGCCGGCAGCGTCTTGAAGCGCAGATTGGCGCCCTGACACTGCTCGACAACGCGTCGAATCTGGTCGCGCGTCGCCGACGGCATCGCGATGAGGATTTCGTCGACATCCTCCGATTCGCAGATGTCCTTCATATCGTCGATCGTGCCGAGCACTTCGATGCCGTGAATACGCGCTCCGAGTTTGGCGGGATCGTCGTCAACAAACCCCACAACCTGGTATTGCATGACCGGCTGACGCTGGATCTCGCGCAGCACGTTCTCACCGGAATTGCCCGCGCCGCATACCAGCAGACGTGGCAAAGCGCCTTCGGTGTTCGGCGCCACTTCCTCGTGGTACAGTCGAACCGCGATTCGCGCGCCGCAGACGACCGCGATCGTGCCGGCAAAGTCGAGCAGCAGCACCGAATCGGGAAAGTCCCGCCCCTCAAACGGAACAAAGCCCGGAATCAGCGCCTGCAGGTTAGCCACGCCGAAATACGCGGCAAAGATCAGCGCGAACGAAATCCACGCGGCCTTGATGACGTCCGACAGGTCCCGCATACCGACGTAACGCCATGAGCCGCGATGTAGCCCGCGGAGATGGAAGACGGCGAACTTGATACCAACCACGACCGGCAGAAGTGGCAGGAAGAACACGCGCAGCCACGGTTGATTGCCGTAATGAAAGTTATACGCCAGGCTGAACGCGAAGAACCACGACAGGGCATAGAGAAACAGATGCAGGCCGGCCTTCACCCACAGACGGTGAGCGCGCGCCCACATTACGACGAAGTTTGTACTGGAGCCTTCTCCGCTCATGCCGCCGATGCTTCTCTACTTTCCCAGGTGCTCACTTCGACTCGCTGCCCGCCGCGGCGGTCGCCTTGATGTACCACGCGTACAGCGCGTTGCGCACGCGATCCGTCTTGGCGTCGCCTACGCCGGAGGCCCGTTCCGCCTGCTGAGACAACTTGAAAACGTTGTTTAGCGCGGTGATGTCCCCGGATAACCACAGCGCATAGGCCTGAAGCCCGAACGCGCCCGGCAGGCCGGGATTGTTCTCGCCGATGCGGGTATATGCGCGAACCGTCTGATCCAGCAGCTCCCGGTCGCCATAGTATCCGGCGATCGTGTCCCGTGTGAGGCTGCTGAACATATCCGGGTTCCGGCGCAGCGCCTCATCGAGGTGCAGGATCGCGAGGAAGATCTGGCGGCGGTCCATCGCGACATGGGCGAGTAGCAGTGACGCTCCGTAAGCTTCTCGATCGCCGTCCCGCGCCGCGCGCAACTTCCGCTCCGCCGCCGCGAGAAAGTCCATCCGCTTCGGCTCTTTCAGCGTCGTGCCGCGCTTGAAGTACTCCAATGCCAGTTCCCCGTCCGCGGCGACGAGTTGCTTATTCACGCGCTCCAGATGATCCGCCATCGGCAACGCCTCGGCGTCGCCGGCGGGGGGTTCGGGAGCGGCCAGACCAAAGTGCTGACGGAAGAACGAGCCCCCGTAGTCGGGAGCACGCAGCGAGTTTGTCATGGGTGGGGTTTGCGGGGGGACACCCCCGAGCGGCAGCAGTCGGCTCGTTGCCAGGTCCATTCCTGACACGCTCCAAAGTCGATTGCCTGAGATCCCGACATCGGTAATCGTTCGCCCGTAGCGGTTGGCGCCTGGCTGATACACGCCCAGTTCGCCGAATTGCACGATATCCGGCAGGGCCAGGAACGCGCCGATGTTCGAGGCCGCTGTGGTTCCACCCGCGCCCGCCAGGTCGACCGCGAACGCCGACGGGCCGGCTTGGGCCCGGCTGGACAGATTGTCGAGAACGCTGGACCGTTGGCCGGAAAATGCCCCGCCAGTAAGGACACCCCGTGTGACCGTTTCGCTGGGACGGCTGATTCGACCTCGATTGATCTGCGCCTCGGCGGGCAGAGAGTTCGCAACCACGAACAACGACGCCAAGATGTTGATGCGGAGCGTGTTACGGCTCATCAGATTCTCTCTCCGCCGTTGCGACAGGGGTCTGAGCTCGCCCGAATAGCAGGACAATGACCATCAGAGCCGCCGCTCCGCCGCCAAGCCCGACCCACCAAGGTTGATTGTATTGGCGACAGAGCAAATCTCCACAGATTACTGACACAAACGCAACGACCAGCGCGTAGGGCATCTGCGTCCAAACGTGCCGCTCCAAGGTGCAGCCGCTGGCGAGGGCTGATAACACCGTCGTATCACTGATCGGCGAGCAGTGATCCCCAAAGACAGACCCCGACAACACTGCCCCAACCGCCGCCAAAAAAATTGGCGTCGCCTGCTCTGTCGGCGTATCCGCCAGCAGCCGGGCGGCGATCATCACCGTGACCGGGCACAGGATGTTCATCGTCCCCCATGACGTGCCGGTCGCGAATGAAACAACCGCGGACGCGATGAATATCAGCGTGGGCAGATAAATCGGCGACATTTGCGCGTTCTTGAGCCAGGTCGCCGCAACCTCGCCCAGCTCCAGGTCCTTCATGGTCGCGGCCAGGGTCCACGCCAAAATCAGCACCAGAAACGTGGGGAACATCCGGGCCATGGTGTTCGTGGCGCCGTCAATCGCCCGGCCCAGCGACGCCGTTCGCGTCATCAGCGACAGCACGACGCCGACCAGCAACGAACTCAACGCGCCGTACAGAATCGCGAAGTACGAGTCGCCGCTCTTCACGACATTCTGTACCAGCTTGAATCCGGTCGGGAACTCGGCGGCCTGTGTCATCTCCGGCGTGATCGCTTCGCCGGCCGACCGAGCCGCCTCAAGTGCCGCTTGGGCGGCGGCGACGTCATCGTTTACCGATGTCCAGCCGGTCCAGAGCAGCAACCCGAACGTCAATCCGACGAGCACGCCAACGGGCACAATCGCGTGCCACGGCTTTGCGCGATGCGCCATTTCGCCGACGTCCTCAGCGTCATCTTCGAGGCGATCCGCCGATCCGTTCGCTTCGGCCTTTCGCATCGGGCCGAAGTCGCGCCCGGTGATTGCGATCAACAGCACCATGAACAGCGCCAGGATCGGATAGAAGCGGTACGGAATGCTGTAGAGGAATGCGGAATATGCATCGAGGCTGCCGACGAACGCCGCGCCGTCAGTCGGAAGCGACTTCATGCCTTCGTTAATCGCGTTGACCTCAGCGCCGACCCAAGTGCCGATCAGCGCGATCGAAGCCACGGGCGCGGCGGTTGAGTCGACGATGTAAGACAGCTTCGCCCGGCTCAGTCGCAGGCGGTCAAACACGGAACGCATCGACGGGCCGACGATCATCGAATTCGCGTAGTCGTCGAAGAACACGATCATGCCGGCAAACCAGGCCGCGAGTTGCCCGCGCCGCGGCGTTGAGGCGAACCGACCAACCCAGCGCACAACCGCCGCGGTGGCGCCATTCACCGAGAGAACGCCGATCAATCCGCCGATCGCGAACGAGAAGATCAGAACCTTGATGTGGTCCGTGTCCGCGACGGCCCCGACGAAGTAGTACTCGATCGCCAGCCGCGAGCCGCGCAGCGCGGTCGGCCCCACGATATCCGGCTGCACATTGACGACGGCGAGCATATACGCCGCCGTGACAATGCCGATGCCCAGCGCGGGGATTACCTGTCGCCACCAGATCGCCAGAACGATGGTCAATACCGGCGGCAGCAGCGTCCACAGCCCGTAGAAGTCGCCCGGATCAGTCGCGGGCGCTGACGAGGCTGCGGCCGGCGCCCCGGACTGTGCGAGCGCCGCCACGGCGCCCAGCGTGAAGGTAGCAACCACCAACGCCGGTGTCAGTCGGCGCAAGTTCGTGTGTGGGATCATGCGGACGGAAGCTATCCCGCGCGCCCTACAGCGTCAAATGCGGCTGGCGCGTGGCAGGAATCTGGCGTCGCTCAGGGCGCCTTCAGCGGCTTGAGGCCGAACTGCTCCCGCATCCGCTGCAAACGCGCCCATGCCAGATGATTGGCGGCAAGGAACTTCGTCAAGCTGGACCCGCTCAGTCCAAGCGCGGCGCCGGCTTCCGCGAGGCGCCCTTGGAACTGCGCGACGGCGTCCAGCGCGAGCGCCAGCGCGTGCGGATAGCCCGGATTCGACTCGTTCACTCGAATTCGCTGATCTCGCACATTCACCGTGGGCGGCCACGTGATGGTCGCGGGCAGGGCGCATCGGATTTCCAGCGCGATGAGTTCGCGGAGTCGCCTTAAAGCGGAAGCCCGATTCTCGTGTTGCGAGCGAGCTTCAACCGCAAACGCGACGAGTCCGGATGGATGATGCGTGAGGCGGATCGCGGACGAGACCTTGTTGCGGTGCTGGCCGCCGGGGCCGGAGGCGCGATAAAGATCGACCCGACACTCTGCGAGCAGCGCATCGTCGGACCAGTCGAGTCGTTGGCGGCATTGCTCTGCGGGCAGCGACGCATCGGGCTTGGTCATATCCGCATTCTTGACGCCTACAACAGACCCCGCCACACATTCTTAGGCCCCTTCGTCCGCGAAAGTCCAGCCACGTCCGGGGATTATTAGTCGAAAAGCCCGAGAAATTCCGAGTCGTGACGGCGCCTGACGGAATTCCGCATGTTTTCGGGAAAACCCCGCCAGATTCGTAGAAATCCGCGAATTGCGCTCCCTAGGATTGGCCGTGAAGAAGCGACTCAGTTCCCCATCCGGGACATGGGGGAGGGAGAAGAACCACCAACCAGGAGTTAGCGATGCGCTGCATACGCACATGGGCTTTGTGCGCGTTGTTGGCGTCCGCTGCGGCTGCTCAGGCGGCAGTAACGTTCTCAGATGTCGCGATCGGCGGGTCATTGTCCGCCGGCGCTTCATTCGTAACGAATGCGACGGACATCGACTTTACGTTGCCGAATGCGACCGTAGGAGACCCCGTCGATCCGGTACGGGCCGGAACGATCACCATCACCTTTATCGCGGAAGATCCATCCGGGCTTGATCGGGACCTGCTGAGTATTCTCGGCGGCCTGTCCGGCTCCGGCATCATCTTCTTCAACGAGGTCGTGGAGGATCTGGTCAATCCGGGCATCATCGCCTCGACGAACGTCGTGGCCGATGAGAACGGCGACCTGCCGGTGACCGAGACGATTTTCTTCTCACGGACCTCTACGCGGGTCAAGGTGAAGAAGACGGTCGTGCTGGCCGCGATCGACACCGACGATTTCGATCTCGCAAGCGTCTCATTGATCGAGCAGAAGCTCATTCCTGAGCCCGCCTCGATCGCGATGCTGCTGATCGGCTCGGTGGCCGCCGCGTTCCGACGCCGCTAAACAACGCGACACCCTCTATCGCCTTCACGGCGCCGAACCTGATCTCAGGTTCGGCGTCTTTTCACGCGCTGACGACGGCGTTTTTTGGGGGAGGGCTAGTCCGCGTCGCCGCGATCCGACCCTGAGGCGCCGGAGGTGACGGATACATGGAACCGGCGACGGCCGAGCAGCTCCGCCTCCGACCACAGCTCAAACCCGTATTGCCCGGACGTGGGCAGCGACAGCCCCTGCATGTTGAAAACGAGGTCTACGACCGATAGCGGCGAGGGCGACTGAATCGTCCCCTGGGTTGAGAAAATCGACTCGTTGTCCGAATCGCGGACCAGCCGCAGTTCAACGTCAGCCTGCCCGGTGATTTCGGTCAGGGACGCCATAACGGTCATATTAGGGATCGTGATGGGTTCCGACCGGGTCATGATCCGGTTGAACAGTCCGATCGCGCTCTTCTTATTCGTCAGCCGATCGTCAATGACCTGATCACAGACGATCAATGAAACCATGGTCGGTGTGGACAAGGCGTCCTCCCTCATTCGCGACACCCGCTATCATATGCCCGACATGGCCTGGCGGCGCGTTTTCGGGCGGTCTGTGTCGGAAAACGGGGATTCGGTCGTCTGCTTCAGGGGAATGATGGATCGTCGAACTGCGGTATTCGGCCTCATTGCGGCATTTGCCGCGCTCTCGCCTACCGAGTCGGTTGGACAAAACGTCCGCGTCGGAAACGTGCCTTCGACGGTGATGGTCGGCGAGGAGTTCAACGTCACCCTCAAGGTCGCATATCGTCGCAATGTCACGCAGCCCCAGCCGCCGGAAACCCCCGGAATCCTGATTCAGGGGCCGCGCTCGCAATACACCCGGATCAACAACTCGCAGACGCAGAGCTACGTGTTTTCTGTTGTCCCGCTGACGGAGGGGGCGTTCGAGTTCCCCGCGCTGGAGTTCGAGGTCGACGGCCAGAGCGTACGTTCGGAGGCACAGCCTTTCACCGTCGTGCCGAATGAGCTGGCCACAGCGACGCTGACCACGAGAGAGAATCGCTTGTTTGTGGGGCAGCGGGCCGACTTCATACTTACGCTCAAGCTGGCGGCGCCCGGTCCACCCAACCACGCGCTGAACTGGTCGGAGGCGGCGCAGTTCCTGCAAACGCCACGCGATTTTCCCCGCTTGTCATTCGTTCGCACGACCCGCGAGGAGACGACTGGGGGGCTGCGGACGTTCCACGAGTACCAGGCGGCCCTCACCCTCGACCTGACGGAGCCCGGATACCCGTCCATTGTCTCTATTACTCCGCAATACAGATTCGCCGCGTCGTTTCGCCGGGACATCTTCGGCTCCTTGCAACCGGTGGAATCACGGGACTTCCTGCTTGTGCCCAGACTCGATACGCCAACGGTCGAATCGTTGCCGATTGGGGGCCGGCCGGCCGATTTCACGGGCGCTGTTGGACGATACGCGATCCGCACATCTGCGGCGCCGCGACGCGTCAGCGTCGGCGCGCCGATCACGTTACGGCTCGAAATCACTGGCGATGGCCCCATCGAACTGTTGCCGGGGCCGGACCTGTCCAAGCAGGCCGCGCTGAACGCCGACTTTCGTGTTCCGACAGAGGCGCTGGCCGGCGAAACGGATGGCCGGGCACGGCGGTATTCGCAGGCGATCCGGCCGCGCGACGCGGACGTGAAGGAAATTCCGCCGATCGAGTTCAGCTACTTCGACCCGTCCAGCGCCGAGTATCGCGTCGCGCGCTCCGAGCCGATTCGGATCGAGGTCGCGCCGGCGGACGAATTCGACGTGACGGACATGAAGATCACACTGCCGAGCGAAACGGATCTCGGCGCCGTGGATGGTCTGCGCGGACCGCGCGTTGAAGAGTCTGAGCTGCTCGTGAGCCACACCGAGGTCACGCCGACCATGCTCGCGATCGCCGCCGCCGCGCCGCCGGCTTTGTTCGTATGCGCGTGGCTGGCGCTTTTGGGTCGCGGACGGGAAGGCAACGCGCAATCGCGACGACGCTCCGCTTTGCGCAACGCCGAGCGCCGCTTGGCGGAGATCGGCGCAAATGGCCGGGATCATCACGCGCGCGAAATCGTCAGTGTCGTCGCCGATTACCTCGCTGATCGACTCAGCCAGCCGGCGGGGCGTTTTGTCGGCGCGGAGGCAGCCGAAGCCGTTCGACGAGTGAGTGGGTCGCCGGAGCTGGCGCAACGATTTGAACAATTGTTGAGCCGGTGCGAGGCAAGCGCGTTCGGCGGCGCTGAATCAGACGCGGAACTGATCGAGGCGGCCCGCGCGGCGCTGCGCGATCTGGAGGCGCAAAGGGGATGACGCGCGGCGTTATCACGCTTGGAATCGCAGCGGTTTGCCTGGCGTTGGCGTCGGGCGCCGCGCTGGCCGAGACGCCGTCCGCCGCGCGTGCGAACGAACTCGCCGCGCAAGCCGTCCGGGATTACGACAAAGCCGTGTCTGCAAGCCTGACCGATTCAGCGGCGGCCGCGGAACTGTACAGGTCGTCGATCGCGGCGATGACGACACTGGCGGAATCGGGTATTCGCAGCCCGGCGCTCGAGTACAACCTCGGTAACGCGTACTACCGCGCCGGCGCCATGGGGCGGGCGGTATTGCATTATCGCCGCGCGGCGCGCCTCGCTCCGGCGGACGCGGACATTCGCGCGAACCTTGAATATGTGCGCCATCGCGTTGAGCCTTACCTGGAACCGGACCAGACGGCGGAAGCGTTGAACGATCTGGCGATCTGGAAGCGCCTGCCGCGCGCGACGCAGTTGATGCTGGTTGTTGCGCTCGGAGTTATCGGTTGGGGACTCTTGGCGGTCCGGTTGCGCGTTCGCTCGACGCCGTTGTTCGTCAGCGGCGCGGTTGCTGTCGCCTTGGCGTTGATTGTCGTCGCGTCATTGGCGGCGGATTTGAGAAGTGACCGGCAACGCCCGGAAGCTGTCATCGTCGACGGATCTCAAGTGCTCCGGCGCGGCCGCGGTGATGCGTATGACCCGGTGATCAATCAGGCGCTTGGGCCGGGCGTCGAACTGCGCATCCTCGACGAAAGGCCCGATTGGATGCGCGTCAGCCTTCCGACCGGCGAGACCGGCTGGATTGCGGCGAGCTCGGTAGCGAAAGTCTGAACTAGGCCACGCGCGACATCACGCATCCGAGCAGGCGGACTCCCGCTTCCTGAATTTTCTTGGCGGCCCGTTTGGCGCGAGCCGGCGTCGCGCGATCAGGGTCCAATACCAACAACGCCGCGTCCACGACTTTCGTCAGCGCCGGAGTGTGCCCGGCAGCGATCGCCGGCGCGTCGATCAACAGAATGTCGCATGCGCCGCGCAGCGCTGAAACTGCCGCCATGAGCGCCGCCTCATCACGCCACATGTCGCGAGCGGCCTGTCCGGCGGGCAGAACGCTGAGCCCTTCGATCGACGTGGACTTGAGCACGTCATCGACCTGCGCCTTGCGCTTGACGACCTCCGCGAAACCGGCGCCGCCGCCGACGCCGAGAAGAGGCGCGCTGCCACCCTTGGGGTCGATGTCGGCAATCACGACGGACCGTCCGGCCTGGGCCAGCGCGACCGCCAGATTCGCGCAGGTCAGACTCTTCCCTTCGCGATCGCCGCTGCTGCTGATCAGGACGCACCGAACTTGCGCGGGATCTTCAATCAGGCTCTTGGCGAGCGATCGAAACTCCTCAGAGGTCCGGCCTTCTGGGTCGCGCGCTGCTACCAGCGCCGGGTGTGTGGCCACGGCGTTCCGGCGACCGGCCGGCGTCGCAGGCGCCCGCTTGGGCGTCGCCGGGGTCGGCGGCGGTTCTGACGCTGACGTCTCTGATCGCTGCCCCATGGCGAAGCGCGGTTTGGATCGTTCGGCGACGGGCGCGGGTCGAGCCGAGGACGAATCCTCCCCATCCTCCAGCGCGCCGGCGGGGTCGAAGATGGCGGCGGCGTCGAACTCCGGCATGTCATCCGCGTCAACCGGTTCAGGTGTGTCGTCGAGCCCGGTCGGTTGGTCGGCGATGCAGCCCACATCGTCCTCTTCCTCGGCGTCGCCGAGTTCTTCATCCAGCGATTCGTACAGACTCGCCGCTTCATCGAAGACCGGCGCCAACTCCGATGTGTCCGCCGCGTCGGCGTCGGACGCGACATCCTCGTGGTAGGCGGGTTCGGTGGCGTCGTCAGCCATTTCGGAGAGCGTGTCAGGATCCGGTTGCGCAGTCGCGTCGATCGCATCCGGCGCGGAGTGCTCGACTTCGGCCGACTCCTCGAATGCCGCTTCCGTGTCGGCCGGTGTGTCCGCTTCGGAGTCCTCCATCATAGCGCTCGCCAACTCATCACAATCCGGTTCTTCAGCCACGAGCCCTTCGGCCGCCTGATCCTCGTCGGCCGCTTCGTACTGCGCATTGTCGTTGTCTGTCGTGGGTCGCTCGTCGGAATGGGGTTCTTCAACGGGTTGCTCTGGCGCGGGCGCGTCGAGCGCGCCTTCCGCGACCGTTACTTCGCTACTATTGTCCAGGTCCACTGTGCCGTTTGGCTCCTCCGCTTCCGCCGATTCATCGGAGGGAGTGGCCACTAGCGCGTCAGACGGTGATTCCATTTCGGCGACGCCGCTTGATTCGTCGCTGTCTGCTTCTACTGGCGCCGCGTCTTGCGGAGAATCGTCGGCAAGGGTCTGTCGCACTTCGTCCGCGATTGACGAGAGACGGTCGCTCAGGTCGTCGGCGTCGTCCGGCTCTTCATCATTCGCATTAGCTTCGACGTCGGTGGGGTCGACCGATTTGTTCTCGCTACTTGCCGACAGGGCCGCCTCAGCCTCAGTCGACAGGTCCTGAGTATCGCCGTCAGCAGATTTGGGGTCGGAATCGGCGGCCTCAATCGCCTCATGATCCTCGGCGTGAAACGTTGGCGCGGGCGTTTCCGTCTCTTCCGCGGACGCTAGCGTGTCTTCTTCTCCTGCTTCTTCGCCGTCAGCCGCCCCGGCGCCGAATTGCGCGTCCATCAGCGCGACGAGATCGACTTCGTCGTCGCCAGTTTCGGCGTGCGCTGCGATTGGATCATCCGGCGCGAGTGGGCTCGGGTCGGCCAACTGTGCGACGTCCGCTTCGGCCTGGTTCATCACCTTGGCGATCGTGCCCATTACTTGCCCGCCTTGTCGGTCGTGGCTTCGCTCGCATTGGCCGAGCGCGGCCCGCCAAACATGTTCCATACGACTTGGCCGCGCGTGCGGATTGCGTCGTAGAGCGAAGGCGCCGCAAGTCGCGCATACGCCATCGTGCCCAGCAATCCCGTCGCGACGCACGCGGCTGCCAGCGTCGGCGTCCACATCAGAAACGAGTGCAGCCGTCGCTTGCGTTCTCCGGGCGTATTGATGACCGGGATGCGGGCAAGCACTGGCACTCCGAGTGCGCTCGCGACAGCTTCAGCGGACGAGAATCGGCGTCGAGCCAAGGCCATGAGTGGGCACACCAGAAATGCCGCGACTAACCCGATTCCCGCACATGCGCCAACGACAAACGCCGGGCTCGGCCCCATCGATCGCGCACTGACTTCACCGGGAACGGTGAACAGCGCTAACACGTCGGGATCGTCCGAGTCGAGTAAGCGCCCGAGCGCGGTCGCGTATTGCGGCGCCGCTGAAACCGGCTCGCGTATCGGTCTTGTCGGCGCCGGAGTGGATGGCGCTGCGCCCGGAGCAACCGGCCGACGGGCTGACTCGTACGCGGCGGCCAGCGTCACGGCTTGGGCGGAAGTTTCGTCGAGCGACGCTTGCACAACTTCGATGTCCCGATCAAGCAGCGCGATTTCCAGCCGCATTTGTTCGCGCTCGGATTCACGAATGGCCGCTCGTATCGCAGCGAGCGCCCCGTCCGAGATTGGCGAAGAATCTGACTGCGTCGGGGCGCCGGGGCGCGTCTCGCCGATGCGGGCAAGCGCCTGGCTGCGCAAATCGCGCGCCTGGCCGATCTTTTGCTGCAGCGCGATGACGTCCGGGTGCGCGTCCGTCATGCGTCGCGTCGTCCGGGCGTCCAGCAGCTCCGCCTCGGCGTCGGCGACGAGTTGGTCATAGGCGCCAAGGATCGATGGAGATGACGGCCGCACTTCCTCGGGGGTCGCTGTCGGCGCCTGCGTCGGTTCGTTGGCCGCAACAAGCTGGATGACACCGGCGATGGGCGTGCTCTCCACTGCCATTGGAGCATTCGCCGTGATGGGCGTGTTGAGCGTCGCGCTTGGAACACCGTTGGCAACGGCGGTCGCGAGGGGCGCCGACTGTTCCGGAATGCGATTCAGGAATTCGCGGCGAATCTCCGCGGCCGCCCGCAATTGCCCCAGTTCGCGCGTAAGTCGCCCGGATTCCGTTTCCGCCGCCGCGAGCCGTGTCGCCAGCGTCAGCGGATCAGTGGTCGGCGCATCCGGCGCAACGGGCTTCGGCAGCGGCGCAGGCGCAGGTTCCGTCTCCGTCGCGATTTCGGGTTGGGCGACGGTCGCAAGTGCGGTCGCGTGCGCGTTCGTGACGACTTCGCGAAGACGCGTCGCCCCGCGCGCCACGGCATCGTCAATCAGCGCTCGCAGGTACTGCCTGGCGACGTCCGGTTCGTCCGCTTCGCATGTGACGCGGATTTCGGACTTAGCCTGATCAACGTTCGTTTCAATGTGATACACCCGCAACGCCGCGGCCAGGAGCGCGTCCGATGTCGCCTGATCGTCGTCCGGTTCCTCCGGCGGCAGCAACCCGACAGCGATCGCCGCTTGACGTCGCGCGTCGGCGCCGGATAGCGCCGAAGCCGCGTCTACGCGGAGTTCGGCGATGGCCGTTGCGAGCGCCTCCGCCCCTTCCACCGTTACGCCGACCAGGGGGTCGCGCGGCTTCAGCGTGGCCGCCGCCTGATATCGTTGCGGCAGATACTGGCTCTGCCAGAATGCGACCGACGCTGTCACGCAGCCGGTCAACAGCGCGGCCTTCCATCGCGCGCCCCAGACTCGCCGAATCAGCCCGTGCTCTGACGAGGCGGCTCGCGTCATGGCGTCGGCTCCGTGTCAGATTCGCCGTTGTCGGCTCCGCCAAACAGCATTGCGCAGCCGCGTCCGAACTCGGCCAGGGCCGACGGAGGCGCCTCGATCACGTCGCCGGGCAGGAGCGCAATGTCTCCAGCGCCGCCGCTTCGAACAATCTCATTCAGATCGAAACGCCAGGTTTGCGGGCGCTCATCTTCGTCGCGGCGCACCAACCGTATCGCGTCGCGTCGCGCCGTCGGCATTAGTCCGGCGGCGCTAATCGTGGACAGAATTGTCGCGTCCTCGCCGATCCGGTGGCGACCGGGATGGCGCACTTCGCCCACAATCAGAACGTTGCGACCGGCGCGCTCGACAACCTCCACGACAACGCGCGGCTCTTTGTAATAGCGAGATAGTCGCGACTGAATCGTCGCTGCGATCTGTTCCGGCGTCAGGCCCGCCGCTTCGATCGCTCCAATCAATCGCAGCCGCAGCATGCCGTCCGGCGCCACGCTGTGCCGCGTCTGGTCGATCTCAGTCGCCGGCGGCGCGTGGATCAGAACAACATCGCCGGGAAACACACGCTCGGCAGAACGCGTAGGCGTCATTTCCGAACGACCCGGCGATTGGGTCGCCGCCGGCGTCGGGTTGCGCGCGGCGCAACCGACGAGCAACAGGGCCGAAAGGCTCGTGAGGCAGATTGTAACTATGCGGTTCGTCATTCGCGCGTCCCGTAATGTCTTCGGGCGTATCGGCCGGATTGATCGGCGTGTGAAACAAGCGGCTTGGGCGGGCGCGAATCCGTTATTTATCGCCAGCCGATCGAGGTCCGATGAAAACACGGTTTCCGCCCAGCCGCCAGCGCGGCATCGGCGGCCCACGCGCAAGGAGCGCAGTATGAACCCGTACGCGACCCTCGGCTGCCACATGGCCCCGTTTGGCCCCGGTCGACCCGACGCGTTTTTTGAGGCCGAATCTCACGCGGAAGCGCTCGCGACGGTGCGCCTGGCGTTCCATGCCGGCTGGCCGGGTGTTCTGGTCGTCGGTGGCGCCGGGCTCGGCAAGACCTTTCTGGCGGAGTTGCTGGCGGTTGAGGCGGCGCGAAGCGCGCATACGGCGATCTTGTGTGGCGCAGACTGCTCAAACGCACGTGTCGATGTTTGCGCGGCGCGTCCGGATGGCGCAGATTGGCGGCGGATCGCCTTTGCGGAATGGCGCGACGCGCAGCCGATCGGCTCCCGCTCGCTATTGATCGTAGACGACGCGCATCTCGTCCCGAAGGCCTTCTGGGATTCGGTGCTCGCTCTTCTGGCGCGGCCCGCGGCCCACACGACGCTTGTGCTGCTGTCAGGATCGGAAGCCATCGAACCGCGGCTGGTGTCGCGGATTCGTCGACGAACGCGGCTCGAGCCGTTTTGCCCGGCAGAAGCCGCCGGTTACATCTCGTTTCGTCTCGGCGCCGCCGGGGCGCGCGGGGTTCGATTCAATGACGAAGCGGCAGAGTTCGCGCACACAATCAGCGGCGGTGTTCCCCGTGCGTTGGATCATGTGTGCGACAATGCCCTTTTGGAGGCGATGGCGGAGCGGCGGTCGGTCGTGCTCGCCCGCGATGTGAAGGCCGGGGCGGCGGCATCCGGATTTGCGATCCCGGCCATCGAGGCTCCGAAGCGATGGGAAACCGCGATTCAGTTCGACGATTCGTCGGGCGCCAAGAAGGGTTGGATCGATCCGCCAAGGCCGATCCTCGTCGCGCGCGAAAAGGCGGAGTTTGGACAGATTGTGCCGACGCGAACCGAGCGGCGGGGCGGTGGTCGGTCGCGCGGGGGGCGTAACATCCAGGACGGGCGAGACGCCCGTACCACCCAAGGCACAGACGGGCGAGACGCCCGTACCACCCAAGGCGCAACAGGTGGGCGAGACGTCCGTACCACCCAACATATTGCCACCCCACGTCTCGCGACCCAGTCGCATGTCAGCCCTGGCGCGAGTCCTGAGGAACTTGAATTGCTGGAGCGACGATTATCGACCGCGTTGAAGGCGGTGCGTGAGGAGCGCGCCCGGCGCGCTCGATTGCCTCAAACGCCGCGCGGCTCGATTCGTCTCGGTCGTCCGGCGCAACGCGTCTTCCCATCCGGCGATTGGTGGGTCAACGCCGCCGAAGCGCGCGGTGTCGAAGAGTACGCGTCGAATCGCGGTTAACCCGTTTCCACTTCGCGCGTCGCGGTCACCAGGCACACGTCCTGAATCGATCGCCCCAGTAGTCGCGAGAGCGGCGCCTCGCACGCAAGGTCCGGCGCTCCGCCCGCGGTCGCCACGTACAGCCGGTCACGCCGTTCGCTGAGCGCGACGACGCAGTCATCGCTCGCCCAGACGCGCCGCACGGTCGTCGGCGTGTCAAACAGGCGTGTGACGACGTTTTCCTGCGGATAGACCGCCTGCGCGCCGGACACGTTGGCGGGTGTAATCAGTTCGATGAGGTCGCTCCAGCGCCGAAGCGCGATCGCCTCCATGGCGCCGTGGATGCGGGCGATCGAGGTCCACGTTTCCGGGTATGCGAGTTCGGCCTTGCGCAGCGCTCCGTCCGCGGTTCCCGCGTAGAGCGTTTGTCCGTCAATCGCGAGGCAAAAGACCACGCTGTCCGCGCAGGTCAGCGTCTGCGCCTCGCTCGCGTCCGGCTCGACGGTCATTACGCAATCATCCGCGGCAAACAGCACGCGACCGTCTTCCGAGAGCGCGAGTGCGCGGACCGAGCGCGGCGCCCCATGCGCGGGCGTCAATAGCGCCTCGTGCGCATCGCGCGTCAGCGACCATCGCACGCAGCCGAGCTGCGAGTGCGTCGCATAGATCCAATCGCCGGCGATCAGCGCATCGTTGAAGCCGGTGCGCGGCGTCTCCTCGCACGCCGCCTCAAACCGATGTACAACGGCGCCCGATTCCGCTCCGATGATCCACACACGGCACGCCGCTCCGAGCAGAATCCACGCGCGTTCCGCGCAATACCGCACGCTTCGCAGCGGCCCAAGGTCTTCCGGCGCCGCGAATGTGCGCGTGATCCGCGTCGGTTGGTTCGGATCGATCCAGTGCAGCTCACCCCCCGCGACGATCAAAATGGCCTGCGCAACGCGGCGATTCGGCGTTACGCGCCACAGGTTTTCGAGCAACTGCCCGCGCTCGGTCGGCGTCAGTGTCGGCAGCAGCCCGCGCCAGCCCTGCGCGTCGGATCCCGCCGCGCCGCGCAGCCGTTCGAGCAACCCGCCGACGAGATCGAGGCGTTTCTGCGCAGCTGACAGCGCCGCTTGCTGCAGCATTTCGCGCGCCGCGATGCGCTCCAACTCGCGCTCGCCTGCGCGTCTTTCGATCTGACGCCGGCTGAAGCTCCGGCTGACCAGCGTGACCCGCGCGAGTCGATCAAACGACAGTCCGTACTCAAATAGGAACGACGCGAGTCCGCCGCGCAATGCCGCTTCGAGCGAAACGCGAATGTCATCTTGCGACAAAGCCGCGCTGCTTGCTTCCTGACAGAATCGACGCAGCGTCTCGGCGGCTCCGTTGGTCATCATCGCGTCATACAGCGCCTGTTGGGTCAGCTCACCCGAAGCCGGCATACGTCGCAGCAGCGCCGCGAGTTGGACGGCGTCCGCCTCCCAGTTGACAAGCAACTCGCCGTCGATCGTGAATTCATCATTATCAGCCGACAGCAAGTCGCTCGCGGAGAGCGGCAGCGTCAGCCGACGGCTGCGGGCAAGCAGTAGCGTCGCGTCGCGATCGGGTTGTGGGTCTTCGCCGGCGGGCACGAACTTGCGACGACCGTCGCGCGTTTCGACCAGCCCCATCCACGCGTCGGGAATCAGCGTGGAACTCAGCAATCCGCGCGGCCACTCGCCGCCCGAAATCCGAATCGCCAATAGATCGGCGTCTTGCAGTTGTTGCAGGATGTCGCGCGGCATCGGACCTCCCGGCGTCGCTATCCGCCGCGGGCCCACGCCGTGTAGCGCTCCGCCTGCGACGGGCTGACGGACGGCGGCGTTTCGACGATCGCCGTCAAGACGTCCGCCAGTGAGATGTTACGCGGGGCGCCGCCGGAAACCGATTCCAAAAACGGGCGAGTTGCCGCACGGTGCGCGACGGCTTTGATATCGGCGCCGCTATAGCCCGCGGTTTCCTCGACGAGGCGGGCGAAGTCGACATCGGGGTCCATCGGCCGCTTGCCGAGGTAGATTTCGAAGAGCTTGAAGCGGGCTTCGGGGTCGGGCAGTGGCACATGCGTTTTTTCGTCGAGTCGACCCGGGCGCGTCATCGCCGGATCAAGCGCCCACGGCTCGTTGGTCGCGCCGAGAAACAGCAAAGCGCGATCGGCCTTGCGATCGAACCCCTCGATTTCCTGCAATATCTGCGGCACGACGCGCTGCATAACGTTGGACTGGCTGTCGCGGCGAGCGGGGACCAGCGCCTCCACCTCATCCATGAATATAACGGCCTTGGCCTCCTGCTTCGCGGCGTCGAACAGTTTCTTGATGTTCTGCTCGGCCTCGCCGACCCATTTGCTCATGATCTGGGCCGGGCTGATGACGAACATTGTCGCGTCCAGCTCGCAGGCGACGGCTTTGGCGATCATCGTCTTGCCTGTGCCCGGGGGGCCGTACATCAGCAGACCGCCGCCGACATCGATGCCGTAGCGCCCGGCGAGTTCGGGATGATTGAAGGGATAGATCATCTTCAGGAAGATCTCTTCCTTCACGTCGTCCAGTCCGGCAATGTCGTCGAAATGGATGGTCGGCTTTTCGCGCACGATCCAGTCGGACGCATCGGGCCCATTGTCGTCGTCACTGCCGACACGGTCGCGCGTCTTGACGCCGCCGCTTTGCTTGCCCGCGCGCTCACATCGTTTCGCGAGGTCGATCAGCTCGGCGGCGTAGTGTTCCTGCTGCTCGCGCTCGGCGGGGTTGTTGTTGGAGGCGGCGATGTCGAGCATGCACTCCGCCGCCTGGATCAGATAGGGGCGCGCGGAAATCGGGTCGCCGTTGCGATAGGCGGCGATACCCTTGTCCTTCAGGCGTTGGAACGTGGCGAATGTCGGCATCGTGATCGAAGAAGCGGCCTATTTGCCCTCTTTCTGGGCTTCACCTTTCAAGTCCGCCAGTTCAGCCCGCAGCGCGGACATCTGCGCGCTGTCGCGCGCCTGCTCCACTTGTTCCTCGGCGGCAATCAGGCGGTCGATCTCATCGTCGGTAATCGCCTCCTTCGACGACAGGCTCAGGTCCTGCGCGGCCGAGCTCTCGATCGACTCGAGGAACATCTCCATCCGCTCCTCCATGGACTGAGACTGGGCGATGGCCTTCTCCCAATCCATCTGCGTTTTCGTCAGATCGGCATCGCCGTACAGCCGGCTGACTTCGGACGCCATCAGTTTCATCGCCTCACCGAAGTCGGCGGCGGCCTCGGCCTGACGCTTGATCAGCAGCGCGTTCTTTACGGCGAGGTGCTGGCGTTCGAGCAGCTTCTTGATTGTCGCCGTTTTTTTCAGCGAGTTGCGAATGAACTGGTACGACGACTGATCACCGATCGCCTTGGCCTGGCGCGCGTTCTTAACAAACTCGTCCTGAAACTTGTTCTGTTCGGCGATCGCCTTTTCAATCCGCCGAATCCCCTGGCGGATTTTCATGTCGCGCTCGATGCGGCGTTCTTCCTTGGATTTGAACAGTCCCATCGGCCCCGTCCTCTAGTGTGACCGGCGTCTCACCGGCGCATTTCGTCGCTCGCTAGGCGCCTTCGCGCTCGCGCTCTCGGACGCGGCGCTCGGCTTCGTCGACCGCGGTCGCCGTGTCCTTGATCAAACCCGCGTCCATGTCGCTCCAGATGCGCATCAACTCCTGGGCCGCCGGAGACACGCCCGCCGACGCCTCAGTATCCGCCGCGTGACCGATCTTCAGGATTTCATCGAGGCGTTCAGAATACAACTCGGCCGTGATCTCGTTGTTCTCAATCAAACGCTCAATCGCGGCGAGGTCGGATTCGCCGATCGCGACGAGTCCCGGCCCGGCGACCGACTGCCGCGACATCTCGCGCAGCATCCGCAACCGCGAGACGGTCAACAGTTCCTTGCTGCGTATGTTCAGATGGCGGCTGAGCATCATTTGCTCGGTGTGCAGCAGGTCGAATTGCTGCGCGAAAGTGCGCCGCATTTCTGGCGTCTTTTCCTTGGCGCCGCGCTCAACCACGCCTTGCTTGTCCGTCGCAAGTTTTTCGACGCGACGCAGCATACGATTGCGATCATTCTCCAGCAGCATTTCCTGCGCGCGCAATTCAGCGACGCTCATCGTGGAGAGCGTCTTGCGCTTGGTTGTCAGCCAGTCGAAGAAGTTCATGCCGACTTAGCTCGCCTCCGGCCGCGCCCGAGAACGATCATCCGTTCGCGGCGGGTTTTCCGCCGACCGGCCCGAGATCGCCTCTCCCGCGCGCTCGATGATCTGTTCCGGCGGCGCCGCGTCTCGAGCTTCGGCTTGTTTCTTCGCGGCGGGCGCGCCTTCGGCGATTTCGTCAAATTCCGCGAAGATCGCGGCTTCCTCGTCCGCCATGCCCAGCGTTTCGCCGGTCACTTCGATCGAGCCCGCCAACTCAGCGTTGGCGGAGATTTCGGTCATGATCTGTTCGGCCTCAGCCGCTTCGCGTGTCAACTCTTCTGAGGTCGGCAACTCGAGGCGGCGGCCCTGTTCCTTTAGCGTCAGGTGGTGGATATGCGTGCCGATCACGTCGATCTGGCGCGTGAGCAACTGCGCTTGAGCGCGATGTCGCTGCAATTCACGCCGCAAGCGCATCAGCCGACCGGCGACCTGCTTCTTCTCGGCGGTGGACTTCGCCGCCGCGCCCTGCTCGAGCGCGCCGCGCTCATCCGCCTCAAGGCGGTCGATTTTTGAATCGTACTCCACGCGCTGCTGTTCGATCCGCACGCGCTGCGCGCTCAAATCGCGCACCCGCTCGGCGACGGTCGGCTTGAAGCCCAGCAGTTTTCGAATTCGGCTCCACCAGCTCATTGAATCGCCTTCTTCCGCCAGCGGCGAGCGCGCCAGATGCGTCTCGCCGTTGTGGGAAACGGTCATCAGCCGCGGTCGCACGTTGCACGCCTGCCGCACGAGGCGTTCCGTCTCGGCCCGCTCCAGCCCCAAGCGCTGCGACAATTCCGACACGGACAACCCCCGGGAGTCGACTTCAACCCCGGCCTGATCCAGATGATACAGCAATCGCTTCAATCGCTCCGGCTGAGTTTCCAGTTCAAAGAGCTTTTCCCACTTCGTGCCCTTCAGGCGTTTCGGCTTGTTGATGTCCCAACCGCCATCCGCTCGCCCGCCGATCAGCACCAGGCTGAGGTGATTCGTGGACTCAACGAGATTCTGCGCTTCCTCAGTAAACCCGGTCGGGCTGGCGAGGATCACGCCGGTCGGGCGCAGGCGGGTGGGGATCAGCTCGTAGTGCGCTAAAGCGACGAGCACATCGGCTCGAGTGGCCGGTTTCGGCTCCTCGCCGCGGATCATCGCTTCGATCGGCATCAGCGTTCGCACGCGTACAAGCGAAACCGTGCGCGGGATCAGCCCGAGCAGCTTTCGCTGAAACCGCATCTCTATGCTGCGCGTTCCGGCGACGCGATCCATGGCGTCACGGTCATACACGCGCAGGCGGCCGAGTTCGGCGCGAACGGCGTCCGGGCCTTCGCGCGTCGGCTCGAAGTAGACGCGATCCGCCACGCCCGACCTGCCGGTCAGGCCGCGGGCCTTGGCCTCAATCTGGCCGAGGAAAAGCTCCTCAAAGTCGCGCAGCCGATCGGCGTCAGCCATAGACATCCGTGTTTCCCGAGGTGGCGCGGATTGCTCGACCGCATCGGGCGCAGAATCGCGCGCCCTTTACATTGCGATGCCCGCACCCGACATGGGGGCATCCGATTGCCCGCTCATCGCGGGTGGAATGCGGATCCACGAGCGAAAACATACCGCGCATGGCGCGCCATACCAGCTTCACCATCAGCGTCATGATGACGAGGAAGAAGCCGAAGAACCCGATCAGGGCGACAAAAGCGACCGCGGCTATGCCCAATTCAGCCATCATCATGTCAGGACCCCGCTCAGCTGGGCGCCACAAAAGATGCAGAATCGGTCACGCGGGCTCGGAAACGCCTGGCACGACGGGCAGCGCCTCACCTGCGGCGTCAACTGGTAACCGCACTTGATACAGAACTGGTCGTCCCGATTCGCGATCGCGCTGCAACTCGGACAGCGCTTCCCGCCCTGGCTCGTGAACTCCGGCGGCAGCGGCGGGGGCGGCGGGATCGCGCGTCGCGTTGTCCGCTGCGTCAGGTCGTCCAGCGCGGCTTTCGCGGATTCGTATCGCCGGTCCTGCCGGGCGTAAAGCCGGCGGAACACCTCATCGAGCGCGGCCGGCGTTTCCGCGCGAACGGTGCTCGGCAGTTCGGCACCGACGGGCCGTTCGCCGGTCAGCATTTCGAACAGCATCACGCCGATGGCGTACAGATCGCCGCGCGCGTCCCAAGCGACGGCGCCGTCACGCAGCTCGGGAGCCAGATAAGCCAGCGTCCCGACGAGCTTGTTGTCGCGCTCGAGCGACATCGACTGCGCAATCGACCGCATCATGTCCGGCTGTCCGAGGCCCAGGCCGAAGTCCACGACTTTGACCTGATCCTCCTCAAGCTCCGCGAGCGGCGTACCGTTCAGGTTCAGCAGCACGTTGCTCGGCTTCAGATCGCGATGCAGAATGTTCGCGGTGTGGGCGGCTTCCATTGCGGACAAGACGCCGCGGGCGATCGTGATGCACACCGGAATCGGCAAGCCGGTCGGCGCGTCGGTGATCGCCCGCCGCAGCGACGGCCCGTTCACGAGCTCCATCACGAGGTACGGAATCTCGGCGTATGGGTCGACTCCGATGACGCGCACGATGTTCGGATGCCGCAGCCCGTGCGCGAAGCCGCCTTCGCGCTGGAGGTAACGCACATACTCCGGCGTCGTCGGAAGCTTAATCGCGACGCGCTCGTTCTCCCACATGTGATGTCGCGCAGACCAAACCTCGCCGAACGACCCGAGGCCGATCGGCGCCTCGAGCACGAACTCGCTTACGCGGGTTCCGGGTTGGTAGGTTCCGCTCATGTTGGTCTTCGCCGCGTCGTTCAATGTCCGCTCATATCCGCCAGGTACGATGTCACCAGATAATTGTATGTGCCGGTTAGCGCGATCGCCCCGATTGCCGCCATCCAGGCCCAGCCGCTGCCCGGCCAAACCGTCATCAGCACGACGCCGATGATCACGTTCCCGAGCGTCAACGCCGCGATCAACGCCGCCCCGGCCCAGTTTTCGCCGACTTCCAGCACGCGGCGGATGTACAGTCTCGCCTGCCACGGCCACGCCGCGCTGATCCCGATAAACGCGATCGTGCGCCAGAGTCCGCTCCAGATCGCGGATTTCGTTTCCGCCGGCATCTGGTAGATCGTCACGCCGAGCAACACGAGCAGCCCGAACGCGATCCACGCGATGACCTTTTCGCTGATTCGGCTCAACATGCCGCCGGAGGCTTCCATTCGTTCAGTCTACCTGTCGCTATCGGGCCCGGAATTACAAAAAACAGCCATTCGCGGAGTGGCCGCGCGGGCGCCGCGGTTCCAGTGGCTGTATTCGGACGGTGCGCGAAATTGTTCGGGCCGCGGCTTCATTCGCCGCGATACTCGCACCGGCTGGTGCATGTTTCGTGAACGATCACTTCGGCCAGCAACGGCAGGCCGGGTTTGAGCCGGGCCCATATCCACGCGGCGATCATCTCGGCGGTGGGGTTCTCAAGGCCGGGGACTTCGTTCAGGCAGTGGTGGTCGAGTTGAACGCGGATCGGCTCGCAGGCTGCCTTGATTGCGCCATAGTCGACCAGATAGCCGACGGCTGGATCGATCTCGCCGGCGACGACCACATCGACGCGAAAACTATGACCGTGAAGGCGGCGACACTTATGCCCTTCCGGGAAGGTGGGCAGGAAGTGCGCCGCCTCGAATGTGAATGTCTTCGACAGTCGCACGCGCATACGGCGATTCTCACGCCGACCCGCGTGGCGGGCAAGTCCGATCAGGCCGGGCTGTCGCCGATCTGGCCGAGTTCCTCAACCGCCAGCACCTTGTCGATATCGAGCAGGATCTTGACGTCGTCCTTTACCTTACCCATGCCGAGGATGAAGCGCGTATCCACGGCCCCCGACATCGGCGGTGGCGGCTCGATCTGCTCGTCGGCGATGTCGAGCACTTCCTGCACCGTGTCGACGATCACGCCGATCTGGGCGCCGACATCGACGACGATCGTGCAGGTCTGGTCGTTGTATTCCGCCTGGTCGAGACCGAATTTCAGGCGCAGGTCGACGACCGGGATGACCTTGCCGCGCAAATTAATGACGCCTTTGATGAACGCCGGCATCTGCGGCACGCTGGTGATGTCCATCATGCCGATGATCTCGCGCACTTTCAGGATTTCAACGCCGTACTCTTCCTGATCCAAGTTGAACGTCAGATACTTGCCGCCCAGTTCGGCGGAACTGCTGATGGTGGGGGCGGTGGCGACGGCGGTCATACTATGGTCTCCAGTGTCATGTCTACGATGGATTCCTGCGGGTCTTCCGGTTGCGGTTTTTCGTGAGGCGTGTTCGCGTCACTCAACAGCGGCGCGTTGCTCTGCGTGTGCAGCTTGAGCAACCCCGACGGCTCGACAATCAGTCCGATGCGACCATCGCCCAGGATGGCGGCGCCCGAGATGCCCTGGACGCTCTTGAAACGATCGCCCAGCGTCTTGATCACGACTTGCTGCTGCCCGATCAGTTCCTCGACAACCACGCCGATGCGGCCGCTTTCAGCCTGAACAATGACGACCAGCGCGTCGCACGGATCGATGCGTTCGGCGAAGCCGAAAATCTGCCCGAGTTGAATCAGCGGCACGAGTTCGCCGCGCACCTTGATCATCTCGCCGCGCCGCTGCACGCTTGAAATCTGCGACGGCCGCAACGACTGCTCGATCGAAATCGTGGGGATGATCAGCCGCTGGTCGCCGAGCCGCACGAGCATGCCGTCGATGATCGCGAGTGTCAGCGGCAGGCGAATGTTGAACGTCGTGCCGGAGCCCTTGTTGCTTTGAATCTCGATCTTGCCGCGCAGGGCCTCGATGTTCCGGCGGACAACGTCCATACCGACGCCGCGTCCCGAAATGTCGGTGATTTGTTCAGCGGTGGAGAATCCGGCCCCCATAATCAGCATGTACGCCTGCTGGTCGGTGAGTTCGTCTTCCGGGCTGATCATGCCCCGCTCGATCGCCTTCTTGATCAGCTTGTCGCGATCAAGACCGCGACCGTCATCGGCGATCTGAATCGTAATGCTGTCACCTTGATGGAAGGCGTTCAGACGCACCTTTCCCGCGCGTGCCTTTCCGCCCGACTCACGCTCGTTCGGCGGTTCAAGGCCGTGATCGATGGCGTTGCGCACCATGTGCACCAGCGGGTCCGAAATCTGCTGAACCACCGTCTTGTCGAGTTCGGTCTCTTCGCCGTTAATCTGCAGGTCAACTTCCTTGCCCGCCTTCTTGGCGACATCGCGGACGAGACGGCGCATTTTCTGGAAAGTCGATCCGATCGGCACCATGCGCATCGCCAGCGCCGTTTCCTGAATGTCGCGGACGATCTTCGTGACCTGCGATACATCGCGGCTGAGCTTCTCATCAACTCGCACGCGCTCAGACAGATTCACCATCGTCTGCGCGATGACGAGCTCGCCGACTGCGTCGACCAGCGCGTCCAGCTTGCGCGTATCCACGCGAATGGAGTTGTCGACGCCGCGGGCCGCGTTGTCACCACCTTCTTCCTTGGCCGCGCCCGAGTCCGCCTTGCCCGCCGTCTGCGCTGAGGGCGGATTGGGGGCTGGGCCGGCTGCCGTCGGCGCATCAGCAGCGGCCGTGGAGCGACCTCCACCATTCACTTCGCCGCGCTGCGCCTTACGCAGTCGAGCCATGATGTCCACGATCACCGGTTGCGGCACCGGACTGTCGGTCGGAGCGGTCAGGAAGTGCGCCAGTCGGCCGATCTGGTCCTTCAACACGTCGATCGCCGCGAAAATCAGGTCAATATGGCCGGCGGTCAGCTTCAACTCATGCTTCCGGGCCATATCAAGGATCGTCTCGACTTCGTGCGTCAGGCGATTGATGTCGCGCAGATTAAGGAAACCGGCGATGCCCTTGATGGTGTGGAACGGCCGGAACAACTCGTTGATCTGGTCGGCATCCGCCGGGTTCTGCTCCACGCCGAGCAGGGCCACTTCAATCGCGTCCATGTGCTCGGCGCTCTCGTCGATGAAGCCCTGCAAGTGCTCCTGCTCATTGAGATCGACGATCAGCGGCTCGGCGACGTAGGCTTCATCTGCCGGCGCGGGCGCCTTGGCGGGCGCAGGCGGCGTTGGCGCTTCGAGTCTGGGTTCAGGGACTGGTTCTGGCGTAAACGCCGTTGACTTTGCGGCGGTCGCGGCAGGCGGCGTCACTGGTTGAGGTTGTGGAGCGGGAGCATTGGCGGCAGTCGGCACTTCGCCCGTCATCGCCCCAGTGACTTTCGCCAGCGCTGCATCGCAGGCGCTGATATCGTCGTTCCCGGCCTTATGCAGGGCGATGATCGCCTCGGGGATCGCCTGCATGCCGGAGGCCGCATCCGCCGCCTCATCCAGGATCAGCGCTTCCAACAAGCGCACAGCCCCCGCGCCGAGTTTGGCCGGAGGCGAATCGGCCGCGAACTCGCCAACGACATCCTGCAACATGGTGTGCAGTTGCGCAAGGCGTCCGAGATCGGTGGGGTCGAGCGGCGAGTTGACCGCCTGTAGCAGGGCGTCGAGATTTGTGGCCGCGGCTTCGTTCAGCTTGGGCATCGTGCAGCGCGCCTTCTTCCGAGGTTGATCCCGCCAAGTCCATGACGGGGCGCCTCCCCGACTCGTCAGAACGCCGAGGCGACATCGTGTTATCGTTTGATGAATTCAGGAAGTGCAGTTACGGGAACGCCTCGGCCCGCGATTGGGCCGGATATCTTGTCCGGAGCCGCGCAAGTTTGACGCGTTTGAGCGCTAGCCCACCGAGGAGCCGGGCGCGATCGGCTTTTCGGGTGAAAGTAAAATCACTTCGGTGTGTTCCGCGTTGCTGGCGGCCAGCAGCATGCCCTGGCTTTCGATGCCGCGCATTTTGCGCGGCTCCAGGTTGGCGACGATGATGATCTGCCGGCCGACAAGCGTTTCAGGCGCATAATGCGCGCGAATACCCGCCACGATCGTGCGTCCTTCGCCGCCGTCGTCAAGCGTCAGTACCAGCAGGCGATCCGCGTCCGGATGCGGGGCTGCCTCGCGAATCGTCGCGACGCGCAAGTCCAGCTTGGCAAAATCATCGAACGTAATGCGATTCGGCGTCTCACTCACCGAGCTTCTCCCACCACGGCTTGTCATCGCCCGGGCGCTTGCCGCCCAAGGCGTAGTTCTTCATGAAGTCCACGTACTCCGTTTCGATCGTATCGAGATCCTCGGCAAAGAAGGCGCGAAACAACCCTTCGCCGGGCGAAATGGAGCCGCCTCCGGATATTGCCCCGGCCTGCGCCAGCGCGTCAAGGTCCTGCGAGCCGATCGCGTCGATCATGCGCTGGTATTCGGCCGCGTATTTGCCGTCCTGCCCCGCTGACAGGAATCGCTGCAGCATCCACACTTGCCCGTAGTACGCAGCGATACCGCGACTCGTGCCGCCGACGACATGGCCGGCGCTGATGCGCAGCAGTTCGCGCAACGGCGTTTGCTCATTCCGCTGCAACACTTCGGCGAGTTGATTGCGGCGCGCGGGATTGTGCCATGGGTCGAACTCGCGCAGGCCGTCCATCGTCCACTTCTGGCCCTCACACTCCACCGCGAGGCCTTCGTTCAGCCACGCCGGCACGCGGTTCGATACGTTTAGCTCGAGAAACTGGTGCAGCCCCTCGTGCGCGATGATCGGGAACGTGATCGCGTGCGTCACGTATTGCGCGACGGCGATGCGATCCAGCGAATAGCCGCCATTGCGGATTTGCAGCAGCAGGGGCGCCCGCTCCGGGAAGCGGCGCTGCGTAAAACGCTCCCACTCGCGGCGTTTTGCGAAGATGTACACCGTCATCCGCTCGCCGCCCGGCGTCACGTTTGGCAATAGGCGCTGGTAATAGGCGTAGCACGTTTCCATCGCCTGCGGCAATGACGTCAGCAGGCGCGGTTCTTCGATCGTCGTGTATATGTCGTAGTGTTCAGTGGTCAGCTTGAAGCCGCGCGTGCGCTCGAACCGCCACTCATCTTGTGTCGAAGCGACGTTGTCCAGCGCGACGAAGCGGTTTTCGTTCTGATGGGCGCAGCCGGCGCCAACCGCGATACTCAGCGCGATTCCGACTGCTATCCTCGCTTTGATCGCAACGCGATCGCCCATCACCGCAGCTCCAGCTTGCCCGCGCCGCGCCGGATCGTTCCGATCACGATCGCGGTCTCACCGGCTTTCTCCAGCGACTTGATCACCGCCGCCGTCGAGCGCGGGCGCGTGATCAACGTATACCCGATGCCCATGTTGAACACGTTGAAAAGCTCCTCTTCCGCCACGCCGCTCCGCTCCAGCAGCCCGAAGATCGGCGGCGGCGTCCACGCGCCGCGCCGGATCACCGCGTCGCAGTCGTCCGGCAGAATGCGCGGCACGTTTCCGGGCAATCCGCCGCCCGTGATGTGCGCCATGCCGACAATCGGGTTCCGTTGCTTATATCGGCGAAGCGTCTCGCGGATCGCCCGCACATATATGCGCGTCGGCCGCAGCAGCACATCCACCAGCGGCTCGTTCAGCGGGCGCGGTTTCTGATGCAGGTCCATGCCGGCTTCGGTCAGCAGCGCCTTACGTGCCAGGGCATACCCATTGGAATGCAAGCCGCTGGAGGTGAGCCCGATGATGTCGTCGCCGGGTTTGACGTTGTCGCGCGGGCGCAACAATCGCCCGCGCTCCGCCACGCCAACCGCAAAACCCGCCAGGTCGAAATGCCCGCGGCGATACAAATCCGGTAGTTCCGCCGTCTCGCCGCCGAGCAGGGCGCATCCGGCTTCTTCACAGCCGGTGACCACGCCGCGCACGATCTCGGTCGCGACGTTGGGGGCGAGTTTGTTGACGGCGATGTAGTCGAGAAACAGCAGCGGCTCCGCGCCGAGCGTGATCATGTCGTTGACATTCATCGCGACGCAGTCGACGCCGACGGTGTCATAGCGCTTGGCCTGAATGGCGACGAGCAGCTTGCTGCCCACGCCGTCGGTGCACGCGACGAGCACGGGATCGCGATAGGCTCGCGCGAAGAGGCGCTCGCCGTAGTCCAGCCGAAACGCCCCGGCGAACCCGCCGTGCTCGGTCACGACGCGCGGCCCCCACGTGCGGCGGAGAAGCGGGCCGATCTGATCGACCATTTCATCCGCGGCGTCAATATCAACGCCGGCGTCTTTATAGGTGATGCGCCTGGCCAATTGCGGGATTCCGTAGCCGCCGACACGCGAAAGCGACACGCGGCTTTCGCAGGGGGTTTATTACCCGAAAGGACGGGGAATCACCAGCAGCGGCGGCGGACGACATCAGCCTGAACGAGAGGCGCCGGAGGACGTGCCCATCCTGCAGCTCGCCGGTCTTCAGCCGCGTCTCCTTGATCCGATCGCCCCGATTGTCCAGAATACACACGTTGCAGTACCGTTGGCGCCAGTCAATACCGATCGAGTACATGCGGGTCTCCTGTTTGGGTCTGGGGCGACTGTAAAGCCGACCCCGCGCGTATCCAAACCGGAGACTCGCTTCATAGCTTCATGCCTTCGCCGCAGGCGTAAGCATGTTTTAGAGACGAAGGATGCGCTGTCTCGTCATCCCCGCGCAAGCGGGGATCCATCGCAAACACTGGATTCCCGCGTGCGCGGGAATGACGGTTGCACTTTCCGGCGGATGGCGCGCGCGACCTATTGCACGCCTACGTAACCACCAATCGGTATCGCGCGGCTACCGCTTTCGTGATCGGATCGACATGGCCGGCAAACCGCTCAAACGCACGGCCCATCGCCGGGCCCCTCCAGCCGAACCGGTTGAGACAGAGCCATGCCGCCAAGGTATCGCCGCCGTTTAGAAACTTCTCAAACGCCTCTGACGCGTCTACATCCAGACGAAGCCATGGCGGACAATTGTCGGCGTTCTGCAACTGTTGTATCTGGGACTCGGGAAACTCCCAAAAACTGCACCGGGCGATGGCGGCCGCAGATGTATCGACCGGAAAGTCCCCGTCATACTCACCTGGGTGGGCGGCGCTTAGAGGCAGGCTCGTACTGAACGACGGAAGCTTAGGAACGGCGTCTTTCCAGTACTTGTTCGTTCGCCCAATTCTATCCACCGTCTGGAAGTCGACACCCGTCTGTGCGCAGAACGTCTCCAGCTCCTCAAACTCCTCATCGCCCGGAAGGTTGTACCATTGATAGAGCGCGAACCACTCCAGGAATTGGATCGCGTTTCGCCCAATCTCAACCGTGGACCCACTATCCGCATCGAACTGGACGAATGAAATCGAGCGACATAGCGAGTCCGGATACCGCCACAGACCATGGACCCGCGGCCAATCGTCCCAGATAGGAATCAGCACCGGCGGAAACAGGGATCGCTCCACTTGATCAATCGGTGTAGAGCTGGTCGCATTCATAAGAAATGGAACATCGCCGCGCGCGCAGGCGCCGAGCGCCGGGCCCGCGAGCGTAGTGATGATGTCGCTATAAAGCACTGCTTCAGCTTCCTCGCTGAGTCGTCTCGCGCCAGATGAGCTGTGTAGGCGCTTCGTCATCCCCGCGAAAGCGGGGGTCCATGCCGCGAACTGGATTCCCGCGTGCGCGGGAATGACGGTTGTGCGCGGGAATGACGGGTTGCGTCATCACGAATACGCTATCCGTGAACCGGATCGCCTATTCGAGGACCTGACTACGCGGCCCCTTCTCGCGAAGCCGCGCGGTCACGTTTTCAACAATCGCCTCCGGCTCCGACATTCTTCCCGGGCCTACCGCCCGGCACGCCTGCCAGCCGCTTTCGGGGCCGATGAATTCAACGCCCGCTTCTTTCAGCAGCGCGACGTTGCGTTGCGTCGCCGGGTTGGCCCACATGCGCTCGTTCATCGCCGGGGCGATGACGACCGGGCACGCGGCGCCGAGCAGCAGGTTGCTCACCAGATCATCCGCGAGGCCGAGCGCGTACTTCGCGAGTGTGTTCGCCGTCGCCGGGGCCAGCAGCAGCAAGTCCGCCCGTTCGGACAGCTTCAGATGTTGTACGCCGACATGCTCGGCGGCGCGCCAGTTGCTCGTGGCGACGGGGCGGCCGGAGAGCGCCTCGAATGTGATTTCGCCGACGAACCGCCGCGCGTTACGCGTCATGGCGACGGTCACGCCGCAGCCGCGCTGCGCGAGCGCAGACACGACGGAAGCGACCTTGTAGGCCGCGATGCCGCCGCACACGCACACCAGCGTTTCGTAGCCGCTCAGCGGAAGGCTGTCGTCAGGCGGCTTCATCAGTGGCTTGGGGTCAGGCCGATTCCGGGGCCGGAATTCCGGAGGCCTCGTAGTCGATGCCGATCTTGCCCTGGCGGATTTCTTCAACGACGATTTCGAGCTCGCTGCGCCCGCCGGCCTCGATCATCGGCCGCGAACCCTGCAGCAACTCAAGCCAGCGCTTTTGAATCAGCGCCGTCAGGCGGAAGCGACCACCGACCTTGTTGATGATGTCGTCGTTGTTCAGCGTTTCGATCATACGGCTTGCGTCTCCTGCTGGATGATCTCCATCACCCGATCAACCGAATCCTCCAGTATATCATTGGTGATGAAAAACTGGTAGTAGCCGCTCTGGCGAGCGAAACCGATTTCGCCGTCCGCCTGCTCCAGCCGGCGTTTCTGGATCGCGTCGCTCTCGGTCCGGCGGCCTTTCAGGCGGGCCTCCAGCGTCTCCCGCGTCGGCGGCAGCACGAAAATACGGATCGATTCGGGCATCCGCCGGGCGATCTGCGCCCCGCCCTGCACGTCGATCTCCATCACGACGACCTTGCCGGCGGCGATGGCGTCCTCCACGGGCTTTCGCGGCGTGCCGTACTGCCGGCCGCAATATTCCGCATGCTCAAGCAACTCGTCCCGCCGGACCATCTCGGCGAAGGCCTCAGGCGTCACGTAGCGGTATTCGCGCCCGTCCACCTCGTCCCCGCGCCGCTCGCGGGTGGTCGCCGAGACGGACCAATAGCCGTTCGGCAGCCGCCGGAGCAGTTCGTTGCAGATGGAGGTCTTGCCCGTCCCGGAGGGTCCGCTGATGACGACGAGTTTGCCGATCATGGGTGGATTATGCGGTGAGAATGGGGATTCGGCCAGTAAGGGGGGGGATCACTGGGCGGCCAGTGCCGTTTCTCGCCGGCCGCGCTTTCGACGCTCCTTGTGCCACTGCCGTCTCGGCAGTGGTTCGCCGACAGCGTCGCGCGATCGAACGTATGGCCGAGACACCGTGGCACGCGATCGAGCAGGTGGCCCAACCCGCCCATGTCCCCTATCCTCCGGGTTTCACTGACATTCACGGAGCCGAATCAGCATGACCGCGACGCAACAGCGACAGATTGGCAGCGAAGAGTTCCCGCGGACGTTTGTGGCGCCCGGCGCCCGGTTTGATGACTGGGCCACCGCCGAGCCGTATTACAAGCAGCTCGTCGACCGCGAGATCAAGACACTGGCGGACTTCGAGCAGTGGCTCCGCGATTTCAGCGAGGTTGACGCGGCCTTTGACGAGGAAGGCACGGCCCGTCACATCGCCATGACCTGCGCGACCGACGACGCCGAGCGCGAGCAGGCGTTTCTGCACTATCTCCAGAATGTGCAGCCGCACCGCGAGCCGTGGGCGCAGCAGCTTCGGCTGAAGTTCGCCGAACTCGCGACGCGGTTCCCGCTGCCGCAGAAGCGGTATGAGGTGCTGGAGCGGAGCGTGCGGAGCGCGATCGAGATTTTCCGCGAAGAGAACATCCCGCTGCAAGTCCAACTCGCCGAAATGTCGCAGCAGTATCAGAAGATCACCGGCGCGATGACCGTCACGCTGCGCGGCGAAGAGCTGACAATTCAGCAGGCCGCCCGCAATCTCGAGGAAACGGATCGGGCGCTGCGCGAAGAAGCCTGGCGAGCGATCTCGGATCGCTATCTCCAGAACGCCGACGAGTTGAACAAGCTGTACGACGACATGGTCCGCGTGCGCCACCAGGTCGCGAAGAACGCCGACTGCGCGGATTTCCGCGAATACATGTTCAAGGCGATGCAGCGGTTTGATTACACGCCGGACGATTGCCTCGCGTTTCATGACGCGATCGAAAAGGTCTGCGTGCCGGCGGTCGGGCGGTTGTTCGAGCAGCGTCGCGAGAAACTTGGCCTGAAGTCGCTGCGACCGTGGGACCTGGATGTCGACATCGATCAGCGCCCGCCGTTGCGCCCGTTCAAGAACGACGACGAACTCGTCGCGGGCTGCTCGAAGATCTTCCACAAGGTTGATGGCGAACTTGGCGACATCTTCGACAACCTTTCGCAGCGTGGCCTGCTTGATCTCGGCAGCCGCAAGGGGAAGGCGCCGGGCGGGTATCAGGCGACGTACAACGAGAAGCGCCTGCCGTTCATTTTCATGAACGCCGTCGGAACGGAAAGCGATGTGCGGACGCTGCTGCACGAAGGCGGCCACGCGTTTCACACGTGGTCATGCCGCAACGACCCGCTCGACGCGTATCGCACATACCCGATCGAGTTCGCCGAAGTCGCGTCGATGGGCATGGAGATGCTGTGCCTGCCGCATGTCGACGTGTTCTACGGATCGGAGACGGATCGCGCCCGCAAGCGGTTTCTTGAAGGCATCGTGACGTTCTTCCCGTTCATGGCCCGCGTCGACGCGTTTCAGCATTGGGTGTATACGAACGTCAACGCGACGACCGCGCAGCGACAGGCGCATTGGCAATCACTCACGAAGCGCTTCAGCCCGCATATCGACTGGTCGGGGCTTGAGAACTACGACCGCGACTCGTGGCACCGCAAGCTGCACATCTTCGAAGTGCCGTTCTATTACGTCGAATACGGCAT
>JAGQOO010000089.1 GCA_020427345.1 Phycisphaerales bacterium | reverse complement strand
GGCTCGGCGGTTGCGGGCTATTACTTCTGGCTGTTCCCGAACCTGATGCTGAATTTCTATCCGTGGGGCCTTTCGGTGAATATCGTCAAGCCGCTGCGCGCCGATCGCACGCGCGTCAGCTTTCTGGCGTATGTCGTCGACGAATCGAAACTCGACAGCGGCGCCGGCGCGGAGCTTGACCGCGTCGAGCGCGAGGATGAGGCGATTGTCGAAATGGTCCAGCGCGGCGTCCGCTCGCGCTTGTATGATCGCGGCCGATACTCGCCGACGCGCGAGCAGGGCACGCATCATTTCCATCGCCTGCTGTGCGAATTCCTGACGGCGGATCGGTAAGGGGGCGGTATGCAGCGGCAGATCGGAGCGTTGTTGCGCGACGCGTGGTGGCTGATGCTCGCGGCGATCGGCGTCGGCGTGCTGTTCGGCTTCGTTGTGACGCCGCTGCTCGGCTGCGCCGTGCCGGTGGTGCTGATTCCGGTGTTTGTCTATTTCGCGCTGCTTCGATACGACCAGACCGGCAAGCCGCGAGGGTAGTTACTCCACCAAGCCCCGAAAAACCGGGGCCCGCAGCGCCCCCGTGTCCAGCTCTTCGAAGAACTGCACCCGACACCGCAGTCCGGTCAGGCGCCAGATCGCGTCCGGCGGGCAGTTCGCGTCTTTCGGCGGGTTGGTCAGCGGCGGGGCGTCGGCGAGTTGTTCGTAGAACGCGGCCCGCTGGGCTTCGGTAAAGCCGGAACCCACTTTTCCGTAGCAGACCCAATGGCCGTCGCGCTGGCGGCCGAGCACGAGCGCGCTGGCCACCGCGGCGCCGGCCCGCTGCGTAAAGCCGATGATGTCAAACTCCTCTTCATGGGCGACTTTGATCTTCACCCAGTTGGCGGAGCGTTTTCCGGGCGTGTATGCCTTGTCGAGGCGCTTGGCCATCACACCTTCGAGGCCCGCCTGGGCGACGGCTTCAAAAAAAGCCACGCCCTTTTCAATCACATGATCCGGCGCGATGACATGAGGATTGTTGAGCGTTTCGATCGCCGCGACGAGGCGTTTCTTCCGCTCGATCAGCGGCTCGCGCATCACGTTGACGCCTGCGTCGAAGAGCGTATCAAACGCGATATAGGTCGCCGGCAGACGTTTGGCGAGCATCGCGATTTTCTTCGGCTCGCGCTGCTGGTCGCGCTGCAGCAGTTTGTTAAATGACGGCTTGCCGTTTTCCAGCACGACGATTTCGCCGTCGAGCACGGTTCCGGTGGAGAGTTTGGTGAGGCATTCGAGTTCGGGATATCGCTCGCGCAGCTCAAAATACCGCCGATTCTGCAGGCGCAGACCGTCGCGGTCGACAAACGCGACGCAACGCGTGCCGTCCCACTTGATCTCGTACAGGTGTTTCGGGGAATCGAACGGATCACGGATCGAATCGGCCAGCATCGGCGCGATCCGCGCCGGCAACTCCGCGGCGACCGGCTCTGATTGCGGCTTTTCCGCGCGCTTGCGACCCGCCACGCCGGCCTACGCTCGCTTCTTGGCTTTCGCCCGACGGGACGTTGCGGACTTCTTGCTTTCGGCGGGCGGCTTGCGTGTGGCCGCGCTGGCGACGCTCGCCTTCAGGGCGTCCATCAGGTTGATGACCGCGCCCGCTTCCTCTTCCTGCGGCACGATCGGCTCGGCGCCGTCGATCTTCGCCTTGATCACTTCCATCATCGCGTCCTGGTAACGATCCTTGAACGCGTTGGGCTCAAACTCGCCGCTGGCCGCTTGGATCAGCTGCTCAGCGAGCTTGATATGATCGTCGGCGGGTTCGACGTCCTTGATATCTTCAAAGCACGGCTCGGCGGGGCGCACCTCATCGGCGTAGCGCAGCGTCGTCAGCACAAAGCCCTTGCCTTCGACGCGCAGCGCGACAATGTTCTCGCGATTGGCGATCACCATCCGCCCGATGGCGACTTTATTGTTGCGCTCCATCGCTTCGCGGACCACCGCGAACGCGTCCTGGCCCATCGGACCGTCGGGCGCGATGTAGTACGACGAGTTCAGGTACACCGGGTCGAGCGCGTCGGCGTCGACAAACTGCACGAGTTCGATCGTCTTGTTGGTCTCAATGCGGACCTTCTCAAGGTCGGCATCCTCCATGACGACGTACTTGCCCTTTTCGTATTCGTAGCCCTTTTCGATGTCCGAGCGATCGACGGGGCCGTGTTCGGGGCACACCATCTGCTGCTTCAGGCGCCGGTGGCAGTCCTTGTGCAACTGGTTGAACGACACGCGCGTGGAAGTGCTCACCGCGTTGTGCATCCGCACGGGGAATGAAACAAGCGACAGGCGGATCTGGCCCTTCCACATCGGACGCGGAACCATCGGTGTCTCCCATTGGCGTCTTATGAAAACTATCGACGCCGAAATGCGATCGGCTTGATGCGAGGCTCTGTAACTCTATTATGGCGGCAATGTTACAGCACCGTCAAACGCCATTGAAATCACGTGATATGCGGGCCGCGAACGCCGGCATTCCGCTAAGCTACGCTGGGAGGTAGCTCATGACGACCGCTGCGAGAAACCCCGCCGACGCTCTGGCGCCAACCCCGCTCAGCGCCGCTGACCTGCATCGGCAGATGATCGCCGCGCGGTGGGACTACCTGCGCCTCGTTGAGCGCCTGGACATGCTCGACGCGGAGCAGGCCCAGCGCGACACGTCGGTGGTCGCCCCGTCGATCGACTCGGAAGCCGCCGCCCAGGCGGTAGAGGGGCTGACGCCGTGGCCCGGTTTGCCGGATGGGGCGTTGAAGGCCTACGCCCGCGGCCCGAACCAGCGCCGTGTCGCCCGCGCGTTGCAGTACATCTCGCCACGTGATCGCGTGCTCGATATTGGCTGCGGTTTTGGTCATGTGTCGGGGCTCGTGTTGCGGAACATCGCGCCGGAGCATTATGTCGGCGTCGACATCGGATCCCACCGCATTGCGGCGGCGCGCAACATGGTGGAAGCGAACGGGCTCGCCGGCGCCGCGCATGACTTTCGCGTGCTGGACATGCGGCGGATCGATCCGGCGTTCATCGCCGAAACGCGTCCGTCGCTCGTCATGTCGCTCGAAGTGCTGGAGCACCTGACCAATCCGCTGGAAGCGTTGCGCGTGATGACGCGTCACCTGCCGGAACACACGGACATTCTAGTGTCCGTCCCGCTGCGGGGGCGGCTTGAGTTCTGCGCGGGGCACAACTCGTTCTTCGATGTGGATCGAATTCAGCGCATGATCGCGGGCGCGGGCTTGCATACCCAGTTTGTCGAGCCCATTGAAAACACTTGGGTATTCATGCTGTTGTCGAAGTCGGCCACGCCGTCGGCGCGCGTCGCGACTCTGTTACGCCAAGCGCCGGAATCACACGACCAGGGCGACGGCGAGCCGATCCCATTCAATCAGCCGTTCCAACGAGAGGCGCGCGTGTTCGAGCGCGTGGTATTCGACGGTGAAATCGGCGCATACCGCAGCCGCTGGAAGTACCGCAGCAAGTACGTCCTGCTTGCCTCTTCGGGCGTACGGTGTTCGGTCGAGGGCGGCGACGACGCAGAGGGCATGCACTATGGCGGCATTTGCGCGCCGGTGCCGCCGTGCCGCGCGATTCGCGGGCGCATCGGGCTGGAGAATGCGCCGGACATCGCGTACCTGCACATCGACGCGCTCGACTACGCGAACAAGCCGGCCCTTCGCTGGCGCCGACGCGTCGGTCGCGCCGCGCAGGCGAGTGCGATCGCGTTCGAATTGCCCTCGACCGAGCGTGCCGGCGGATTCGAGTTGATCCGGGAGGGCGATTGGTCGAGCGTCTCGCGGATCGACGTCTATGTCGCCACGAAGGCGGGGGCGCAGGTCGCCGTTTCGCTCGAATCGCTCGAAATCGAACCGTTGATCTAGCGTTCGCTACTTGCGGTAGAAATCGCGAATCGTCGGCGCCAGGTACTCGTCGAACGCCCGATCCGCGTCGTACGCCGGCTTCCAATCCCAGTCCGCGCGGGCCGCGCTGTCATCCACATCCGCCGGCCATGTCGCCACGATGTTCGCTCGCGCAACGTCGGGCGAAAACGAAATGTCCGCTTTCGGAAACGCCCGCAACGTGCGATCGCGCACTTCGCCGGCGCTCAGGCTGAATGCCCCGACGTTGTACGACCGACGTGTCAATCGCTGCGCCGGCGCCATTGAGATGTGAATCAGCGCGTCGATCGCGTCCGGCATCGCCATGAACGGCAAGCGCGCTTCCTCTTCGACAAAACAGGCGCAGGGGTCGCCCTTGGCGGCCGCGTGAAGCATCTCCGGCGCAAAGTCGCTCGTCCCGCCGGAAGGCTGCGTGATGGCGCTGATCAGCCCGGGAAAGCGAATCGCGCGAAAGTCCACGCCGGTCGGCGCGCGGTCGGCGGCGAGTTGGCGGAAGTGCAACGCGTAGTATCGCCCGACATGCTCGCAATACAGCTTGTTGCAGCCATACATTGTCGTCGGCGTGTTGTACTGCTCTTCGGAAACGCGGCCGGCCTTGGCCTTCGCCGCCCGGCTCGGCAGGCCATACACGGCGATCGAACTCGGAAACAGGAACCTGACCGGTTGGCCATGCCACCGCGCCTGCTCATGCGCGATGCGCAGCAGATTCAGCGTTCCGTCCACGTTGACGCGATGGGCCGTGTCCGGCGTGTACTCCGATCGCGTGCTCAGCAACGCCGCGAGGTGATAGATCGCGTGAATCTCAAACTCGCTGACCAGACGCGAGAACAGGTTTTCGTCCAGAATGTCGCCGACAATCGACGCCGCGCAACGCTCGGCGATCGGCGGATCAAGCGGGCGCAGGTCGACTGCGACGATGTCGTCGCCGCGCGCGACCAGGCGCTCAATCAGGCCATGTCCGATTTCTCCACTGGCGCCAGTGATCAGCGTGACGTGTTTTCGCATGCGTTCGGGTCTCGCGCGAGGCGTTCACCCTCGGCCCGGCCGGCGCGAGGGACCGATTTCTCGCGCCCACCGCGCGAGGTTGTCCTCGCGCAAAGGTGTACCCGTACGCATCGCCCGCCGCAAATCAGCGGTTGGCGACGCAAGACCGACGAGAACGTCCCGCCCGCATGGAAACCGGCGCCTTGGCCGGATGGAACGCGGGCGCTCGCGCCGGCGCCGCGCTATCCCGCGAGCCCTTACCCGCCGGACGTGCTCGTATCAGTGCTCGACGTGTCGGTCGTGGACGTGTTTGTGTCCGCGTTGGCCGCGCCCTGCGCGCCGAGGTCAAACACGGCGAAGGCCCCGCTCACAACGCCGTCAAAGAACGAGTTGACGGACGACTCCAGGCTGGTCGAAGCCGCGTCGCGAAACGCCCGCAGCGACTCCTCATCGTTGCAGCCGCCCATCAGAAACGGCGTGGCGGCGGCGGTGAGAATTGCGCCAAGCGCGCCGACCTTGCGCGTCGACATGCGGCGTCCAGAACGGCGATTTTGGGGCGAGTTCATCGAAAAACCTCCAGCGTTAGCGTGGCGAGGATCCATCCAAGCCTGCGAACCCTCCGGGTCCGAATGCAAGAGAGCAATCGGCGTGCCAGCCGAGTAGACCTTCGCCGGAACCCTCGTATCGACCTTTCCCGAACCGAGGGGCCGATCCCACTATCGGGGCGACCGAGCCGGGGTATCCCGACGACCCGGACCGAAAGGTTGGGCCCTCTTACAAAAAAGACTGAAGCCCACTCTTGGCAGCGGACGGCGTAGAACTTCCCTATGCTCGTCGCCGACAGGAGTCCGCATGGGCATTGGCGATCGACCGTTCTTCACGGCGGAATGGCGGCATCTGGCGATGCTGAACTACGAGATCGATCCGCGCGTGCTGCATAAGTTCACGCCGCCGGGGACGGAGCTCGATCGGTGGAACGGGCGCGTGTTCGTCAGCATTGTCGGCTTTCGATTCCTGAAGTCGCGGATTCGCGGCATTCCCGTGCCGTTTCATGGCGATTTCGACGAAGTCAACCTGCGGTTCTATGTGCGGCGAAAAGGGCCGGAGGGCTGGCGTCGCGCGGTGACGTTCATCAAGGAGATCGTGCCGCGACCGGCGGTCGCGCTGACGGCGCGCTGGCTGTATGGCGAGAATTATGCGGTCGCGCCGATGCGGCATGCGTTCACGTTTGCCAGCGCGGGTGGTACGGGCGGTACGGGCGGTACGGGTGGTACGGGTAGTTCGGGTGGTACGGGCGTCCCGCCCGTATCGGAAGCGCCTCCGGAGCCGAATGCCGTCACCTACGAATGGGGAAACGGCCCACAGGGCGTGCGCATTCACATCGGGCTGGATGGGGAGTTTCGCGATTCACCGCCGGTCTCCGAAGCCGAGTTCATCAGCGAGCACTACTGGGGCTATTCGCGGCGGCGGGGCGGGCGAACGATGGAATACCGCGTGGAGCATCCGCGCTGGCGCGTGCGAAACGCTACATCGGCGGAGTTCGAATGCGATGTGGCGGCGGTTTACGGCGATGCGTTTGTCGAGGCGCTCAGCGCGCCGCCGGCGTCAGCGTTTCTGGCGGACGGGTCAGCAGTGACGGTGATGCGCGGGGTTTTTCTGCCGTAGCGCCGAGCTTAGTGACGTGCGGGGCTGCGTTGGCTCGCAGGGCCGACGGTAGTGGCCAGGGGTCGGCCCCCCGGGCCGATAGCGCTGCGACTTGCGCGCCAGGGGCTGAAAAGCCCCTGGCAAACCCCGTGCGCCCTTCGGGCGACAAATGGGCGCGACCACATCCCGAGTCAGCCAATCCCGACGCTCGCGGCGCTAATCCACCTCACACAACTCCCACTTCAGCGCGCCTTCCAGATTCGGCTCCTGAAACTCAAACCCGCTTTCCTGTAGCTTTTTCGGCAACACTCGCGCGCCTTCGAGCACGAGTTGGGCGCGGTCGCCCATTACCGTCTTGATCGCGAACGCCGGCGCTGGGGCGAAGGATGGGCGACTCAGCACGCGGCCGAGCGTTTCGCTGAACTCGCGGTTGGTCGCCGGCTGCGGGGCGGTGGCGTTGATCGGGCCGCGCACGTCTTGATTGCGGATCGCGTGATGCAGCACGCCGATCAGGTCGTCCAAGCCGATCCAACTCATCACTTGATCGCCGCTGCCCGCAGGGCCGCCGACGAATGAGCGGAAGATCGGCAGCAGCGCGGCCAGCGCGCCGCCGCGCGGGGTCAGCACGATTCCGATTCGCACATTCACTACACGCGCTCCGGCTTCCGAAGCAGCCTTTGTCGCAGCCTCCCACTCGCGACACACATCGGCGAGAAAGCCCGCACCCGCCGGCGCGGTTTCGTCGATCGGCTTGTCACTGCCCGTGCCGTAGTACCCGATCGCCGATGCGCAGATGAACGCCGGCCGCGGCTGCGGCGTGGCGGCAATCGCCTTCGCGAGCAGGCGCGTGCTGTCGACGCGGCTGTCGCGAATGACGCGCTTTCGCTCGTCGGTCCACGCCTTATCGGCGATGCCCGCGCCGCCGAGATGCACGACCGCGTCAACGCCGCGCAGCACGTCACCTTCAAACTTGCCGTCAGACGGGCGCCAGACGATTTCAGTGTCGTCGCGCGGTTCGCGGCGGACGAGTTGCTTCACCGAATGGCCGGCGGTCGTGAGAAACGGAATCAGCGCGCTGCCGACGAGCCCCGATCCACCCGCGACGACGATCGTCAGCGGCGTATCGCCGACCTGACGCGCCAAATCGCGCCGCACGCGTTCATGCCGCCAGTCGAAACCCTTTTTCAAATCCGCCTCGACGCCGCCCGGCTTCCAGCGCAACAGCGCTCCCGGTCGGTAGTAGATGCGATCGATCATCTCGCACATGGAGTCGGACATCGGCGAGAATTCATGCAAGTGGCGCCATTCGGAGAACGGCCCCTGCGTCATGCGATCAGTGAAGGAGCGCCCCGGCTCCCACTCGCCATGCTCGGCCCGCACGGTGAACCGCAACGGCCCTTTCTTGATATCGAGAACAACGGAATCACCCGGCCGGATCGTGCCTTTCCGCTCGACGATTCGCACATCGTCGATCGGCGGGATCAGGCGCTCCAGCGCTCCGGGACGAGCGTGCCAGTCGAACACCTGCTCCGCCGCCAGCGGGAGCACGGAACGCTTCTCAAACAGCTTGGGCGAACTCAGGGCGAACCCCACTTTCTCGGAACGAGTTGAAATCGACGGCGTTTTTCGAATATCCGCCTTCCGCCGCCGAATCAGTACCGGATATCGTAAGGCTGTTCGTGCCAACCGGACGCGGGAGATTCGACATGTCGCGTTTTTCATTCCGATTTGTTTTCGGCGCAATCCCGATCCTTGCTCTGACCGCGCTGTCAAACGCCGCCGATAAGTCCGCCGCGGAATATGTGCCGTCGGGCGCGGTGGCCGCCGTGTCGCTGCATGATGGCGCCGGCTCGTTGGAGCGGCTGAAGGCGTGGATGCAGCGGAGCGGCGTGGAGGACGCGCGGCTGATCCAATATGTCGTCGAATCGCCGCAGTACATGCAGGCGCAGATTTTCGCGGCCGGTTTCGCCGCTTCGGCGAAAATGGATTTGTGGCAGGCGGCCAGCGCGATTCTCGGTCGCGATGTGACGATCGCGGTTTTCCCCGGTTCCAATAAGGAGGCGGAAGCGATGGTCGTCGCGATCGCGTCAGATTCGGCCGGCGTCGCCCGGCTGCTGGAGATGGCGCACACGCTGACCGGCCTGACGCGCGACGGCGCGCCCGATCCGCAACGGTCGTTCAAAGTCGGCGACAATGTTGTCTATCGCGCGCCGCCGAAAGCGCTGCATTGCTTCACCGGCGACGCGCTGATTGTGACGAACAGCGAGCGCCTGATGCGCGTCGCGCTGGGGTCCGAAACGAAACTCGCGTCTGACGCCGCGTACCGCGCAGCGGAAGAAGCCGCGCCGAAGGACGCGGTCGTCGTCGGCTACGCCAATCTGGCGGCCTTGCGCGAGATTCCGAAACTCAAGGCCGCGCTGGAGCAGAAGCCGCGCGAGCCGCTGCCGGGCATGCTCGTCGGCGGCTGGCAGCAGCATCTGCGATCGGCCGACGAAGTGACGGCGTGGCTGGCGCCTTCGGCCAGCGGCTTGAAGCTCCAACTCGCGACGCGCGGCGGCGCGGACTTGCCGACGACGCACGCCGGATACGCGCCCACCGACGCGGTGCAGTACGAGTGGCGGCCCGATGAACTGCCGCGCTACCTGTCGCAGATTCAGATCGAGCGCGATTGGGGCAAACTGTTCAATGAGCGCGAAGCGCTGTTGAGCCTGCCGGCGGTGGGCGATCTCGTTCGCTTTGCCACGAATATCTCGACGATTCTCGGCGGGATGGACTTCGTCAATGATGTGCTCGGCAATGTGCAGGCGCCGCTTCGGCTGGTGATGACGCGCTGCGACCTGTCCGACGCGCGGGTCACGCCGTCGCCGATACTGCCGGGTTTCGCCCTGATCGCGCCGTTGCGCCCCGATCTCGACGAGATGTTCGAACGCAAGCTCTTCGCGGCGGCACAATCGGCGATCAACATTATCAATATCAACGGCGGTCAGCAGGGGATGCCATCGTTCCTGAGCGAGGTGGATCGGTATCGCGGCTATCGCGTGCTGTTCAGCGAATATGTCGATCCGCCTGGGACTGAAGGGATGGAAACGGCCGCCGGCGGCGAGGCGTTTGTTTCGGACAAACCGCGTGGCTCGTTGCGCTACAACTTCGCGCCGTGCGTTTCGATCGCGGAAAGGCAGCTGCTCGTGACGACATCTCCTCAGTTGCTGCGCGACCTGATTGACGCGATCGACGCGCACAAGTCCGCGCCAGAAAAGGCGTCGCGCCCGACACTCGACGCAGTTGATCTCGACTTTGCGACGTTGGCGGATCTGCTGCGCGACAACCGCGCGGAACTCGTGATCAACCGCATGCTGCAGGAAGCCCGCACGCGCGAGGTCGCCGAGCGTGAGATCGACGCGTTCGTCGAACTGCTGCGATACGGGCGGAGCCTGCGTGTCGCGCTTGAAACGCGCAAAGACGGCTTGAAGGCCGTCGCCGAACTCGACTTTCGCGCGGGAGCGGACAAGTGAGCGGGTTGCTCACTCCATACAAGCCGTCCGCCGCTCCTTGGGATGAGGCCCGCGCCGCGTCGTTTCTGCGACGAACGAGCTTTTGTCCGAGTGAGCGCGAGATACGCGACGCGGTCTCGGCCGGCTTTGGCGCCACGCTGGAAAACCTGTTCGCGAAACGCGATTGTCGCGATCACAACGAACTCGACGAGCTCGGGTCGCCACTGGCGCTGCGCGAGAATATCGAGGCCCTGCGCGGCTGGTGGTTGCGGCGGTTGGCGCTGACCGCCCGCCCGCTCTCCGGTCGATTGGCGGTATTCTGGCATAATCATTTTGCGACGAGCCACGTGAAGGTGCGCAGCGCCCCGATGATGCTGCAGCAACTCCGCACGATCGAGCGTCACGCGTTCGGACCGTTCGAGGAAATGCTGATCGCGATCTCGCGCGACCCGGCAATGATCGTCTGGCTCGACAATGACGACAATGTGAAGGGCCGTCCAAACGAGAATTACGCCCGCGAGGTATTTGAGTTATTCTCGCTCGGACTCGGCGCGTATGCCGAGCATGACATCCGCGAAGGCGCCCGCGCGTTTACGGGCTGGTCGCAGAAAAACGGTCGCTATCGCTTCAATCGGGGCGAGCACGACTACGGCTCGAAGGAAGTGCTCGGTTCGCGTGGCGATTTCGACGGCGACGACGTCGTGCGCATCGCGATCGCCCAGCCCGCCTGCGCCAGTTTCATCGCGACGAAACTGCTGCGCGAGTTTGTTTGCCCCGCGCCGGACACGGAACTCGTCGATGCCGTTGCGGAGCAGCTTCGCTCATCGCGCTTCGAGATTCAAACGACACTACGCGCGATCTTCGGCAGCGACATGTTCGTCAACGCCCCGCGCGATACCCCCCGCATCAAATCGCCCGTCGAATTCGTGATCGGTGTCGTTCGCTCGCTTGAAATTGACGCCGCGGCGCAACAACTGTCCGAAGCGACTTCGCAGATGGGGCAGCGCTTGTTTGAGCCGCCTTCCGTCAAGGGCTGGGACGGCCACCGGCGGTGGCTGAATTCCGCGACGATGCTGGTGCGCTTGAACGGCGTAACGTCGGCGGTGAAGTCCGACCGGTTTCAGCCATCGCGCCTGCGGAGTGAGTATGACCTGACGACGCCGGACGCGGTTGACGCATGGTGCCAGCGCGTGACGGTCGGGCCGGATACGCGGATTGATCTGCCGCCCGCGCCGGACGATCTGGACGAGCGTATGAAAGATCGCCTGCGATTTCTGCTCAGCGCGCCCGAATATCAGCTCGCGTAACTCCCATAAGGCGTTTCGCGCGAAGAAGGAGTAAGCCATGAAAATGACGCGACGCGAATTCGTAACCCGCTCGGTCGGCGGCGCGACATTGATCGCTTCCGGCGCGACGTTGCCAGGATTTCTGACGCGCACCGCGCTGGCCGCATCGCCCGACCGCGATGGCCGCATTCTCGTCGTGATTCAACTCACAGGCGGCAACGACGGGTTGAATACGGTCGTGCCGTATCGTGATGACCTGTATCACCGCGCGCGGCCGACACTGCGCGTAACCGATCAACTCGCGCTACCGCTTGAAATGGACATGGGCCTGCATCCTGACATGAGCGGCTTCAAACGCCTGTTTGACGATGGCCTGCTGTCCGTCATCAACAACGTGGGCTATCCGAATCCGAATCGTTCGCACTTTCAGTCGATGGATATCTGGCACACGGCCAGCATGAGTCCGGAAACGGCGGATGACGGCTGGCTTGGCCGCGTGGTTGACGCCAAGACCACGCCGGGAGCGCCGCCGTACGCGTTACACATCGACGACGCCGCGCTGCCGCTGGCGCTGCGGACGCGCGAGACGCCAACGCCCTCGATTCGCAGTGTGGAGGCGTTTCAGCTCGCGGATGAGAATTCCGCGGTGGAGAGCGCGATCGCGGCAATACGCCAATCCGCTTCGGATGATCTGCTGTTTGTGCAGCGCTTGGCGGTCGAGAGCTGCCGCAACGCGCGGCGGATCGAGCAGGTCGCCAATGACGTCGGCGCGTCGACTGCGACGTACCCGGACTACCGTCTCGCGGCGCGATTGCGCCAAGTGGCGCAATTGATCGGCGCGGGTTTCGGGCCGCGCGTGTATTACACGTCGATTGACGGTTTTGACACGCACGCCCAGCAGGCGCTGTCGCACGGCACGTTGTTGCGAGAACTCGCCGACTCGGTGGCGGCGTTTGTCGACGACTTGCGGGCGCGCGGCTTGTTGGATCGCGTCGCGATCATGACGTTCAGCGAGTTCGGTCGGCGGTTGAACGAAAACGCCGGGCAGGGGACCGACCACGGCGCCGCCGCCCCGATGTTCCTGATTTCCTCGGACGCGCGCCCGGGCGTGCACGGCGGCGCGCCCGATCTGACAAATCTCCTCGACGATGATCTTCGGCATCGCGTTGACTTTCGCTCGGTCTATGCCGGCGTGTTGAAGAACTGGCTGCAGGTTGACCATCGCGCGGTGCTGGGCGATTTCGCGCCGATGCGCGGCGTGTGGAGCGCATGACTCGCTATGTCGCCGCGATAACCGGATTGCGCAGCACGCCGATGCCGTCGATTTCGATCTCAATGACATCGCCGGGCTTGAGAAACACGGGCGGGGTGCGGGCCATGCCG
>JAGQOO010000088.1 GCA_020427345.1 Phycisphaerales bacterium | reverse complement strand
GGCCCATGTACATCTCGTACAGCCGCAGTGTATCGGCGCCGAACTCGTGGACGATCGCGTCAGGATTGACGACGTTGCGCAACGACTTGGACATCTTCTCGACTGTCGACGTCAGCGCTTCGCCGGTCTGCCTGTGAAACGGCTTGTCGTCCCGAAACTCGACATCCTCGTGCGCAATCGTCACGTCGCGCGCGTCGCGATACGTGTAGCTCTGAATCATGCCCTGATTGAAGAGCCTTTGGAACGGCTCCGGCGTCGTGACATACCCGAGGTCGTACAGTGTCTTATGCCAGAAGCGCGCATAAAGCAGATGCAGCACGGCGTGCTCGGCCCCGCCCATGTACAGGTCGACGCCACCGGCCCGCGGCGCTCCGTCCGGGTCGCCCATCCAGTAGGTCTCGACCTCCGGTTGCACAAAGGCCGTCTCACAGCGCGCGTCGCAGAACCGAAGGTAGTACCAGCATGAGCCCGCCCACTGCGGCATCGTGTTCACTTCGCGTCGGAACTTGCGGCCGCCGCGCTCGACCGCCACCCAGTCCGCCGCGCGCGAAAGCGGTGTTTGCGGGTCGGCGTTCGGATCGTCGGATGCCGTCGGGCGGAAATCCTCCATCTCAGGCAGCAAGACGGGCAGATTCGCCTCGTCTTCCGGGTAGATTCGCCCTTTCTCATCAACCAGCAGCGGGAACGGCTCCCCCCAATACCGCTGCCGGGCGAACATCCAGTCGCGCAGTTTGTATTGCGTTGTGCCCTCGCCGCAGCCGTTCTGCTCAAGCCACGCGACAATCGCCCGCTTCGCGTCTGCGGTCGGAAGGCCGTTCAATTCGCATTGGCCTTCAAAACGCTCGCCGAGCTCGCCCGGCGAATTGACCGAAACACCCTCACCCGCGAAGCAGCCGGTCTCGATCACTACGCAGGGCCCGCCATTGGCGTCTTTCCCCGCGCTGACCGCGGGCGCTTCCCCGTCCGCCACATAGATGTCCGCGTTGTTTGCGTCGCCGATCGGCGCGACGACCTGCACGATCGGCAGCGAAAACGCGCGGGCGAATTCGTAATCGCGGGTGTCGCCGCCGGGGACGGCCATGATCGAACCCGTGCCGTATGTCGCCAGGACATAGTCCGCGACCCAGATCGGCACGCGCGCCCGATTGACGGGGTTGATCGCGTACGCGCCCGTGAACACGCCCGTCTTGCGCTTGACGTCCGTCGTGCGGTCCAGGTCCGATTTCTGTGCCGCCGCGGCGACGTAGCGCTCGACGGCCTGACGCTGATCGGGTTTTGTGATGATGCGTGTCAGCCGATGTTCCGGCGCGAGTACCAGATAGGCGGCGCCGAAGAGCGTGTCCGGCCGCGTCGTGAATACGCGGATGACGTTGTCCGGATCGTCCGCAAGTTGGAAATCCACATAAGCGCCTCGGCTGCGACCGATCCAGTTGCGCTGCATGATCTTGATTGATTCCGGCCAATCCAATGGCTCAAGATCCGACAGCAGGCGCTCCGCATACTCCGTGATGCGCAACATCCACTGCTTCATCGGCCGGCGAAACACCGGATGATTGCCGCGCTCGCTGCGCCCTTCGTTGGTCACTTCCTCGTTCGCGAGCACCGTGCCGAGCGCCGGGCACCAATTTACCGCAGATTCCGACTGAAACGCGAGACGATGTTGGTCGCGATATTCCGCGACGGCCTCATCGCCCATCTGCCGAATGTCGGGCGGGATCGGAAGTTTGTCGATATGTCGCGCGCCGCCGACGACCTTGCGACCGGCGACGTCGGTCCACTCATGCTCCGGGTCGTACCAGGCGTTGTAAATCTGCAAAAAGATCCACTGCGTCCAGCGGTAATACTCGGGGTCGGTCGTGGATACCTCGCGCGACCAGTCGTACCCGAGGCCGATCATGCGCAACTGTCGCTTGTAGGTCTCGATGTTCTTGCGCGTAGTCTCGCGCGGATGAACGTTGGTCTCTACCGCGTACTGCTCGGCCGGAAGGCCGAACGCGTCCCACCCCATCGGGTGCAACACGTTGAAGCCGCGCATGCGCTTATAGCGGGCAATGATGTCCGAAGCGATGTAGCCAAGCGGATGACCGACGTGTAGTCCGGCGCCCGACGGGTACGGGAAAAAGTCCAGCACATAGAACTTCGGCTGATCGGCCCCCGGTTCGCTGGGGTTCGCGGCCCGAAACGCCCCGGCGCGCTCCCACTGCTCCTGCCAGTGCGGTTCAATCGCGTTGTAGTCGTATCGGCCCGAGGCGTTCATCACTCCAACCGCCTACTTCTTGGCGGCGTTAACAGGCTGAAAGCCGGTGCGAGCCTTGACGTTGTCCGGGTTGAACCACTCCATCGTGAACACCTGCGCCATCTGGCCGAACTGATCGCGCATAACCTCGGGCAAGCGACTCTCAAAAGGATCGCGGTACAGCGGGTCGATACCCAGCGACTCCACCACCGCGACCTTCTGCGTGCGCGCGTTTTCAACCACACGCGACTCGCCCTTCTTCATGTCGAACACTTGTGTAATCTGATCCGTCACACCCAGATTCGGCAGGTTCGTGGAGGCGCGCCGCACAGACGACTCCAGCGGCGTCAACAGACGGGCGTACCGGCCGGACGTGCTCGACTCGATCTCCGCCGCGCCCGGCTCATCCGCTTTTTCGATGATCGCCTTCAGACCTGTCGCCTGATCCACGGCAGACTGCAAGCCTTCGCCGCCGGCGGCGTCACGCAACTGCTTCGCGTAGTCGAGCGCCATGTCGTAGGCCGCTTTGCGGCGCAGATTCTCGACGATCTCCTCGCGAATATCCTCGAGCGAAGGAGCGGGCTCGGCGGGCGCGGCCCGTGTTACACGGAAAATGTAGGCTTCGGTGTCGTTCCCGGAACTTCCCTCGAGCCAACTGAACATCAGCGGGCTCGGCTCGTTCAATCCCAACTTCAGCGCGTCGGGCTTCTCCGGATCAGGCTCGTACAGACCCTGAACACGAAACGCGAGAGTCGCAGCGTCAAGGCGCTCCTCGACGCCGTCTGGCGCCGCGTTCGCAAATCCACGCTCGTTTATGCGTAGATCGGCAGCCCCGGTCAGCGTTATCTTTTTCAACACAACGCCTTCGGTCGCAAAGCGCTGCGCGAGCTCCTCAAAACTCGGCGCGCCTTCGGGCGCAACGTGAAAACCCGCTTCGTCCGTTGCCGGGTTCTTCCATGCCAGCCGAATCGCCTCGGCCACGTGATTCATGGTCGTCTGGGCCTGCTTCACGGCGCGGGCCAGTCGGGCGTCCTCGCGAACCCGTTCGCGCACTTCCTCGTAGCTCGGCGCGATCATGTTCGCCTGCATCTGGGTGGGGTCGCGCATGTTCTGGATCGTCGCGGGATCCAGGTCCGGCCGGGCGTAACGCTGCTTCTCGGCGTCATAAAACTTCTTCGCCTCGCGCTCCGACACGCGAATGTCCACGACCAGCGGCCGCGGGTCGACGGTCAGGTACTCGATCTCCACCCGATCCGGAAGGCGATAGCCGTTGACGATCTCAGTGGAGGTGTGCGCGGTCTCGCGATCGCGGCCCGCGTCGAACTCCGCCTGAATCTGCTCCTGCGTCGGTTCGTCGACAAGGCCGTCGAACGCGCGCGAATCCAGAATGACGGACTTGATCTTCGCGGTCTGGACAAAGCGCTGATAAGAGCCCTCAAGGCGGACAGTGCTCGGCAGCCCGCTGCTGGCCATCAGTCCCTGATATGTAAAAATCGCCAGGAAACGCGAGAACGCCCCTAGGATGTGATCCTCGGAATATCCCGTCTGCGCCATCAGCTGATTCATGGCGTCGCCGGCGCGCCCACCCGACATCGAATCCATGAATTGCACGGCCGACTCACGATTGGCGAGCACCCCAGCGTGACGCGCCTCCTCCAGGAGCAGGCTGTACGCCAGCGGGCCGTCACCCGACGACGACAGCAGCCGCACCATCGGGAACGGCAGGCGCGACAGCAGGCGAATGTCTCGATCCGCCTGGTTCACGTCGGGGGTTCGAATGTCGCGCCCAAAGGCCGCGCCGATCTTCTCGTCGAGGATCCCGCCGCCGCGGTTGCGACGCCCGACCACATCGCCAACCAGAAACACAATCAGCAATAGCGACATAAACACAAGAATCAGCGTTCGGCTGTACTTACGGAAAAATCGAGTCATGGCGCGGAATTCCCTGTGGCCGACCCCGGTCGGCGAAAATCCGATCTCACTTGCAATCCATCGGCGCGGCCCGCCGGGCCGTCGGAGTCGAAGTCCGACTTCGGTTATCGGGGACCGCCAAACGCCGAATCCGACAGGATAAGGCCTGCGACGGGATTCGCAAACCGGGGCGCGATCGCCTCGGGTCCCCCTCACGACCCACGCGTCCGCCATACGCCCGGGACCGCAAACAGCTCGTTTTCGAGTTGACATACATTTTAGTGGTCGCTAAATTATTGACATGAACACTCGGCTGATGAGCCTGATCGCCGACCCCACCCGCCTCGAGATTCTCCGCCTGGTCTGGACCGGCGAGCGTGCCGCGGGCGACATCGCGGGGCGCTTCAAGACCACTTTCGGCGCTGTCTCACAGCACCTTCGCCGCCTGCTCGACAGCGGCGTCGTCACACGCCGGCGTGACGGGCGGCATCAGTTTTATCGCGCAAACCGCGAGGCCATCGGTCCCCTCGCGGCAGCGCTCGAAGCGATGTGGGCGGAGAAACTTGCCACGTTGAAAACGCTGGCCGAGGCCGAGCAACAAGCAATCAATCAGGCGTCGACACGAACGCCGCAATCGGAGCCTATCGAATGAACAGTCCCGCGCGCCCCGGCGAATTCACAGCGCATGCCTCCATCACAATCGGAGCCGATCCCGAGATCGTCTGGCGATTCTTGAGCGAGCCGGAGCGCTTTGGGGCGTGGATTGGCGCGTACGCCGGTGCCCCGCCGCTGCCGGGAACATCGATCGATCCGCGCGTCGGAGGCAAGGTGCGCGTGCAGTACCCCGGCGATGGGATGTTCGCGTCCGGCGAGTTTGTCGAGATCGATCCGCCGAACCGCGTTGTGTTGACGTGGGGCTATGAGCATGGTTCGCACGGCATCGGCCCGGGCGAGAGCCGAATTGAGATCACATTGACGCCGGTCGCGAACGGAACACGCGTCGACCTGCGTCATTCCGGCCTGCCGGATGATGACGCGGCGCGCGGCGCGAGCGGCGGCTGGACGCACTACCTGACCATGATGGCGCGTCAGGCGGCGGCTGCGCAATACGAGCCCAATCTGGCGCAGTCGGTCGACGCGTACTTCGCGGCGTGGTCGGAGCCGGATGCGGGCAACCGCCGCGCGCTGCTCGATACCTGCTGCGAGGCGGATGTCGCGATGCGCGGCGCGTTCGCGATGACGAGCGGCGTCGATGCGCTATCGAGTCACATCGCAGGCGCACTCATGCACATGCCGAACATGCGCCTGACCGCCGACGGCGCCCCCCAACAGATGCACGGCTTCGCGCGCTTCCGCTGGACGGTGAACACGCCGGACGGCAAAGTGGTGATGCGCGGGGCAAACTTCGCGCGGCTGTCACGCACGGGGCAGTTCATGGAGATCGTGTCATTTGGGGACGGCGGATGACGGGTGCAAAACAACGACGCGACCCGGACAACCCGGGCCGCGTCTCTTGCCGCCTCGTTCAAATGCCCACCGGAATCATCAGTGTTTCACATAGAAACTCCCGCTGATGGTCGTCAGGGTTGCGCCGAGGCTGTCGACGCCGGTGGCGGCGGCGAATGTCGCGACTTCGATGTCGCCGGCGGTGGCGTGGCCGGTTTCTGAGTAGTACACACTTCCGAATCCGGACTTGCCATTCGCCATGACGACCTACATCCATCCGTCAAAACCACTCTCACCGTCATTCGCGCACAAGCGGGAATCCAGGCCCACTCCGTCATTCCCGCGCAGCGCGGGAATCGAGGCCCCACTCCGTCATTCCCGCGCAAGCGGGAATCCAGTGCGTGGGAATGGATCCCCGCTTGCGCGGGGATGACGCGCGCGGGGATGACGTTTCTAGCTCGAAGCCGCGATGCGCTGATGCAGTTCGTCGTCGATCGCGCTGACCGCGTCGAACGTCATTTTCGCCGCGCTCACCATCGCGTCCTGATCGGTCGGGCTGAAGCCGGCGTTGTCCATGCGCGCTTTGAACTCGCGCCACAGCGTCCGCTGCTCATCGCCGTGCGGGTCGAGATAGCGCAAGCCCCCGGCCTCCCCAACGCCCAGCGCCGGCGCGATGCGTTTCGCGACGAAGCGGGCGCCGTTCTTGCTGCCTTCAAAAACGTAATACACGCCCAATAGCGACATCGGGTTCTGATCGGCGGCGGCGCGAACATCCTCCAGAAACCGGCGCGTAGATGGCAACGGGCGACAGCTCTCCGGCTCGCGGCCGAAGAAGCGCAAATCCGCCGCCAGGTTGGATTCCTGAAACAGCTGGTCTTCGACAATCGCGGCGATGAACGGATGCGCGACGCGCAAACCGCGGACGCGCTCCTCCAGTTCCCTGTGGATGAGGTAACGCTGCGCGAGCAACTCAACGTAGCTCTCGCGCGCTACCTGTCCCCCTACCATCGCCTGTTCCAGCGGACGCGACTCGGCATGCGCATGCTGGGCGGCGGTCTCTTCCTTCAGCCGGGCCATCAGACTCATTTATGCCCCTTCCGCGCCGCAGCCCTCAATCACGACCGCGACAACCGGTATCATCAGCCACAACATGCCTTTGAGAAAGAAAAACAGGAAGGCGCCCGCGCCGACGCGCTTGGCCCACCTACCAGTATTCCGTTCGATTCGCTCAGCCGGCATCAGAAAACCCTCGCTGTTTGATAATCCAGCCAAGTGTTTGGCTTATAAAACACACCGGTCGCCTCGTCAAGTCGCGGTCTGCCCGAGTAACCACTACCGCCCTATCCAATCCGCCGTCGCCAACAGGGAGAGCCTATGACCAAACCCGCTCGGCGACGCGACAAGCCCACCGCCTCGCAGGCTTGGGCTGGCTGGCTACTACTGGGTATATGCGCGGTTGGCGCCCTCGTGTGGGGCCTGTGGCCGCGCGGTCTCGCGTGGACGGCGTCTCGCGGGGTCGAACTGCTCTCGCGCGTCGATCGGCCCGGCGACGCGATCGCTCTGCTTACCAAATGGGAAGCGGAAACCGAACCAACCTGGGGCCAGCAGCCGGACGCGTTTGTGGACTTTCTCGTGAAACGCCGACCGCTGGACGACGCCCGCGTTCGTGCGATGCTCACGTTCGTCACCGGCTGCGACTACGGCCCGCGCACCAAGGACTGGGACCGCTGGCGGAAAAACCGCGAACGCCTCGCAGAAGGCCGCGACCCGTACGCCCCGCGCGCCGAACGCGTGCGGCTAAAGAAAAGCTGGACGGCGCCAATCGGCGTGACACGACCGGACAGCGTCATCCTCCCGATCGACGGACGCGTATTCATCGCCACGCGCGGGCGCGGCTCCGACGTTGATAACGACGACGCCGACGGTGTCGTGATCGTCGACGGCGCCGGCAAAGCGTCGGCGTTTTTGTTTCAACCGCCGCATGGTGGCGATGTGACGGGCATCGCGGCGGCGGACGGCTGGCTCGCGGTCGCCTGTCGAGATGGTGTGCTGTATGCCGTTAATCCGGACGGCGCCATTCGCTGGCAGCGCTCGCTGGCGGCGCCCGCCAGCAGCGCGCCACTCGTCATCGACGCGAATCAGGACGGCGTCGGCGACGTCATCGTGGCGACGGACGCCGGCAAGCTGATCATGCTGACCGGTCATAGCGGCTCGACCGCTTGGGTCGCGAATCTCGGCCGATCGAATGTCGAATGGCGTCTTGCGTGGCGGCCGTTCGGGCAGATCATCGCCGCGACACGCGAGGGCGAACTCGTGGCGGTCGATACACGCAACGGCGCCGTGAATTGGCATGGACGACTTGAGGGATTCGGCGGCGCGGTTTGCGGCGTCGGCCCGGAAGACGGCGTGCGGGTTGACTACCTCGCGGACTGGGACGGCGGCTTATGGGTGTTGCCGGCCGGTGAAGATACGCTGACGCGTTTGAACATGCTGCGCGACCGGAGCGGGCCGGCGCCCATCGTCGGCGTTCGATCCATCTGGCCGAAAGACGAGTCGCGGCCACTGGTGATCGCGGCGACGCAAAACCCGTCGCTGGAGCGATCCTCCATCGCGGCGATTGACGGCGCGGGTCTGCGCTGGCGATACGCCTTTGACGGCGCGATCTACACGCCGCCGGCAATCGCGGACATCAACGGCGACGGCGTTGCGGAGGTGATTGTCGCGGTTGATCGGACGCGGGTCGCAGAAAAGCCAACGCCACGAGCGGCCGAGTATGAGCTGGTTGACGACGAGGAAGGCGAGAGTGGCGCCGAGCAAATGAAAGCAGACGCCCAGCGCGGCGCGCGTGGCGCGCTGCTCGTGCTAAGTGCCGAGGGCCACTTGCTGCTATGTGAGCCGCTGGCAGCAACGCCGACATCGGCGCCGGTCGTGGCAGACGCGGACGGCGACGGCAAACTGGACGTTTTGATCGCCGACGGCTTGGGAAACCTGACGTGCTACGCGACCGGCGTTGCCGGGCCGGTGGAATGGGGCTTAGTCGCCGGCGACGCCGGCTGCCGAAACGAGGCGCGGTCGGCGTACTTGTGGAGCCAGCGACCGGTAGGGTTTCAGTGGGGCACGAAAAAAGCGGCGGAGGCGGAGGATCAGTGAACCGCGTTGCCGCAAGACTGGCCTTCGGACTCAGCGTCTAGGCACGACGCCGCAGCATCACCACAACTAGGCCCAGCAAAGCCGCCGTTGCCGGCTCGGGAATCGCTGTCACGTTGTCGATGCCAAGCTGACCTTCGACGACAACCCCCTGCCCCGGACCCAGGGGCGCTCCGGGCTGGTGGCGAATCAGCACCTGGTCAACGGCAGTCAGCGTTTGATCGAGTGTGCCGAGGCCCCCGACTTGCGTCAGGTCGGCGGCGGACAAGCCAAACGTGTACGTGTGCCACGCGCCGTCTGCGGGGACGGTCGTAGCGATGGTCGACGTGAAACTGCCTCCGACCCCGAAGAGCATGACGCGCATATCCAGATCAGTCGCGCCAAAATTCGCGAGGTCGAACTGAATGCCCGTTACTCCCGCCGTCTCGTAATCGCCGGTCCAGCTCGTCGAGCCGTTGAAAGCGCCGATGCGGCTGCCGGGGCCGGTCGGCTGGTCGGCGATCACGTTCAGAAAACGATCGCCGGCGCCGCCCGCGCCACCGTCCACATTGGCGACATTCGCGCCGCCCCAGCCCTGAACTGTTCCATCTTGAAAGTTGTCGACCTGCCCCGTAATCGGGGCGGCGTAGACGCCACCCGCCAGCGCCAATGTGATTCCCAGCGCGGACAGGCCCTTGCCAAGGACGCTTCGCATTCGTTTCCCCTTTTTGCTTCCCCCAACCTGCGGTCCAGGGCCGCGCCTAGTTGTCCTGCGCCCCTTGCGTAATCCACGCCCGAATCGTCTGAATCTGCGTATCGCTCAGCCGCGAGCTGAACAGCGGCATCCGCGAACCGAACGGCTGCGGGCCGGATTCGATTTTCGTGACCAGCAAACTCGCGTTCGGATCGCCGGGCGTGACGAATCGCTGATCCGCGTCCTCGACGCTGCGCATATTGAGCAGGTGTGCGACCGCAACATCGCTCGTCAGGCGCAGGTCGATCCCCGCCAGGTCTGCAAAGCCGTTGGTCTGATGGCAGCTCGTGCAGCGGGCGTCGAGAATCGGCTGGACATCGCGCGAAAACGAGATCGCGTTCGGGTCGGCCGGCTCGGGGATATTCGTCATCGGGCAGCCGCCTAGCGCCGCTACGAGCGTCAAACAGACCACCGCCGCCGGAACGACGGGCAGACTCACGAACGAAAAACGCATTATTGCTCTCAGATTCGGGTCGCCGGCAGCGCCACGTGCGCAACCGTGCCGCGGCCGAACTGGCTCTCCAGCCAGATGCGACCGCCGAGAATCTCGACAATACGATGGGATGTCGCAAGCCCCATGCCGCGATTGCGACCGGCGGCCTGGTACGAAAAAAACGGATCAAACGCCCGCCGGAGGACGTCGGGCTTCATGCCCATACCCGTGTCCATGACCAGCAACTCGATTTTCGGGACGTGAGCCTGATCCGCGCGGCCCGGCGTTCGCTGCGCCGGGCGCCACGTCAGCGTGATCGCGCCGTCGTTCTGTTGAATCGCGTGAACCGCGTTACCGACGAGTTCGTCCAGCACGTCGCGGGTCTGCGCCGGGTCCACCAACAGCGCGAACCCTGCGATGTCCTCTTTCGGGCGTTGCACTCGCAAGCGCCGCGCGCCGTCATCCATCTTCTCGCGCCAACGCCGTGCGACTTCCTCAATCAGCTGCGCCGGATCAACGGCTTCCAGCTTCGGCGCGCGCGGCGACGCGAACTCCATCAGTTCCGAGACAATCCGGCTGCACTCATGCGCCTTGTCGCGGATCAGATCGAGCGCTTTCTTCGTCTCCGGATCGGTCGCCTTCGCGCTCAACAGCTGCGCGCGGCCCGAAATCACCGTCAACGGCGTATTCAGCTCGTGCCCCGCCCCGGACGCCATGTTCGCGATCATCGACAGCGAGCGCTGCTGCAACAATGACGCCTGTGTCTGCTGCAAGCGGCGATTCGTTTCGGCCAGTTCGTCACTCAGTCGCCGCGCTTTCGCGTGCGCATGTGCCCTGCCGATCACGAGGCCGATGCTCGTCAGATACGCGCGGAGCTCGTCCATTTCGCTCGCGTAGCGCGACCGCTCGTCATCGTCCGCAACGTACACAATGCCGCCCTGAACGACGCCGTCGCGCCCCACCGGCAGCATCCAGCAACTGCGGCTTTCCGCCTCCCCAAACCATGCCGAAACAACTTCGCGAACGGAGTACGGCGCCGGCGCGATCAGCAGATCCAGCGCGTCGCGCCCGCGCTGTGTCCATTCGCGCAGCTCTGCGGACACCAACTCCGTGGCGACGCCTTCATCGCCGGTTTCCGTATTGATCCAGCCAATCTCGACGCCGGCGGCGTCCTCGTGTAACGCGAAACCCACCAGTCTTTGGCGTTGGGTGGCGATCTGCGTCGCTCGCGTCATCGCCATGACGACGTCGCTGACATCGCTCGAATCCGACAGACGCCGATCGAATTCGGTCATAGCGCGGAAGTAGCGCGCTCCCGCCGCGAGTTGGCGGTTGTGCCGCTCAAGACGCTGGTTCAGTTCCGCCAGTTCGGTGTTCGCGTTGCGCAGCGACTTGACGTAAAGCTCGTCGCTCGTGTCACGGTCGAGCCCGAGCAATTCGCACTGTGCCGCCACCGCGGGCGCCAGTGCGGTAACAATCTGCTCATACTGCCGATCGCTCAGCCCGAGTTGGGCGGCGAGTTGCTCGGATGAATCGTAGAACTGGTAGTTGCCGGAATAGCCGATGCGCTGCTCACGCGCGATCGTGTCCGCCAGGCGAGTGATCGCGACCATGGAACCGGCGCTGACACTCGACGGAAGCGCATCCGCCGACAGGTGATGCAGCCAGATCGCCTCGGCGAAACCCTTCGGAAGCCCCCATCGCTCCGCAAGCTTGCGACCGGCGATCGTGTGATCAATCCCCAGCAGTTCGCGTTCGGCGTCGGAAATGTCACAGCGTAGCTCATCCGCCTGCCGCGCCACCCGCTCATACGCCTTTGGAAAAACCGCGTCGAGCGCGACCTTGCCGAGGTCATGCAACAGACCCGCGACAAACGCCTCTTCTGGGTCCACGCTCAGGCGCTCCATCGCCGCCGCGATACTGCGCGCGGCGCAGGCGACCGCCAGCGAGTGCTTCCAGAACTCACGCCGGTTGAAGGCCGTTTCATCGCGACCCGCGTCGGGGAAGCAACCGAAGACCTTCACCGCCAGCACGAGGCTGCGAATCGCGGAAAAGCCCAACAGCGGAACAGCCTGGTCGAGTGTGCGAATCGGGCGAGCGGCGCCGCCGACTGAACTCGCAGCCGTCAGCACGCGCGCGGTCAACGCCTGATCCGCGCGGAGAATCCGCACCAGGTCACGCGCGCTGCTGTCCTCATCCGCCGCGACCGCCAGCAACCGCACAGCGATCGCATCCAGCGTCGGCAGCGCGTCCAAGTGCTTCAGCGTGAGTTCCGGCGATGGCGTCGTCATCGTGGACATCGCGTCTAACCGGCTGTTTGATTGACGAGGTCGTTGATCTTCGCAACCAACTCGTCGACGCTGAAAGGCTTCTGCAGGAAATCATCCGCGCCGGTCTCTAGCAGCGACTTCACGTCGTCGCGATTGACCACGCCGGATACGATGATGATTCGGGTTTCGCGCAGCGCTTCGTCGCCACGGATCGACTTGATCACCGCGTTGCCGTTGATATCCGGAAGCATGAAGTCCAGCACGATCACGTCCGGCCGGAACCGCGAGGCCTCTTTGCCGGCGTCAAAGCCGGTCGCGGCCGTCTGAACCTCGAAGTCCCCGGTCCGCTCCAGCAACTCGACCAGCATTTCCAGAATCGCGGGGTCGTCATCCACCACGAGCACCCGACGCTTGCCCATTTCGATCTGGGTCAGCGGGATGCCGTTGTCCTTCATGAACTGAATCAGGCTGTCCCGCGGAATGCGGCGGAAGCGGGAGCCGGGCACGCGATAGCCGCGCAGGGCTCCCTTGTCGAAGCACCGTATCACCGTTTGCTGACTGATGTTACAGATTTCAGCCACCTCAC
>JAGQOO010000087.1 GCA_020427345.1 Phycisphaerales bacterium | reverse complement strand
CAGCTCCCGGGCCAGGGCCGCCTCTTCGACGCTCGTGACGCCGCAGTCGACGGTGATGAGCACCTTCGCGCCCGCCTCGGCGAGCGTCCGCACGGCGCCCAGGTTCAGCCCGTAGCCCTCGGTGAAGCGATTCGGCACGTAGGGCAGGACTTGGGCGCCCAACTCGCGAAGAAACAGCGTCACGAGGGAGGCGCCGGTGACGCCGTCGACGTAGTAGTCGCCGAAGACCGCGATCGTCTCGCCGTCGCGGACCGCGCGGGCGATGCGGTCGGCCGCCGCGTCCATGCCGTTCAGAAGGAAGGGATCGTGAAGGTCTTGGAGATCCGCGTCGAGGAACCGTCGCGCGCCCTTGGCGTCCCGGTGGCCCCGCAGGACGAGGATCCGGGCCGTGAGGGCCGTGACGCCGAGCGCTTGGGCGATCTCCGCGGCGACCGGTCCGAGCGGACCGTCCAGCTCGCGAAGCACCCACTGTTTGGCCACGGTTCCCTCCCTTCGCGCGACGGCGAAGTTGCTACCAGAGGCGGAAGCTCACGAGCACGACCATGGCCACCGCGAGGGACATCTTGAAGATGAAGCCCCCCACCCGGCCGAAAAAGGCGCCGTAGCCGCTCCGGAGCGCCTCGCGCATCTCCTTGCGCTCGAAGATCATCTCCGTGAGGAAAGCACCCGCGAAGGCGCCGAAAAAGGCGCCCAACACGGCGCCGACGCCCAGGAGAAAGGGCGCGAACATGATGGCGCCGACGATGCCGCCGACGATCGATCCGATCAGCGCCTTGCGCGAGGAGCCGAATTTCTTGGATCCGTAGACCCCGGCGATCTGTTCCAGCGCTTCGGCGGCGACGGTCATCGCCGTGAGCCAGCCGAGGGTCCCCCCGGTGATGTGCGCGAACCCCGTCGCCCAGCCGTAGACGGCCGCGGCGCCGAGGATCACGAAGGTGCCCGGCAGACCGAAGATGATCGCGACCAGTCCCCCGAGGAGGAAGAGGTACAGCGCCCCGATCCCGAGCACGCTCTGGATCGCGTCCCACATTCGATCAGGCCGCCTTCTCCGCCGTCTTCGGCTTGGGCTTCGACTTCATGCGCTTGCCCACGTAGTCCTCCCACAAGATGAGGCAGGGCGACGCGACGAAGATCGAGGAGTAGGTGCCGATCGCGATGCCCACCATCAGGACGAACGCGAAATCGTGGATGACCGCGCCTCCGAGGAAGAAGAGCGCGACGACGACGAGCAGCGTCGTGCCCGAGGTCAGGATCGTCCGCGACAGGGTCTCGTTGATGCTCGCGTTCAGCACCTCCTCATAGGTCTTGCGCTTGCCCTGGCGCTGTAGATTCTCTCGGATTCGATCGTACACGACGATCGTGTCGTTCAGCGAGTAACCGACGATCGTCAGAAACGCCGCGATGACGGTCATGTCGATCTTGAACTTGTCAATCAGCAGCAGGCCGCCGATACCGCCGGACCCGCCGATGAAAGCGGCGTAGCCGAGGAACGCCAGCGCCATGAACACGTCGTGAATCAGGGCGATTACGCCCGCCACGCCGTACGCCGGGCGGCCGAAGCGAATCCACAGATAGCCGATGATCATTGCCCAGGACAGAACCAGGGCCATAATCGCCCGGCTCTGGGATTGAGACGCGATCTGCGGCTTGAACTGCGTCACTTTCCGCAGCGTCTGTTCGCGGTCGAGCGTCGCGCCCGCCAGCGCCACCTCCTGCGAGGCGAAACCGGTGGCCCATCGTCCGGCGTCCGTCGAGTACGCATAGTCGGGGTCGGAATCGACCACGACGACGACGACGCGCGTGTACGTCTCGTGGCCGTCCATGTCCTTGCCGGCCGGGTCCACGCCGATCACTTCGAAACGCCGCCACGGAATGTTGGCATAGTCCGGCTGGAGTCGCATCGCGCGAAGGCGGTCTTCAAAGTCCTGCACCGAAACGGCGGGTTCGAGCTTATCGAACACAAGCGCCGCGCCGCCGAGGAAGTCCGTCAGGTCGGTGTTGAGCCGATCCGGTAGCGTCGGCACCACCGCGGAAAGGCGACGGTTGTCGATCGGGTACGGCAGCTGCGGGGCCGTCGGCTGACCGACGAAGCGGTGCGCGATACGCGGCTGAATCACAAGCTTGTCCGCGAGCGCGTCAACCAGCGCCACCTGCACCAGCCGCTTGTTGGTTTCGGTCGTCGTGATGTCCCAGAATCGGCCTTTGTCCTCGGGGCCGCCGCCCAACACGGCGCCGACGCGGGAAGCCGCGATGTTGGCGCCGGACTGGCGCACCGAGCTGGTCAGCCCGCGGATCGCGGTTTGCAGCTTCTCGACGTTTGCTGCGGACGTGCCCTGGATGATGACCGCGTCACCCTCGCCGGACACGGCTACTCCGCCGCGTTCGACCAGACGCTCCTTGGCTTCCTCCAGCGGCTCGGCAACGATGGCCGCCAGCAATTCGGCGGATGTGCCGCCCGGCGCCTGTACGCGGTATACCTGCTCCTCGTTCGGCACTGCGCTGACTGTCGCCTGCCCGATGGCGTCACCCTGGGCGGCGATGTGGTCGCCCGCGTCTCCCAGCAGCTTCTGGATGGCGGGATCGTCGAGGTTGGCGTCGCGGCGCAGCTCGATTTCGGCGTTGACACCACCCCGGAACTCAACGTCCAGCGCGTCGGCGCCTCGGTTGAACAGCAGGAACAGGCCCGGAATGATGACGATCGCGGAAAACAAGGCGAACCCGCCGCGCAGGCCGTACCAGTTGACGTTGGGCACGCCGATGATCTTGGCCATCTTGAGGTCTTTGATCATGCCGGCCTTCGCCATCCACGAGAACAGTGTGCGGGTGACGAACAGGGCGGTGAACAAGCTGATCACGATGCCCCATCCCAGCGTCAGGCCGAAGCCCTTGATCTCCTCGCTGCCGACGTAGAACAGGATCAGCGACGTGAGCAGTGTGGTGATATTGGCGTCGATGATCGTCGAGAACGCTTTGTCGTATCCGTTCTTGATCATGATGCGAAGCGAGGCGCCGCGCTCACGCTCTTCGCGCATGCGCTCAAAGATCAGCACGTTCGCGTCGACCGCCATACCGATCGTCAGGATGACACCCGCAATGCCCGCGAGCGTGAATCGCGCGCCGAGCATCGCCATCGCCGCCAGGACGAACAGCACGTTCAACAGCAGCGCCACATTCGCGACGACTCCAGCGACCGTGTAGTAAACAAGCATCACGAGAATGACGATGACCAGGCCGATCACGCCGGCCGAAAACGCCTGATGCAGGTTCGACTGACCCAGGCTCGACCCGACGGCCCGCTCGCTCAGCGGCGTGTCTTTCAACCGCGCCGGCAGGGCGCCGGCCTGCATCGTCTGCACCAGATAGTTCAGCTTGTCTGTGCTGAAATCGCCGGAAATCTGACCGCTGGCGCCGATTTCTTCGTTGATGTTCGCCGTTGAATACGCGACGTCGTCTACCAGAATGCAAAGCTGCTTGTTGACGTTCGCCCGCGTCAGCTTGCGGAACAGGTCGCCGCCGACCGCGTCGAGCTGGAATGCCACTGCCCGGCGTCCGGAGTTGTCACGTGTGACGGACGCGCGTTCAAGCCGCCATTTCGTTTTGCCCGGCTCGTGCAGCAGGCCGGCGTCCGGGCTGATCCTGCCCAGCACAAAAAACGTGTCGCCGCTCTTCTCGACGACGATTCGGAGCTTCGCCTCGAGCTGCTCGCGCGGCCACTGATCGATCGACTGCACATTGAAGAACGCCGGCGGGTTGTCGACCTTGAACCACGCATATAGATCGTCTCGCGCGTTGGCCGGCCCTTCATCGTGCAGCTTCTGCCGTAGCGTGTCATATCGGGCCGTGTTCGCGCCCGGCGGATCCGCGAGGATGCGGAACTCCAGCACGCCGGCGCCGCTGAGCATGCGACGCAAGTCCGCCGGTCCGTCCAGGAACCCGCGCTTGGCCCGCCAGGCGTCGTTCTTGGCGATGACGGCGTCAATCTCGCCGGCGACCGCGCTGTATTTGGTCTTGAGATTCTCAACGATGTTCGTCCGGATCGGGGACGCCTTGTCCATCGACATCGCTTCGGTGAAGCTCTTGACCGGGAAGTTCTCCTCCAGCAGTTCGTCGATGATGTCGCGGTATTCCTCTTCCGCGTCACGCGCGTCCAGCTTGAGGTCTTCCTCGGTCTTCGGCGGCTTGGCCTCTTCCCCCTCGGCCGGCTCGGGAGCCGGCTGCGGACCGGCATCCAACGCCGCTTTCGCCGCCTGCCACCTGTCGAACGCCTCGGCGGCGCTTTCCAACACCGGCTTACGTGCCGGGTTAGCGCCGACCAGTTGGTCGATCGCCACTTGTCGCTGCTCGTCTTTCGCCTCCATCGCGGCGTAGATCGCGCTGCGTGACAGCGAGTTTTCCTCGATCAGCTTGTTCATCTCCGCCAGGTACTCGTCCTGGAGGTTCTTGGCCTCGGGCGGCGGGAGCGGCATGCGCACTTCAATGCGGTTCTGGCCGAGCACCGCCCACTGAATGTCGCTGACGCCGGTCGGGTCAACGCGCTTTTGAAGCAGGCGTTTCATGTCTTCGGCCAGCGTCGCGCGCTGCCAGTCCTCGACACCCGTGTCGTCGATCTCGAAGATCATCGAGAAGCCGCCGGCGATGTCCTGTCCGGGGCGGAGGTTGTGCGTCAGGCCCTCGTCCTTGTCCCAGCGGAACAGCACGAGCAGCGCGATGACCATCACGATGCCGATCGTGATGAATCGTTGTCGCAGGTTCTTTTCTACCATTTGAGTTGTTCCTTACAGCGAGCCGTGCGCCGCGCCGTCGATGGCGCATACGCGGTTGGTCTTGTCGTCAAACGCTACGAAGCAGGCGAAGGAGATAGCCGCCACATCGGCGAGCAACGTTGAACTGTCAGGCGGCGGGGGGGCCGGTCGTCTGAATGTGCCGCAGGTGCGCGGATCGCTCAACCAGCCATCGACCGGAACTCGGAATGACAAACGTTGTTTCAAACGCCGGGCGCGCCGGGGAATCCGCGATTGCGATCGCCGGCGTCAAGGGCGTCGGAACGAAGCGCTCCAGCGCCGCGCGCTCGGCGGAGGCTTCGACGATGCTCCCATTCCACCAGCGCGGCGGCAGCGAATCCGCGCCGGCGACGGACACCCACACCGACGGTTCGGCCGGCTCGTCAGGTGGAGTGGTTTCGGTATCGGCTCCGTCCGCCTCGGCGGCCTTCGCGATCGCCGCCTCGCGCGCGGCCTGCTCCTCGGCCGCGCGTTGCGCCGACAGCATGACGCTCTGACCCGTCAGCAGCGCGCTGACGGCCCACAAAGTCGCGTGGCGGAGTGTGATCGGAGGTATCGCGCCCATAGGACCCAGTAATGTACCTATCGGCCACCGAACGGGCAAACCGGAATTCGACGGGGCCGGCGGCCCCGACGCGCTTGATACCGGGGTGAGACGCGTTTCGTGTGCCACTGCCGTCTCGGCAGTGGTCCCGCGCCTACGGTCGGGCGCAGGGGCCATCGGCCACACCCAACCTCAGTTATCGCTCGCCGCCACGCCCAATCCCGGCGTATCCGGCGCCGAGACTAATTCACCCGCGCTCTCCAACCCCGGAAACGGGTCCTCCCGCAGCAGCAGGTGTCCGTCCAGATCGATGACGTCCGCCAGACTCGCGATGTGCAGCGCCGGCGCCACCGCGAGGCCGCTCGATAGAAAGCACCCGAGCATCACACGCAGGCCGCAGGCCCGCGCGACGGCGATGCAGCGCATCGCTTCGCGCACGCCCCCGCACTTGGCGAGTTTGATGTTCACGCCGTCCACGACTCCCGCCAGCTTTGCGACGTCCGCCGGCGTTTCGCAACTCTCGTCCGCGATGATGGGCGCCACGCGTAGCGCGGCCAACTCGCCGAGCGCCCGCCAATCGGCTTTCGGAACAGGTTGCTCGATCAGCCATGGTCGAAAACGCCGTAACGCCTCAACGCGTTTGCCCGCTTCGACCGGCGACCACGCCTGATTCGCGTCGAGCAGCAGCGGCCCGTCGAACCGCGCGCGAATCGCCTCTAGCGCCGCTTCATCGTGCTCGCCGCCGACTTTGATCTTGAGCGCTGAGAAACCCGCCGCGATCGCTTCGTCCACCGCTTCCGCGACTTCGGCCGGCGTCGCGACGCTGATGGTGTACATCGTGCGCACGCGCGGCCGCTCCAGCCCCAGCCATCGCCACAATGGCACATTGAAGCGCCGCGCCGCCCAGTCGTGCAGCGCGCTGTCGATCGCGGCGATTGTCGCGCGCTGGTCGCCAAAATCGCGCAACAGCCGCTGAATCACCGGCTCGATCGCCAGCGGATCGTCGCCAAGACCATCCGCGATCCGCGGCAAAGCGGCTTCTGCCGATTCAAGACTCTGGCCATAGATCGGCGAAGGCGTGATTTCGCCGAGGCCGGTCACGCCGTCGTGTTCGAGCGTGACGGCGATGGTCTCTTTGTGGTCAAGGCCGGATTGGGATGTCGCGAAGCGGCGGCGCGGCGTAAGGCGCATGCGGCGCCAGGTCAGGCGCATCAATCGTCGTACTCCTCGACGATGTTGACATCATCCAGACCCGACAAGCTGATGATGGCGTGGCGCTCGACAAACACGCGGCGGCGATTCACATTCCGCACGCCGGTGCGCTCAAGCTCGCTGGCGCGGGAAATGTAAACTTCCTTTCCACTGTGCCCGTCATTGCGATCGTGTACATCGGCGTCGCCGAGCCAGTAGCCGCGCTCGTCAAACGCCAGCAGCGTGCCGATGTAGAGCAGCGGCCCCTGCGTATCTAGCACGACACGGCGGTTGAGATAGTCGTTCAAGCGAGGCGTCGTCATAAATCGATCCGATGTGGACAAGAACTCAAGCCATTACGCCTCATCATCGTCGCGCAGACGCGAGAGGACACTCAGGTCTTCGAGCGTCGTCGTGTCGCCTCTGACCGCTCCGCCGCCGGCGACTTCCCGCAGCAACCGCCGCATGATCTTGCCGCTACGCGTCTTGGGAAGGGCCTGCGTGAAGCGCAGTTGATCCGGCTTGGCGATCGCGCCGATTTCCTTCGCGACATGCGCCCGCAACTCTTCGCGTAGTTCAGCCGATGGCTGCCGATCATGTCGCAGCGTGACAAACGCGGCGACGGCGCTGCCTTTGATTTCGTGCGGCACGCCGATGACGGCGGCTTCGGCGACGGCAGGGTGGGCTACCAGCGCCGATTCGACCTCGGCGGTTCCGAGGCGGTGGCCCGAGACGTTCAGCACATCATCAACGCGACCCATGATCCAGAAGTTGCCGTCTTCGTCGCGCCGGGCAGCGTCGCCCGCGAAGTACACGCCCTCGATTTCAGAGAAGTACTGCGAAACAAAGCGCTCGCGATCGCCATAGATCCCGCGCAATATTCCTGGCCAGGGCTTCCGAATGCACAAGAAACCGCCCTGGTTCGCGGCACACTCGCGGCCGCTCTTGTCGAGCACCGCCGCGTCGATGCCGAAAAACGGGCGTGTCGCGGAACCGGGCCGCGTCGGCGTTGCGCCGGGCAGCGGCGTGATCATGATGCCGCCCGTTTCCGTCTGCCACCATGTGTCGACAATCGGGCATTTCTCGCGGCCGATGACCGTGTGATACCACAACCACGCCTCGGGGTTGATGGGCTCGCCGACGCTGCCGAGCACGCGCAGGCTCGACAGGTCGTGTTTGTCGACATGTTCGCGGCCTTCGCGGATGAAAGCGCGGATTGCGGTCGGGGCGGTGTAGAACTTCGTGACCTTGTGGCGTTCGATGATGTCCCAGAAACGATCCCATTGGGGGTGATTCGGCGCGCCTTCGTACATCAGCGACGTGACGCCGTTGGCCAGCAAGCCGTACACGACGTAGCTGTGACCGGTGATCCAACCGACATCGGCCGTGCACCAGTAGACGTCGTCGGGCTTGAGGTCGAACACATACTTGGCGGTCGTGGCCGCGTAGACCATGAATCCGCCGGTCGTGTGCAGAATGCCCTTCGGCTTCCCGGTGGAGCCGGACGTGTAGAGCAGGAAGAGCATCTGTTCGGCGTCGCAGGGCTCCGCGGGGCATTCTGTGGATTCGGCCGCGACGAGCTCATGCCACCAGAAATCGCGTCCGCTTTTCATGTCGACATCGTTGTCGCAGCGCTGATAGACGATGACCGTCTTGATATCGGGACAGCGCGATGCGGCTTCGTCGACGCTCTCCTTCAGTTCCACGATTGATCCGCGCCGCCATCCGCCATCGGCGGTGATGACAATCTCGGACTGCGCGTCGCGCACGCGATCAATGATTGCTTGGGCCGAAAAGCCGCCGAAGATGACGGAGTGCGCGGCGCCGATTCGCGCGCAGGCCAGCATCGCGATCGCGGCCTCGGGGATCATCGGCATGTATATCGTGACGCGATCGCCCTTGCGCACGCCGCGCTTCTTCAACGCATTTGCAAAGCGGCAAACCTCGTCGCGCAGCTCGCGAAAGGTGATCGCACGTGTGTCGCCGGGCTCACCTTCGAACAGAATCGCGGTGTGGTCGCCGCGCCCGTGCTCGATCTGACGATCCAGGCAGTTGTAGCAGACGTTGGTGACGCCGCCGACGAACCACCTGGCGTCGGGCAAACGCCAGTCGAGCACGCGGTCCCACTTCCGGCTCCACCAGAATTCCGACGCGATCTCGGCCCAGAACGTCTCCGCCTCCGCGATGGACCGCTGGTAGAGCCGCTCGTAGTCGGCAAGCGATCCGCAATGGGCGCTGGCGGCAAGAGCCGCAGGCGGTTCAATGACCCTTTGGTCGTGTTGAAGCGACTCGATCGTGGCGTCGAACTGGTTCAGGTCGTACGACATGCGCGCCTCCTGCCGGCCTGTCGGCGGCCGCGTGTCGCAAATCATAACGATGTCGCCGAGCTCGCTAAACCGCGAGCGTCAGGCGCGTGATCGCTCCTTACGGGCACCCGCCGAAGTTCGCGAGCAGACCGGCCAGGTCGCCAAGGTTCACGCAGTCATCTTCCTCCGGATTGAGATTCGCCTCCGGCGCGTAGTTCCCATCGCCGACGCATGTGCCGAACGCGGCGAGCATCCCGGCCAGGTCCGACAGGTCGACGATGTCATCTCCGTTGATATCGCCATCACAGCCGGGGTCAGGGTTTTCGCCATCGATAACGAGGTCGGGAACTTCTTCTTCCGTTGTGTTCAGCGTCGTGATCTTGGTCGGGCCGGTCGGTACCGTCGGCCCATCCGGTTCGATGCGGATTTCATCCGCCAGGAACGCCGGGCCGCCGCCGGGCGGTGAGATGGACACAGGCGTGTCCCACAGGAACGCGAACGTGGTTCGCGCGACGCCGGGCGTTGTTGTTGGAATCCGCCGATGGGCAAACGCCCCCGTCGGCCACCGCGAGTCGACGACGCTTGCGAACGCGGAGAGCGATCGCCCCGTCAGCGTGCCAACGGGCGAACCGCCGTTGTAGAACTCGAAGCGCAGCGCGGTGATCAGCGGGTCGGCGAAGTCGGCCGTGATTTCGATCCGCGATCCCGTATCCTCCGCGTTGATGCCGCCAATCAGGCGCGGCGAAGGTCCACTCGCGTAGAGTCCGCTGGCGTCGAAGCGGATTCGCGCGCCGTCGGTCAGCGTCCCCAGGTCTTGCCAGGTTTGCGAGAAACTCCGCAGGCCGCGCGTTTCGATGGTCATGCCCGACGGCACGGTCGGCGTCGGGTTGTGCATATCGATCTCGCAGGTCGGGCAATCGCCGACATAGTCGAGTTCGATATTGCCCACGCCACGATGGCCTGATCCGAATTTGCCGATCAATTCGTCGCGAATCCGGAATGAGCCGATGTTCGCGCCGCGCATCTCCACACGCCGAATCCGGGTCACATCCATTGGCGCCGCGGGCCGGACACGGATCTGATCGCCCGATACCGTAGGTCCGGCGAAGACCGTAATGACCGCAGTCGCCGGCAGGCGGATATTGAAGCGGCTATCGTCGCGGTAGAACTCAATGTTGGCCGAGGCCAGCGGACTAATCGGAAGGATTGTGACGACTTCCGGGGCCGTGACCGTTCCCGAGGCCACGACCATTCCGCCACTCAACACCTCGACAACTTTGATGGGAGTTGAAGCGAAGAACACGGGGACCATCAGACTCGATCCGCCGTCGATGAAACTGAGTGAACCGAGCGACTGGTTGGGATCGTTCGGTTCGTCGCCGAAGATGGTGTACGCCTGTTGTCCGCCAACGACGGTCGCCGGGTTGAACAGGGTCGTGTCCAGGATGAAGAACTCGCCTGCGCCCACAAGCGCGTCAACGCCGGTCCCGCCGGTTGGGCCGAGCCCGGAAACCAGGAGGGACCCGTTTGGGTCGACCGTGCTGGTCGCCCCGCCCTGATTCGTGTGTTCGACGCCCAGAAAATTGGTCGCCAGGGCGAAAGGGCTGACGGTCACGAGGACCGCTACGGTGATGAGTTGTCGCATCCTGGGACGCATGGTTTCCTCCCGCGCTGTCGCCAGCGCGTTTGGCGCATAGTTTTTTCGGACATCGCGTTCGCCGGCGCGCGACCCTAATCTTCAAAGCGTAGGCCGACCGCCGCGCTTTCGTCGAATTTTTCTTCGCCCCGCGACCCAAAGCCACTTATCATGGCCTGAGACGGGGGTTCAGCCGGTCACAGGATCGCGTCATGGCCGAGCATGTCGACATTTCGCGCATACAGGCCGCCTCCTCGGGCGATCGCGCCGCGCTGGAGGAAATCCTCCTGCACTACTACGACAATGTCGTCGAACGCCTGCGCCCCAAGCTGCCGGCCGACCTGCAAGGTGTTATCGCCTTTGAGGACGTGATGCAGGAAGCCTGTGCCGACGTCGCGCGCTCGATCGACAAATTCACCGCCGAGGACGGGGCCGCATTTCTGGCCTGGTTTGGGCGGATCGCGGAAAACCGGCTGATCGACCTCGCTCGCGCGCAGCGGGCCGCCAAGCGCGGCGGCGGGCGTCAGCAGGTGCAGGCCGACGCCAACGTCGTAAGCAGCGTAGAGGACCTGCTGACGATGCTCGCGGTGAATGAACGGTCGCCCAGCCGATCAATGGCCGGGCACGAGGCGGTTGACGCGGTGCGCACGGCGCTGGCGGGCATCCGCGAGGAGTACCGCGAAGCCATCAAGCTCCGCTACCTCGAGGGGCTGTCGGTCGGCGAGATTGCCGAGAAGCTCGACAAGACCAAGGCCGCGGTGAACATGCTGCTGCACCGCGGGCTGGGCCAGATGCGCGACGCGCTGGGCAGTGATTCCGCGTTCTTCAGCAAGAAACGGTGAGCGCCGGTTACGGCAAACTCGGCGCTTTGCGAGGTCGACAGATCAGGCGCCGCTCTCGTGGCGCACGGTTTCCCAGATTCGCTCGATCGCGGCGATCACGTCGCGCGTCACGGCCTGCGTCGCCTCGACTTGATTCTGAATGTCCGTGATCGCCGTCGCGGTGCCATTCGCGAGCGTTTTCACCTCACCCGCGACGACCGCGAACCCGCGTCCAGCGTCGCCCGCGCGAGCGGCTTCGATGCTCGCGTTCAGCGCCAGCAGGTTGGTCTGCTTCGCGATGGAGCGAATGACATCCATGACTTCGCCGATTTTCTTGGACGCCGCCCCGAGCCCCTCGACCAGCGCCAACGCAGCCTGAAACTCGCCTTCGAGCGCGGCGCGGCGGCGCTCCGCCTCGCGCAGCGCCTGCGTCTTCTCATCCATCGTCTGTGTGGCGGAGTTGATCGATCGTGCCGCGCGGCGGAAAGAACCCAGCATGCCCTCCGGCAATACCCTGCGGAAGAACTTCGCCTGGCTGGCATATTCGAGTGACGCCGTCGCCTCGCGAACGAACGCGTCATTCATGTCAAGCAGGTGGTTGATCGCGTGGAGCAGGGCGCCGATGTCGCCCTGTGTGTCGATATGCAGCAGTCGCTGCTCGAGATCGCCACGCGCGGCCGCTCGGCACACTTCGGCCGCCCGGCGGATCCAGCGCGTCTGGGCGGCCGGGTCCAGTTCGAGAGTCGGGTCAGCGGTTTCCGTCAGCATCACTATCTCCGTCACACTTCGGCCGGCGTCTTGGCCCGCGCCGAATTGGTGTCCACACGCACATTCTGCAGCGAGAAAATCAGCTCTTCATACGACTTGCCGGTGCTCTCAAGGAACTTCAGCAGTTCCGGCATGGAGGCGTGCCACTGGTCCTTCGGGTTCGTAAAACGCTTCTCTACGTTGAGGAGTTTCGTATAGAGCGGCTTGACCTGGTTCAGCGCGTTTCGATCCGGCACGCGGCGGTTGGAGTGATAGCTGATGATCCGGCCGTGGTCGTCGAACGTCGGCGTCACATGGGCAAACACCCAGTAGTAGTCGCCGTACTTTGTGCGATTGATGACATACGCGAACACCTCGCCGCCGGCCTGAATCGTGTCCCACAGGAACTTGAACACGCAGCGCGGCATGTCCGGGTGGCGGATCAGGTTGTGCGGGCGCCCGAGGATCTCCGACTCGGTGTATCCGGACACGCGCAGGAAGACGCGGTTGGCGTAGGTGACGACGCCGCGCGTGTCGGTCTTGCTGACGATGATCTCGTTCTCGTCGAAGCGGCGTTCGACGCCGGTCGGGCGCACGGACTGTCGGTGCATGCCCTTGGTATCGGACCCGACTATAGTGGACCTTGACGTCCACTATTGGTCGCCCGCGTCCCGGGGAGGAACTTCCCGCCGGCTACTCGAAGTCCCTCGGGTCGTAGGGAACCTCTTTCTGAGGGAAGTCCCCGAGCAACGCCCTCGCACGTTCGATCAACGAGTCCTTCTGCTCGTGGAGGTCCTCGGGGTCGAACTCGACCAGCTCGTGGGGGACGACGCCGATCC
>JAGQOO010000086.1 GCA_020427345.1 Phycisphaerales bacterium | reverse complement strand
AGTCGAGCTCGAAACAAGCCTGCCCGCCGGTGTCTGCATTTACGCCGCGCATGGCCTGGCGCCTACGCTCGTCGCGCTGCGCGGCACGGCGGATGACGAGTTTGACGGCGTCCCGCCGATGACGGTGCTATGCACGCGCGAGCAATGCGGGGCGGTGTTTGAGGTCGGCCCGAAGCGCGGCAGCAACGGCCGCGCGCATTAAGCAACCGTTAGTTCGGCGATTGGGTTCGCCGTCGCATCCCGCACTTTGTCTGTGGACGCTAGGAAAAAACCGCCAAGCCACTGCTCAAGAGCAGTGGCACACGTCTTGCGAAGCCGCCATTTGTGCTCACACGAGACCTGACACGGCGAAGGTCGAAGGGCGAGCGGGGGGGCTCGGAGGGCCGACGCCGTTTGCCGGGGGCTTTTTGAGCCTCTGGGACGAGTGCCGCTTTCTCCCGCCCGGCAGGGCGGACGCGCGGAGGATTTCGTCGGCCCGGTTGGCCGACGTGAGTGATTGTCGGGTCGATGACCCGGCCTACTGGCTCGTGACGCCCGCCTCGACCGACGGCGCTTTGTTGCGCGACGGAAACGACGCGCGACCTTTTCGCGGCCGCCTGGCGTCTAGGCGCTGATCAGCCGAAGCGGGTTTTCCAGCATGTTGATCACGTCTGTCGTGAAACGGGCCGCGTCGGCGCCGTCCAGAATGCGGTGATCGAACGACAGCGACACCGGCAGAATCAGGCGCGGCACAATCTGGTTATCGCGCACGACCGGCGTCAGCTTCGCCTTGCCGAGACCGAGGATGCCGGCTTCGGGGAAGTTCACCATCGGCGTCACGAACAAACCGCCGAGAGCGCCGACGTTGGTGATCGTGAATGAGCCGCCGCGCAGGTCGTTGACTTCGAACTTCGAGGCGCGGGCGCGCTCTGCCATGTCGTTCAGTTCGCCGGAGATCGTGGGCAGAGACTTCTTGTCGACGTCGCGCACGACCGGCACTACCAGGCCACGCGGCGTATCGACCGCGACGCCGAGATGGATGTAGTCCTTGTAGACGATTTCATCGGAGCGGGCGTCGAAGCTGGCGTTCAGTTGCGGATACGACTTCAGCGCGACCGCGACGGCCTTCATGACGATCGCCGTCATGGTCATCTTCGGCGCGCCTTCGCGGGCGGTCGCGTTCAAGTCCTTGCGATTGCGCTCGAGGTCGGTGATATCCGCCATGTCGCCGTGCGAGACGCGCGGCACATTCAGCCACGCGCGGGTCATCTGGCGGGCGATGGTCTTGCGAATCTGCGAAACGCGCTCGCGGCGGATCGGGCCGTACTGGCTGAAGTCGGGCAGGTCGCCGTCAGGCAGCGCGATCGGGGCGCCGCCGCCACTGGCAGCCGCAGGACGCGCCGCGCCACCGCCGTTCGAGAACCGCTCGACGTCTTCCTTCGTCACGCGACCGTTCGGGCCGGAGCCACCGATGGCGTTGATATCCACGCCGAGTTCACGGGCGAGCTTGCGCACGACCGGCGCCGCCGGCACGGGGCCGTCGCGGCGTTCAACCGGCGCTGGTGGGGCCGCGACAGCCGCTCCGCCGCCTGATGACGACGATCCGCCGACAGCGGCCTTGGCCGGTTCCTGACGGGCGGCGGGCGCTTCCTGCTTGGCTGGTTTCTCGGCGGGCTTCTCGGCCTTGGCGGGGCTGCCGGCCGAGCCGTCATCAATGACGATGAGGACGTCACCGACATTGACCACCTGCCCGGCTTCGCAGTTGATCTTGTTGATCACGCCGCTCTTTGGAGAGGGGATCTCGACCGCTGCCTTGTCGGTCTCGACCTCGAGCATCGGCTCGTATTCCTTGATCGTGTCGCCCACTTTGACGAGGACGCTGACGACCTGCCCCTCATGCACACCTTCGCCGAGATCCGGAAGCTTGAACTCAAACACGCTGGCGCCCTGCCTTGTCAGTTATCTGGTCGCCGCCCGCCGCGTTTGCGGCAAGCGGGACGTTCATTCGACGCGGCGTCAGGCCGCGTGTCAAATCATGCCGCTTTGACCGGACGGAAAAGCGCCACTTCGCTGCGATATCGCAGCCGTGGCGATCAAAGCCGCCTAGAACCGCACCGTCTCCACCGCGGCTTTGACGACCTTGCCCACATCCGGCATCCACGTCCGCTCGTTGGCGAAAAACGGGATGATCGTATCGTAGCCGGTTACCCGCTTGATGGGGGCTTCCAGGTACATCAGGCTGTCCTCAACGATGCGGGCGATGATTTCGCCACCGACGCCGCAATGCCGCGGGGCCTCGTGCACGACCACCGCCCGGCCGGTCTTGCGGATCGACGCGTTAATTAGATCGGTATCCATCGGCGAGACGCTGAGCAGATCAAGCACTTCGGCGTCGATGCCGTAGTCGTCTTCGAGTTCTTCGGCCGCTTCGAGCGTTGGGCGGACCATCGCGGCGTAGGTGATCAGCGTGACGTCTTTGCCCTCGCGCGCGACCTGCCCCTTGCCGATCGGCAGTGTTTCCGGCTCATCGGGCACTTCTTCGCGGAACGCGCGATAAGCCGCCTTCGGCTCCATGAAGACAACGGGGTCCGGATCGAGAATCGCCGCCCGCAGCAACGCCCGCGCGTTGCGCGGCCCGCTGGGCATCACGACCTTCAACCCGCCCAAATGCGCGTAGGTGGCTTCGGGGGCTTCGCTGTGGTGCTCGATGGCGCGGATGCCGCCGCCATAGGGCATGCGCAACACCATCGGTACGGTGTAGCGGCCGCGCGTGCGATTGCGGAAGCGGCGCATGTGGCCTTCGGTGTGGTGAAACGCCTGATAGCTGAAGCCGTCGAACTGCATCTCGCAGACCGGGCGGAAACCGCGGATCGCGAGCCCCACCGCCGTGCCGACAATCGCGGCTTCGGCGAGTGGCGTGTCAATGCAGCGGTCGGGGCCGAACTCTTTCAGCAGGCGCGCGGTGACGCGGAAGACACCTTCGTCCTGCCCGACGTCCTCGCCCATGACGAGCACGTTCTTATCTTCCGCCATCAGTTCGAACAGCGCTTTGTTCAGCGCTTCGACCATCGTCATTTGCGGCATGTTCGTGCTCCTTTGCTCAGACGCGCTCAGACGCGGTCGGGGATTGCTCGGTCGGCGTTTCGTCCGGCCGGCCGTTCTCGAGGTAATCGCGCAACTCGGCCTCCTGGCGGCGCAGCTCCGGCGTCGGCGTTTCGTACATATTGTGGAACATGGCGTACTGATCGAGCTCGTACGACTCGTAGATGCGGACGCCTTCGTCGATCTCTTCGCGAATCTGCGTCTCGATTTCCTTCTCGACCTTGTCGGTCAGGATCTTCTTCGTCTGCGCGAGGTACTTGCGGAAGCGGGTCAGCGGGTCTTTCGGCTCCCACGCCTTGACCTCTTCTTCGCTGCGGTACTTCTTTGGGTCATCGGCGGTCGTGTGCATCGCCATGCGATACGTGATCGCCTCGATCAGCGTCGGACCGCCGCCTTTGCGGGCTTTGGCGACCGCTTCGCGCGCGGCGACGATGACGCCGAGAATGTCGTTTCCATCGATCTGAATGCCGTCGATGCCATACGCGACGGCTTTCTGCGCGATCGACTGGGCGGCGGTCTGCTTGTCGCGCGGCAGCGAAATCGCCCAGCCGTTGTTCTGCACAACCATGACCATCGGGGCCTTGTAAACAGCCGCGAAATTCAGCGCCTCATGGAAGTCGCCCTGCGACGTGCCACCATCGCCGCAGAACGCGGCGCAAACGGTGTCTTCGCCGCGCAGCTTGCTGGCCCAGGCGATGCCCATGGCGTACTGGCACTGCGACGCGATCGGCACCGCCAGCGGCGTGTCGTTTACGCCTTCCTCAATCTGCGAACCTTCCTCGTGACCGCCCCACCACAGCATGTAGCGCCCGATCTTCCAGCCGCGCCACAGGCAGCCGGCGAGTTCGCGATACGACGGGACATACCAGTCGTCCTTGCGCAGGGTGTACGCGACGCCGAGCGGCGTGGCTTCCTGCCCCTTGCATGGGCCATAGGTGCCGATGCGGCCCTGGCGCTGCATGTGCAGGCAGCGCTCGTCGAGCAGGCGCGTCTGCCACATGGTCTTGTAGAGTTTCAGGAGGTCGTTGTCGGGCAGTTTCGGGTCGAGTTTGGCGTCGACCTTGCCGTCGGGGTCGAGCACCGAGAGCTTCTCGAGCTTGCAGGGGACTTCAAGCTTCGCGCGTGGCATAGCGTTACCTCCGGAATTGTGCCGATCTCGCCCGATGGAGTCGCGCGCGACGTTGGCCGCCGCAATCTCGCCGAGCGCCGCATTGTAGCGGAGGGTGATAGGGTCGTCAGTGTGGCGTTGCGCATGGGGCGGGCCAAAAATACACAGGAAGCGTTGTTTGAAACGGCGATTTGTTATTCAGTTGGCGGGTTAGTGTTACTGTACAAGATGAAAACGCTTGCACATTGCGACGGCGGGTTGAATACGCGCGAATAGGCGAATCACTTTGATCCTGAGCCCGGAATGCGGCCCAATGTCTCAAACGCGACAGCCCCCAAGGCGGCAGATGTCGGGTCGATGACCCGACCTGCGTCTACTTCGCCTCCGCCCAATCAACCGCCCGCGTCCCAGCCCGCCGCTTCGCGCTGATACGCTTCTTCAGCCACCGCGCGCATGAGTGTCTCGTCGGCGTCGCTGAGATGCAGATCGCGCCGGCCCATGACGGCGCGGGCGATGTCGATCGCCTTGTCTACGCGATAGCGCGTCTGGCCGTCGTCCGTGAGCCACGCGAACGACGGCACAAATCGCGGCACGCCGGTTTGAACAAAGACGTTCGAAGCGACGCCCAGCACACAGCCGGTCGGCAGGATCGTGCCGATGCCGGTTTTGGTGTGGTCACCGATGATCGATCCGAGGAACTTCTGGCCTGTTTCGACGCCGACGCCGTTGATGTACGAGCGGATCGCGCCATATGTGTTCTTCAGGTCGCTCGTGACGGTATCGGCGCCGAGATTCACCCACTGCCCGACGAAACTATGCCCGAGAAAGCCGTCGTGCTGTTTGTTGGCGTAGCCCTGAAAGATGGTCGCCTCGATCTCGCCGCCGACTTTGCACACCGGGCCGATGGTCGTGTCGCCGCGCACGACGGCCATCGGGCGCACCACCGCGCCCGGTCCGATCCAGCACGGCCCCTGCAGGACCGCGTTGGCCTCGACGCGCGCTCCGCGCGCGATCGTGATCGGCCCGGATTCCGCGTCGAGCACGACGCCGGGCTGCACAACGGCGTCTTCGGCAATGTGAATGGCGCTCTGATTCAGCAGATGCGCGCCGTCGTAGACCTGACCGTTCCGCTGGCCGCCGTTTTGAAACTGCCGCCGCAATTCGGCGCCATTGGCCGCGATGAGATCCCACGGAAAGCGGATCAGTTGAAGCGTGTCCGGCGTGGCCTCCGGCAGAAGGGCCTCCAGCCACACGTTCGTACGCTTTTCGTCCAGCAGTGTGTCCGCCGACAGCGAACCAAACGTTGCGGGATCAATGCTCGCCCCGAGCAGCCGGCCGCGCTCCGTCCATGCGCACCCCGGCCGCGGCGGCAACGCGTCGCCAGTAACGAGCAAACGCGCGTTCAGCAGTAACCACGGTTCGTCGCGCTCGGCGGGTTCGAGTTTGACGCGCTCTTTGACTACCTCGCGCAGGCCGGGTCTGGTCCACACGGCCGCCACGCGCCCGTCAAAGTGGTCATGGATCTTGTCGATCAGCCGGCTTTGCCCACAGCGCAGCTCAAAACACGCCCGCAGCCACACAAGCGGCATGAGTTGCGAATAGGCCCCATCCTCAAAGATACAAATGTTCATGCGGGCAAGCTCGCGAGATCAGTAAAAGCCGACGACGCCGGAGCATTTGCCGGCGCCGTGAGAAAACGAAGCACAGACCGGGGCGTCGCCCGGTGAGGCCGCGACTATTTTACGCCGTTCAGCACTGACGCGGGAATGTCGAGGTGATCCCCGACCTCGATACCCAGCTTTTCGAAGGCGCCCGCCTTCATCTCGAGGGCGAACATCGCCGGTTCGACCGACGGGAAGGTGTTCAGCGTCAGCGGCGGCATCTGGTGCGTCATGACGATTTCGCCGTCGAAGCGGGCGAAGGCGATATCCAGCGGCGTGATCGTGTCTTTCATCCAGAAGCCGCGCACGCGCTCATCGGGAAAGACGAACAGCATACCCTGCTCGTCAGAGATTTCAGTGTCCCGCACCCACATCAGACCTTCCTGGCGCTGGTTGTCGTCGCGCATCAACCACACACGTAATGTCTGGTCGTTCGCTTTGATCTCAGCGATATCCAGCGTTGACAGAGGGTATGTGCGGAGCGCATCTGACGAGCCAGTATTCCCGGTTGTTCCTCCGATGCATCCACCCAGAAGGACGCACGCGACCGACACGACGACCAATCGAATACTCATGCCGCTCATGATTCCTCTCGGGATTGCCCGAAACGCCCGTCGACTATCTTATCTCTGGCTGGCGATTGCGGCCGCCAATGGCTGCACAATGTGCGGCACGACGCGGTCGGTCGCGATCTGCTCGCCGACTTCGACAAGGTCGCGATGGGTGCGGATCAGGTCCTTGTCGGTCGGGAATCCCCAATATCGTCGCGTGGTCAGGCAAACGCTCAGCGGCGCCGGCTCGAACTCGCCGGTGCGCACTTCGAATGTCGACGTTCGCCCTTTGACCTCGAGATACACTTGCTGCTCGCAATCCGGCGCTGACGCAACGCCGAAGAACGGCTGGCAATCGATGACGCCGCGCCCGTCGCCCATCAGGGCCCGCATGAACGGGTGATCCGCAAACAGCGTGTCACAGACGAGTTCGTCATGGTTGCCGCGATACTCGAGATCGAACGAATAGGCGACTTCCATGTAGTCGTAATCGAGATCACTCAGGCTGAGCGCATAAGGGGCCTGTGTGAGAACGGTTTCGGCCAGCGCTCCGACCGTGTCGGAATCGGGCGGGCTGAAGTTACCGAACTTCACGGCGTGGGTATCCACCCGCACGAACCGCCGCCCGCGATCATTGGCGTCCTCGTCGAGCATGTATGCGCCGTCGTCGCGTCGGCGGAGGCGCGTCATGGTCGGGAACGCCTTGCGAATCTGCTCAAAGAAGTGCAGCAGGGAATCGCGCGCGGGATTGAGGTCCAACTTCACAAACAGGCGGGTGTTTACGTAAAACTCATCGCAGAACGCTGCGAAAGACCACATAGGAGGCCTCCCGCCAAACCGGGGTCCCGGCCGGCATCAATAGATCATATGCGAAACGGGGCCGTTCGGTAAATGGTGGGTCTCAGGCCCGTTCGCTGGGGATCACGCTCGGCCATGTGTTCTGATCAGCGTGTGCCACTGCCGTCTCGGCAGTGTGGCTGATCCTGGCGCTACGTCCGAGAACCACTGCCGACACGGCAGTGGCACACCCGTCGTTGATGCGCTCCTTCATTGGGTCGGTGTGCTTGGTCGTTGGCGGTAGTCACTACTCGCCCAGCCGCGCCAGGGCCGCTTCGATTTCTTTCCGCGCAGAAGTGGGCAAACGCTGCGCGTCATCCGGCGAACGGTGGTCATCGACACGCAACGCCGCCTGGAGATTCTCACGGGCGATCTCGCGGAGGTCGGGCTTCTCCGTCGCCAGTTGGGCGGCCAGGAGTCCGCATGATGCGCGCAGGCGCGTGTCGGTGGGGTGTCGCGCCACGGCCTCGCGCCAAGCGGCGAGCGCCGCGCTCAGTTCGCGCGAGCGATGCGCCTGGTCGCCAAGGGACGACTGAAACTCATGGAGTCTGGCAATCAACGCCCAAGGGCCCGGGCCGGTTTCGCCGCGCTCGATCGCGCGTTGAGCGGCGTCTTCCGCCGCTTTGGCGAACTCCTCGGGCTTTGGCTGCCCGGCTGAGACCGCAACCGACGCGAGCCCGCGCGCGACCTCCATCGTCGGCATGGGATTCCATGGATCGCACCGATCCGGTGTTTGCTTAAGCAGGGCATCGATCCGCGTCGCATCGGCGCTGCCTAACACGGCGCGAAAATCTGCCATCTCTCGCTCGGAGCAAACCGTCGGGTTGATAATGAACATCCAAAAGGCGAAACCCGAGATCGCGGCTGCGCCGAGCCCGATGCCCAGCCGCCGCGCATCCGGCATTCCTCCTGGAGCGCTATCCACTCGACCACAGATCGCCGCCCCAATCAACGCCGCCAGCGACAGTACGCCCGGCGCTGTCGGCGCGATCGAAATCAGGCCGTGCGTGACGAGCATGATGATTGCCGCCAAACCGGCGACGCCGATCCACGGCGAGCCGCGCTCCCCGGCGGCGTCCCACGCGACAACAACGATCATCAGCACAATCGCCCACAGCGCGACGATCTCCACAGCCCACAACAATCCGATGCCTGGCGCGCCGAAGGGGGTGTTCGAAAACACCGCGTGAAACAGGGCCAGCGCGATGGGCAATAGCACGAACATCGCGCGCGGCGTTGGAGGCGCGTTCGGCGGAGCCTCCGCTTCGGGCAGGCCGCTCGTGCGCACGCCGCCAAGTAGCACGATCAGCAACAACCAAACGCCGCCGATCAGCCCTAACGGTCCGTTCTCAACAAGAAGTGTCAACCACATGTTGTGGGGGTTGCGAATCTCCTCGGTCGCGTCGATCGAGCGGTATCGCAAGTATGGCGCGGCGAAATTCTCGCGACCGATGCCCGTTAATGGGCGCTCGGCGTACACATGCGCCGCGCCGGTCCAGTACTGCCATCTAAAATTCAATGATGAGCCGGGAAGCCCGCCGCGCGCCAGCCCCCAGCCGGCGCCGGCCGCAATGACCCCGATGTAGATAGCGAAGCCGATGGCGACTGTTTGCCATTTGTGGGCAGCGACTAACCGACGGAGCGCAATCATCGAGGTCACTGCGATCAGCGCGATCAGGGTCGCGAGCATCGCGCCTTTGCTGCCCGTGAGGGTGATTCCCCACACCAGGACCGCGGCAAGCCCCAAGAGCAGCGCGAGTACGGCGTATTGTTCCACTTTGCCACGGCGCAGCCCGCTCACAAGTCCAGCTACGCCGCCCAGCAATGCCAGCAGGCCCAACGCCATTCCTGCCGCCGCGACGTTGGGGTGCGACATGTAGCCGAACGCCTCCATCGACATCAGGCGGCGTTCGTAGTTGATGGCCTCGGGCGTATCGAGCGGGACGCCTTGCTCGATCAGCGCGGCCTTGCGTTGCTGATATGCCTCGCGGACGTCATTGAACTCGGCGAACTCCTGGCTCAGGCACTTTGTCGCCGAAACTGCCGCGCTGGCGACAACCGCCGCAAGGACCAGTTGGCGCATCCATTGTGCGCTGATCATGCGCGCGAGCGCCGCGCCGGCGATTAGCGTGATCAACGTGTCGGCGCCGACATTCAGAGCGAGCCGGCGATTATCCGCGGCAAACATGGACAGCGCGACACCGGCGGCAATCAAAACGAAGGGCGCGATTGCGAGCCAACGCCGGGGCCGAGAAATCGCAAGCGCGACAGCGCTCAGGGCGATAAGGGCCACATCGATCCAAGCCGTTGTGGCCGGAGTCGGACCCGACAGGCCGGGACCGCTGGCGACGAATTGCGCAACAACGCCAAGCTGTTCATCGGTGGTCGATTCACTGAACAAGAAACGGCATGCGAGGAGCGCCGTCAGTGCGACGAACAGCGCGATGCGCATTGGATCGCCGCCCAGCGATGTCACAAGACCCGTAGCCGACGCTGAAGTCGCTTCGCGCGCGCCACGACTCCCCCGCTTTGTCACGAATTCGCCTTTGGCGGCATTTCCAGAATGGCGATGATTCCGAGCACCATCATGACCAGGCACACGATGGTTACGGTTTGTCGCAGGTCCGCGTTCGGCAGCAGTGTCGCCGCCAGCCCCGTCGCGGTGGTTGCGAGATAGATCGTTAAGACGGCGAATCGTCGGCTCAGGCCGTGATCAACCAGACGATGCGAGAAATGGCGTTGATCGCCTCGAAACGGGCTGCGACCTTCCAGGATGCGAATCCCCACGACCGACACAAAGTCGTATAACGGAACCGCCAGCACGACCAGCGGCATCGCCAGCGCGTATGGCGGCCGGCTGCCACCGGATTCCGCGTTGTAGTACGTCGTCATGATCGAAATGATCGCGATCATGTAACCCACGACGAGACTGCCGGCATCTCCCATGAAGATTCGCGCCGGCGGAAAGTTGTAGGCCAGAAAGCCCAGCGTCGCGCCGCAGCAGACACCCGCCAGCCCGGGCACAAACGCCTGCCCGGCAAACACGCCGCAAATCGCCAGGAACGCGAAGTTGATCGTCGCGACGCCGGCGCTCAGCCCGTCCATGTTGTCGAGGAAGTTGAACGCGTTCACGATGACCACGATCCACATCGCGGTCAGTGTGATCGACAGCCACGGCGGCGTCATGCCGCCAACGACGCGCACATCCGCCATCAACGCCACCACGATTGCGACGAGCGCCATGACGGAGAACTTGGCGCGCGCCCCGAGCGGCCGCGCGTCGTCAATCAGCCCCAAGGCATGCAACACCGCCGCGCCCGCGCAGCCAGTAGAACTGAGAAGCGCGTTCGCGCAAGCCCGCGATATATGGTCTTGTCGCCTCGCCGAAAGTTGCGGCAAGTGTGTCAATCGGCGCAAGCTGGGCGATCAAAACGGCAATCAGAGCGGGAATCCAGATCGACAGAAAGATCGCGCCGCCGCCGCCGTAGGGAATCGGATCGCGGTGCGACTTGTGGCCGCCGGGGCGATCAACGAACCCGACGCGGCGCGCGACGCGCATCGCGATCGGTGTCATCACCAGCGAGACAGCCAGACTGCCGGCCAACCCGGCGAGTAGCGGCAGCGCCAACCCGCTCATTCGCCTCCGCCTCCGCCGAGCGATTCTCGCCATTCGCGCAACTGCGTGCGATAGGCGCCGCGGACATCGCGGAAAAAGGCGCGGGTCGCGTCAAGCTGATAGTCGGCGTAGGTCCACGGCCACGGACGCCAATTTTCGTGCTCGTATCGCAGCGTCGGCTCGACATACAGCCCGTGGCCGACATAGACGCGATGATTGGCGTCTTTGGTCGTCGCCAGCGTGAGCTTGTTGAGCGACAGGTAGCCGGGGTCCAGATTCACCGGCCGCGGATATTCGTCCAGCATCTCGTCGCCGAGGCGCTGCTCCATCGCGTTTGTTTCGAGCTTGATTTCGGCGATCTGCTCACAGTGGATCAGCCGTTCGAACGCCCAATATCCCCGCAGCAGGCCGGGGCCCATCTCCTCCGCGTAGTAGTCGGTATGGTCAAACGGCGTGATCGGACTTTCAGCGTCGATCGGTCCGTATCGCCGCGTCATCAACTGTTGCGCGCGGCGCAGCCGGTCGGCGTCGTTCGCCAACACGCCACAAATGAGCTTGACCGGGTCCGGACGGCGAGGTTTACCCATTCGGGGCAGTGTACCATGCGCCGCCGCACTGGACTCGAAAGGCGTTTTCGGTAGGAGCCGCCGCGCCGGACCGGATACAATCCACGCATGATTCGCCCCCTCGAACGCGGCTATTCGACGTTGTCCACTTCAGGCGAAGTGTCGATCGGCGCCTTCGCTCGACGCCAGCGGATCCGGCGGCTCGCGCTCGGGGCGTTTGGTGTGGCGCTGGCGGTGATCGGCGTGTTTGTGTACCGCTGGATCACGATTCCGGACGTCACCAACCCCCGTTTCGGGTACGCGGTCGAGATGCGCTGCCGCGTCTGCGGCCATGAGATTCGCACGCAGGTGGCGCATTCTCAGCGCTTTCCGGATGTCTGCGAGAACTGCGGCGAGATGGGGATGGATCCGCTCTGGAAGTGCCTTGGTTGCGGATACGAGTTCGTCCCGAAGGCCTCGGAGAACGTGACCTGCCCCATATGCCTTTCGCCCAAGGTCGGGGCCGCCGCCCGCCCGCACCCCTAATCGCGCAGTATTGGAAAGGCGTCCCGGCAAAGCGTCGATAACAGAAGACGTTCGGCGCCGCGCGACGAAAATCCCGTTGACCGCGGTTATCGGCCGACCTAGCATCCTGTCGTGAAGGACCGGGGCGAACGGAAGTGTTTTCGCCCACAGGAGTTGCGCGAGTCACTGGAGACTGCCGATGGGCGCCCGCGACAAAATCCTCTCAATCATCGATAAGCACCTGGATTCCAGCCGCTTCCGCGAGCAGCACTGGGAAGGCAGTTTCTTCGACTATCTCGATATGGTCGTCGCCAACCCCAAACTGGCGCGAAATGCCTTCCAGCGTGTGTATGACATGATCCTGCGCTACGGAACGACCCGTTACACCCAGTTCAAGCAGGAATTCGTTCACTACAAGTTCTTTGACGACCCGTTTGATAACGGCGCCGACGCCGTTTTCGGCCTCGACAGCGCCCTGATGCGGCTGGTCGAGTTCTTCAAGTCGGCTTCGCAGGGCTACGGCACTGATCGCCGCATTCTGATGCTGCACGGCCCGGTCGGCTCCAGCAAGAGCACCATCGCCCGGCTGCTGAAGAAGGGGCTGGAGCACTACTCGCACACGGACGACGGCGCGCTGTACACGTTCTCGTGGAAAGTCGACGGCGAAGAGGGCCCGGAACTGCATCCGTGTCCGATGCACGAAGAGCCGCTGAAGCTGATTCCGCGTGAGGCCCGCAAGGAAATCATGGCCCAGATCAACGCGGACCTGCCGGAAGATCAGCAGCTCCGCGTCGACGGCGATCTCGACCCGTTTTGCCGGCGGATGTTCGATGATCTGCTGATGAAGTACGACGGGTCGTGGCGGCAGGTGCTGGAGCATGTGGTGGTACGCCGCGTGATCCTGTCGGAAAAGGACCGCATCGGCATTGGCACTTTCCAGCCGAAGGACGAGAAGAACCAGGATTCGA
>JAGQOO010000085.1 GCA_020427345.1 Phycisphaerales bacterium | reverse complement strand
AAGACGATTTCCGCCAGGAAATCATGAACTACATCGGCGCGCTCGCGCTCGACGGCAAGAAGTTCGAATATCACACGAATGCGCGTCTGCACAAGGCGCTTGAGTTGAAGCTGTTCGAGGACTCGCGCGACACGATCAAGCTGAAGAATGTCGTCTCGGGCGTCGTCGACGACGAGACCCAGGCCAAGATCGATGTGGTCAAGCAGCGCTTGATCAAGTTCTTCGGCTACAACGAGACCAGCGCCACGGATGTGCTGAATTACGTCGCGAGCATCTTCGCCCGCGGCGATTCGCGCCAGTGAGCGCCGGAGCCACGCTCGACGACCTGACGACCGAGCGGCTGCGGCTGCGTCCGTTGACGTCGGCGGATCGCGACGATCTCTCGCGCCTCAACGCCGACCCGCGCGTCATGCGCTTCATGGGCGGCCCGCTTTCGTCGGAGGCCAGCGACGCGTTCCTCGCTCGCGCCATCGAGACCACCATTTCCGTTTCGGGCTGGCGGATGGTCGAATCGCGCGAGGACGGCCGCCCCATCGGCCTGATCGCGCTGAAAGAGCTTTCTCCGAATAACCAGGCCGCGATGGGGCCGTTGATCGCCGGGCTCGCGCCGGAGCGCCTCGTCGAGTTCGGCTGGCGATTCTTCGAGGAACACTGGGGCAAGGGGTATGCGACCGAAATCGGCCGGGCGCTGGTCGGGTTCGCGTTCGGTGTCCGCGCCCTGCCGTGCGTCAATGCCGTCGCGTTGGCCGCGAATGCGGCATCGTGCGGCGCTATCCTGAAATGCGGCCTCTCGCCGGTGGGCGAATACGAAACAAAAGGCCGCTCCGCCCGCTGGTTTCGGCTCAACGCCGCGGATTGGCCCGCCGCCCTCGACGCCTTCCGTCACTCGACGTAGTCTGCGGTCGTCGAACCCGACGCGCTGGAAGAACGGGCGGGACGCCCGTACCACCCCGTCGGCCGAGCAGGAGACTCGCCGTGGCAGACATTCGCCCATTTCGTGCAATCCGATACACGTCCGGCGCTTTGAGCGATGTGCTCGCGCCGCCGTATGACGTGCTCGATCAGGCTGATCGTGACGCGTTGGTCGCCCGCGACGCGAACAATTTCGTGGTCATCGACCTGCCGCACATTCCGCCCAAGAACGCCGGCCCGGCCGAGGTGTACGAGAAAGCCGCCAAGACGCTGCAAGACTGGCTCGACAGCGGCGTCATGAAGCAGGACGAGCGGCCGGCGATTTATGTCTATCACCAGCAATATGAGCACGCCGGCCGGGCGTACACGCGCAAGATGTTCTTCGCCCGCTTGAAGCTCGAAGAATTCGGCAAGGGCTCGGTGTTTCCCCATGAGCAGACGTTTGGTGGGCCGAAGGAAGACCGGCTCGCGCTGATGAAGACGACCCGGGCGCAGCTCAGCCCGATCTTTGGGTTGTATCCGGACGCCGAAAACGCCGTCGCTCAGCGTCTGGAGCGCGGCCTCGCCAAGCCGACAGCGGAGGGCGTGTTGGACGGCGTCGACAGTCGCCTGTGGGTCGTCACGGATCAGGCGACGATCGACGCGACATCGGCGGCGATGGCGGACAAGCCGATCTACATCGCCGACGGCCACCACCGATATGGCACGGCGCTGCTGTACCGTGAGTGGAAGCGGCAGAAAGGTGATGTTGGTAATGCGGATTATGTGCTCACGGTGTTCTGCGCGATGGAGGACCCCGGCGCGCTGATTCTGCCGACGCATCGCGTGTTGGCGGAAACGCATGTCCCGCTTGCGACGTTGGCGGCTGACGCGAATCTGAGACTTGAACCGCTTTCCGGTGCGAACGCCGACAATATCGACGGCGTGCTCGCCAAACTCGGTCCGCAAGCGGTGGCGGTGTTCGATCCGGAAAAGGGGTGGCATTCGCTGCTTCCGGCAAAGGCGGATCTGCTCGACTCGCTGGAGCCGGGGCACAGCGAAGCCTGGCGGCGGCTGGCGCTGGCGGTTTTGCACGCGTACGTGCTGGACCGCGTGATTACGGCGAAAGCGTGCGGCGGGACGGCCCCAAAGATCGAATACATCAAATCGACCGCGGCGGCGGTGGACTATGCGAAGTCGCACAAAACGACGGCGTTTGTCATGCAGGCGTCAACGATGAGTGAATTGCGCGATGTGTGCGGCGCGAACGACCTGATGCCGCAGAAGAGCACGTACTTCTATCCAAAACTCGCCAGCGGGCTGGTGATCAACCCGCTGGCGTAGCTTGTTGGGCCGGTATGCGTCGGGCGACCTGTCACGGCCTTGGGGGCAGGCATCCTGCCTGGCTGCGGCTAAACCGCCAACAGTTCTTCGGCGTTGGCGGCGTCGGCCGCTTTGGCGCCGGCCAGCAAGTCGACAAAGATATCAAGCGATTGCTGGAATTGGCGCGTGGCCCACTCCTCGTCGACGTCCACCAGGCGCACCGGCGAACGGTTCAGGCTTGGCTCGCGGCCCGGGACGAACGACTCCGTGCGGACTTCCAACTCGCCGATGCCACCAAAGCGGAAAATCAGCAGCAGATAGGCGTTCTCGGCGAGCTCGAACTTGAATGAACGGCGGCCGTCCTCTTTGAGAGGCGACGTGACGCGGAACCCGTTGTCGCTCACGAACGTCGAGACCCGTTTGAACGCCGGCGTGACGGCCCGGTTCAAGGTCTCTTCAAAGCTGGTGACCCACTTCGACTGCGCCTGATTCAGCTTCTCGAGAAAGTTGTTTTGCCAGCGATCCACGTGACGTCCCCCCGGTCGACAATGACCCCACGCGGCGCTGAACGCGCGCCGCGACCGCGACGGAATCTCCCGTCGATTCCTTCCAACCCTTAGGGTGCAAAATGTTTGGGCCTTGGGCGCGTCAGAATCTCGTATGCCGCGCCAGACTGTCGCGATGTCGGCTATTCTTTCACCTGTCACGCGATGGTGGCGGGTTTTATCGGCGAAGGAGGCTCTGCCAATGCCGCGAATCACGAAGGTATACACCCGCACCGGCGATGGCGGAGAGACCGGCCTCGGCGACGGCCAGCGCGTCTCGAAGACCTCCGCCAGAATCTGCGCTTATGGGACGGTGGACGAACTCAACTCCCAGATCGGCGTGGCCCTGTGTCTTGATCTCGAAACCCGCTTGCGCCCGTCGCTATCGCGTATTCAGAACGAGTTGTTCCACCTCGGCGCGGACCTATGTGTGCCCGAAGCGGCCAAGGCGAGTCGGCCGACGCCGTCGATCGCGCAGGCCCATGTCGACGCGCTGGAGCGATTGATGGACGCCCTAAGCGCCGACTTGCCCGCGTTGGAGAATTTCATCCTGCCGGGCGGCACGCTTCCCGGCGCCCGGTTGCACGTTGCGAGAACGGTGTGTCGCCGCGCGGAACGCGAGGTGATCGCGCTGCGCGAAATAGAACCGGTCGGCCCGTTTGTCGTCGCGTATCTGAATCGCCTTTCTGATGCGTTGTTCGTGATGGCCCGCGCCCAGAACCGCTGGGCCGGCGTCCCTGATCCGGTATGGGACAGCCGCGCGCAGCCGCCCGGTCCCGACGATCCGCCGCTCGGCTGATTCGCCCGACGGACTACGCCGCGATGGTTACGCATCAACCGCGCCGCGGATGGACGTATGATGTCATCGATGTCTCACAACCGTTCCGCTAGCACACCTCATCTCGCCGACCGCTCGGGCGGAAGCGCGCCGCGCCTCGACATGGCGATCCAGTATCTGCGCGGCGTCGGGCCGAAGCGCGCAGCCGCGTTCGCGGAACTTGGCGTGCGCACCGTCGGCGACCTGCTTGAGTACTTGCCGTTTCGATACGAGGACGACGCGGGCGATTGTCCGGTGCAAGACCTGCGACCCGGTATGTTCGCGACGGTGCGCGGGCAGATCACGCGCTTCGGCGGGCAGTATCCGCACGCGACCGCTACCTTGCACGACGAGACCGGCGCGGTCACGCTGCGCTGGTTCAATCGCTCGCCGCGCGGCGCCGGTGTGTATCGAGACGGCTATGTCAGCGCGACCGGCAAAGTGCAGGAGTTCAACGGCGGGCTCGAGATCATTCAGCCGCGCGTGCGGCAATTCGCGAATGAAAAGGCGCTGTTCGCCGAGCGGTTCGAAGGACGGCGCGTCGGCGTGTATCGCGCGACGGCGGAACTGAAAGCGCCGGTGATCCGCGCGACGATCGAGTCGGTACTGAGTCACGCCGATCTCGCCATCGATGACCCGCTGCCGCCCGCGATCCGCAAGGAACTGGACCTCCCGCCGCGGGCGACGGCGCTGCGCGAAGCGCATCAGCCATCGGATCAGGCGCGGCTGGAACACGCGCGAAGGCGGCTCGCGTTCGACGAGTTTTTTCTGCTCGAACTCGGCATGGCGTTGAAGCGCCGATCGATTCGGGGCGAGCCGCGCGGACAGGCGCTGAAAGTCACGGGCGCGATTGACGAGCGTATTCGCGCGCGGCTGCCGTTTCGGCTCACGCCGTCGCAGGACAAGGTGATCGCCGAAATCACGTCCGATCTGGAGCAGGCGTATCCAATGACGCGTCTGCTGCAGGGGGACGTCGGTAGCGGCAAGACGGTCGTCGCGGTGTATGCGGCGCTCGTCGCGATCGCGAACAAGCGCCAGGCGGCGATCATGGCGCCGACCGAAATCCTCGCCGCGCAGCACTTCGCGAACATTGAGCGCTATCTGGCCGATTCGCGCGTGAACTATCGCCTGTTGCGCGGCGGCATGTCCAAGCGCGATCGTGCCGAGTTGCTTGGGGCAATCGAAAGCGGCGAGATTGACCTGGTTGTCGGAACGCAGGCGCTGATTCAAAAAGACGTGGGCTTTCGCGATCTGGCGCTCGTTGTCGTCGATGAGCAGCACAAGTTCGGCGTGCTGCAACGCCATACGTTTCGCACAAAAGCCGCAAGAACGCCGCACTATCTCGTTATGACGGCGACGCCAATCCCGCGGACGCTGGCGATGACAGTGTTTGGGGACCTGGATGTATCGACGATCCGCCAATCGCCGCCAGGTCGCGGCGTTACGACAACGCGTGTGCTACCGTCGGTGGCGCTGGAGCGCACGTTGCTCGATTTGCGGCCACGCCTGGAGGCCGGTGAGCAGGCGTATTTCGTGTGTCCGGTGATCGGCGAAAGCGAAGAAGAAACGGCTAAAGCGGCGCCCGCGCCGCGGCGAACGAAAACGCCGCCGCCGCTGGCGCCCAAGCTGCGATCGGCGATCGACGAGTTTGAGCGTCTGCGTAAAGGCCCATGGCGCGATCTGCCGCTCGGCTTGTTGCACGGCGGCATGTCGCAGGAAGACAAAGACGCGACGCTGGCGCGCTTCGCGCGAGGCGAGATTCGCGGGCTGATCAGCACCACGGTGGTCGAAGTCGGCGTGGATGTGCCGAACGCGACGATCATGGTTGTGCAGCATGCTGAGCGATTCGGGCTGTCGCAACTCCACCAGTTGCGCGGGCGCGTCGGTCGCGGCGGTAGCGACGGCTTGTGCTTGCTGGTGCGTCACGCGCGCGGGGCGAAGGCCAAGGAGCGGTTGCAAGTGATGTGCGAAACGACCGACGGGTTTCGAATCGCGGAGCGGGACCTCGCGTTTCGCGGGCCGGGCGAATTGCTCGGCACGCGTCAGCACGGCCTGCCGGAGTTTCGCGTCGCGGACCTGATGACGGACTTTGAGTTACTTGAACTCGCGCGCGACGCGGCGTTCGCGCTCGTGCAGCGCGATCCGAAGTTGACAGCGCCGGAGCATCGTCCGCTGCGCGCGGCATTGCGCGCTCGGCTGGGGCGCGGGGCGTCGCTGATGGACACGGCGTAGCGCGACTACAGCAGCGCCCTGAACTCCTTCACCACGCGATCCACATCCGCCTCCGACATTCCATTGTGAAACGGCAGCGCCACGGTTCGACAGGACAGCGCCTCGGTCACCGGAAAGTCGCCCGGCCCATAGCCGAGATCGCGCTGATAGAACGGCTGGAGGTGAATCGGCGTGAAGTAGTTGCTGCAGCCGATGCCGCGTTCGCGGAGGTTCTCGAGGATTCGGTCGCGGTCGGATTGGGTGTAGTTGTCGCTGAGTCGCACGACAAAGACGAACCAGCTCATCTCGAGACCGGCCGGCAGTTTCTGAGAGGTGATGCGCCCTTCCGCGCTAAGGCGATCTAGATACCACCGAGCGACTTGCGCTCTGCGGGCAACAATCTCATCGAGACGCGACATCTGGACGACGCCGAGCGCCGAGTTGATATCGCACAGGCGATAGTTGTAGCCCAGTCGCGCGTGCTGCAGCCAGCCGGCGTCCGGATCGCGGCCCTGGTTGCGCAATGAGCGGCACCGAAACGCGACTTCGTCGTCATTCGTGACGATCATGCCGCCTTCGCCGGTCGTGATCTGCTTGTTTGGATAAAAGCCGAACACGCCGACTTCGCCAAGTGTGCCGGCGGGGGCGCCTTGGAGTTTTGTGCCAAGCGCTTCGCATGAGTCTTCGACGACGCGCAGCTTCCGTTTCTTGGCGATCGCGTTAATTGCGTCCATATCGGGCACGGAGCCGAACACGTCGACTGGCAGGACCGCGCGCGTCTTCGTTGTGACGGCGCCCTCGATCAGGTGCGCGTCGATCTGCCATGTGTCGGGATCGATGTCGACGAACACGGGTTTCGCGCCGGTGAACATGATGCTGTTGCTCGACGCGATGAACGAGAACGGCGTCGTGACAACTTCAGCGCCGTCAACGACATCCAATGCGCGCCAGATCAGATGCAGGCCGGACGTGCCGCTGTTACAGGCGATGGCGTGTTTGAGGCCGAGCCGCTCGGTGAAACGGCTCTCAAACTCGGGGACTTTGGGGCCGAGGCTGAGGCTCGGTGTCCGCAAGACCGCGGCAACGCCCTCGATTTCCGCGTCGGTAATGTCGGGTCCGGATAAGTTGATGGGCTGCTCGGCCACTTCCTTCACTCCAGTTCAATGCTTAGATGGCGCCGGGATGCGCACGCCGCTCGGATGACAGGCATACGCCGCCGCCCGCCGCAAGTTCGGTCACGTCATGATAGCGGCTGGAGGTTACCGGGCGCCAAACGCCGGATCCAACCAGTTGTAAATCGTGGTTCCCACATGCGCCACGAACACGGCGTATAGGTGGGACAGGCCGAGAAACGCGATCGCAAAGCCGATCCAAAGCCGTGTTGATCTACGCTGACGCGGGGCGGCGCGCTCGGCGATGACGAACGCGAGGCTGATCAACCAGACGACGAGCATCAGCCATTGGCCGAAAACCCGCGCGAAGCCGCTTGACAGGTTTTCTACCAGCCAAGGCGCGACCAGGTAAATCGCCATTTGTGAAGGCTGAACGAGCGGCGGGCCGATGACGAACTCGGTCATGACGATCGCGGATGTGTAGCAACCGACGCGGAACCATGAGCCGTAAACGGCGGTTAGGGATCGCTGCCCGCGCTCAGGAAAGAAGATCGTCAGGACCATCGCCTGCGCCAGCACATACAGGGCCCCGGTTGCGATCCAGGCGGCCACAAATTGGATGTTTGCCCCGAACAGCAACGAGAGCAGCGTCGCGGCGAAGCAAATCACGCCGAAGGCGATAGCGCGGGCATTGGTCGAATTCGGCAAGGAACGCGCCATTCCCGCCGGCCACAGCAACGATTGCAGCCACGTGTGTCCGAACGCGGAGAGGATGGGCAAGCCGCTTGCTCGCTCGAACGCAAGGCGCGGCCGTTGCGCCTCGATCAGCGCCTCACGCGATGAGAACATCGCGCCGCACTCCGGGCAGCGAAGGTCCAACCCGCGCATATCGTATCCGCAGCGCGGACATGGGCTGGCGTCGACGAGGCCGTTGGGCTCCGAATCGCTCATAGTCGTAACTTGAGCATAACAATGGCGGGTTTGTGTGGACAGGGGAATCAGCCGAGCGACCCGACCAGATCAAATGCGACTATCGCCGCCGCGGCCCAGACGGCGAAGTGCAAAGGGAACAGAAACAGGATTAGAAACAGCCACGCGTCGACGAAGCGTGTGCGTTTGTCCCACCGCTTCAGCGCCTCCGCAATGCAGAACGAGGCGCTGATCAGCCAGAGCAAGATCACGAGCACCGCGATCCACCTACCCATCGGTTTCAAAAACCAGATGAGGGTTGGCGGACCGGAAAACGCCTCCAGTACGACGACGCCGGACGTGTAGCAACTGAGCCGGAACCATCGGCCAAACAGGCCTTGCGCGGACGGCCCGCCGACGGCCCGATCCACGATTGTCAGCACCAGCGTCTGGCAGAGCAGGTACAAGCCGTCGACAACGACCCAGCCCAACACGAGACCGGGGTCGAATTCCCAGAAGTACAGGGCCAGCGGCGTGAACGCGTAGCATGTCGCGACGAACATGAACGCGCGGGTGTTCGTTGTCGCCGCAAGCGACTTTGCAAAACTGGCCGGACGGAACAGCGACTGAAGCCAGGTCTTCAAGAATGCGAAAGGGAGCTGCCAGATTGTGGCTCGCTCGAACGCCGGCGGCGCAGTCCGGTTTGCCAGAGTCTCGAATGACGGATAGGCCGTGCCGCACTCGGGGCAGCGCGGCTGGCTCAGCCCGCGCATGTCGTATCCACACACGGCGCAGGTGATTTGCGGGGCTGAAGAAGGATCGGGCATCGCGGGCGATAGTGTAACTCGCCTCAGGCGCCGTCTTCTCCACAGTACGGCGGGGCGGCGGAGTGGCCGCTAGAATGCGGGCATGAAATCACTCGTATCACCCGTTCCCGGCCGACTTGTCCTGTTGATTTGGGGGATCGCGATTGGGCTGGTTCCGCCGGCCCTCTTTGCGGATTCCCGCGACAAGGTTCCATTGTCCGAGTTGCCGCTCGCCCCAGCGCCTGAAACTTCGTCCACACCGGAGGCCTGCCCCGACGCCGCCGAGAGTTTGACTCAGGCGCGTGCGTTGTTTGACGCGGGTCAGGCCGATGGCGCATTGGGGGCGATTGAGGGGGCGTGGGCAGATTGTCCGAACCCCGGCTATGAGATTGCGGCGCTACGGGCGCGGATTCACTTCGCCCTTGAAATGCCCGACGCGCTGCGCTGCGCGCGAGCCGCTTATGACCTGTCATCGGGCGAGGCGGACGCGCTCTACCTCGTCGGCGCGAGCCTGGCCCGCGCCGGGCGATATGAGGACGCGATTCCCTACCTGCGGTCCGCGACCGAGCGGCTGATGACCGAGATCAACAACCCGACGATCACGCTGTCATGGCACGAGCTTGGCGAGTGCCTTGAGACGGCGGGGTACTGCACGGCGGCGGCCGATGCGTATCGGCGCTTCGACCGGGCGATCTGGAACACGCACACCGAACATCGCTGCGATCCGGCGGTCGCGTTCATTGTCGATCAATCCCCGCTCGGCGGGCTGGCGGATGAAGTGCGGGCGTGGTCGGCCATCGGTTGTTTCGACGATGCGCTGACACGGGTGGACCAGTTTGAGCGGGAATACGTGGAAGTCGCCGACGGGGCCGGTTGGGGCGATCCGCGTCCGGCGCGGCGGACAGCGTTGCGCAAGCTGCGTTGCGACCTGTTGCTGAAGGCGGGGCGTCCCGACGACGCGCTGAATCATGCGATGGACGGCGCGGCCGTGTTGGTAGACGCGCCGCGCTTCGCGCGTATTGTCGAGGCTGCGGAAAACGCCGATCAAGTCATCGGTGCATTGCTTGCGAACTTGAATGATGATGACGGGTACTTCCTTGCGGCGAGCATCGCGGTCGCGTTGCAGGTGGATGGGCGCTTTGAACTTGCCACGCGGATCTGGGACGGGATGTCCGCGGCACGCTCGACGGACATTGATGTAGCGATGGCCCTCGCCGCATGCCGGGTTCGCGCGGGCGACGCAGAGGCCGCGCTCGCGGGGTTGGCTGAAACGTTGGTCCGGGCGCGGGAGGCGGACAAAGGCGCCGAGAAGCGCAGCGCCTGGCTGGCGCCGTCGCGCGGGTGGGGCGCCTGGTCAGATGCCGGAGCCGCGGCGCCCGTGAGTCTGTCGAGCGACGATCCAATGAAAACGCTGGCGGGCGCGTTGGCGCTGGAAGCCCTTGGCCGTCGCGCGGATGCGCTGATCGCGCTAGAAGCGCTCTTCGCGCGATCGGACAACCTGACACCGGGATCGGACGAGGCCCTGCTCGCGGCGTTCGCGCACGCGCTCGCGGCACAGATGCTGATTGATTCCGGCAATCTCGAATCGGCTGAAGCGCACGCCGACACGGCCCTGGCCCTTGATAGCGCGTGTGCAGACGCCTGGGAGGCGCGGGGGCGGCGCCTGCTCGCGTTGGGGTCAGTTGACGCAGCGGCCGCCGCGCTACGGCAGGCGGCGGACCTGGCGCCGCCTAGCAGTCGTTTCGCCGCCAACCTCGGGATCGCGCTCGCGAATCGGGAAGGGGAAGCGGCGTACGATGTCGCAACGCAGGCGCAATTCGACCGCGCCGCTCGCCTTGACCCGACGGACATTGGCGCGTTTCGCAATCTGATCGAGACATGCCTGAATGCCCAGAAAGTCGAACTTTGCCGCACACTGCTTGGCTCGCGGCGATTGCCGGACGAGGTCGAGCGAAGCGCACGCGTTTCGCTGGCGATTCATGCGCTCGCCGCCGCCGGCGCTCCGCGTATGTCATTGCGGCACATGGCGATCGCGGCCCTCCGGAAGCTGCACGCCGAGTATCCGGATGACACGCAGGTCGCATTGAGCCTGGTGGATCAGGCCGATCCCGATGAGGCCCTGCTCATCGCTGAAGAGCTGATCGCGAAGGACCCGGAAAACCCGCTGTATATGCGTCGCGTCGCGCGCACGGCGGCTGACGTGGCGGAGTTCGAACGATCGCTCGAAGTGTGGGAGGCGCTGGCACGGCGTTTCCCTGACAACATTGCGTACTGGAGTTCCGTCGCGGAATTGTCGCTCGCGACAGTAGACATGGTCGCTTTCGATGAGGCAGTCGCGGCGCTCAGACCGCTGACCCCTCACCCCGCATACGAGGCGGTGTTTCTGGATCAACTCGTGCGCATCGGGCAGTGGGATCGCGCGGCGGACATCGCCGGGCGATTGGCCGCGCAAAACCCGTTCTACGAGCGTCGTCTCGTCGACATTCGCGTCAGACGCGCGGCGGTAGAGGGCCGCATCAGCGACGCCGAGGAAACCCTGCGCGATTCACTGGCAAGCGCCGTGGACGAGTCGAGCCGCCGGGATTACCGCAACGACCTGACGCGTTTGCTCGCCTCCACAGGACGATATGACGAAGCGATGGCGATCATGAATGCGCTTCCGGCTCCGGAGAGTCCGACCGACGATATGGCGCGCAGCGCGGAGCTCGGCATTCTGCACGAACGCGCGGGCCGGTTTGATCTGGCCGTGATCGAGTGGGCGGCGCTCGTCAAGCGTATCGCGATCTACAACAACTCGCTCGGCGAAGTTGACGCCTATGTGATGGGCTGGCTGCGGGCCCTGGCTCAGGCCGGGCGCGTCGATGAAGCGCTTCAGATCATCGAGAATTATCGCAAAGCGGGGAAGGCCCGGGCGGAGGACTTGTTGTATCTGCGGCAAATGGTCCTGCAATCCACCGATCGGCTCGACCTATACGAAGCCGCCGCGGAGCTGTTTGTGCAAATCGGCTCTCACGACGACAACTGGCGGGAAGTCTGCAACAACCTCGCTTATCACTGGGTCGACCGCGGCGAGCGCTTGGCGGAATCGACGCGGCTGGCCCGTCGCGCCGTCGCCGCAGACCCGACGAACTCCGCATACGTCGACACACTTGGCTGGGTGGCCTACAAGACCGGCGATTTCGATATGGCGGTGCACTTGATCGGCCGTGCGGTGGCGTTCACGTCCGAACGCGATCCGGTCGTTTTGGGACATTTCGGCGACGCGCTGTGGCGCAGCGGGCGCCAAGACGAAGCGAAGGGCGCCTGGCGGAAGGCGCTGGAGGCCATCACCGAATACAGTACGGAACAGGACAAGGCGCTGCGCGAGCCGTTGCAAGCCCGCATCGACGCCGAGTGCGAGCCGCCGCTCGCGCCATTGGGACAGGAAGCTCATGATCAGAACGGCCAAACCGGTGAGGATGACTGAAATCGCAGGCAAGTCCGTGAACCTGAATGAAGCGGTCCGCGTCGGCGCGAGCGTCATCGCCGAGGAGGCGGACGCGCTGCGCGCATTAGCGGGCAGTCTCGGCGCCGCGTTCGCGGACTGTCTGCAGACAATGCTCGGCGCCGATCAGATCGTCGTCAGCGGCATCGGCAAGAGCGGCAATATCGCGCAGAAAATCGCCGCTTCCATGACCAGCACCGGAACGCCGGCGGTGTTTATGCATCCGGTTGAAGCGCTGCACGGCGACCTCGGCATCGTGACGCCGCGGCATTGCCTGCTGGCGTTGTCGCGCAGCGGATCGACCGAGGAAATCGTGCGCTTTGTCGCGCATTTTCGGCGGTTGGGCGGGCCGGTGATCGGGATGACGCAGGGGGGGAATTCGCGCCTCGCGGAGCTATCCACCAACACGCTGCTGTTACCCGAAGCGCCGGAAGCCGGCCCGCTGAACCTCGCTCCGACGACGAGTTGCGTGCAAATGCTGGCGGCGGGTGACGCGCTGGCGATGGCGCTGCTGCACGCGCGCGGCTTTCAGGCCGAGGACTTCGCCCAATATCACCCCGAAGGCGCGCTCGGTCGGCGGCTGCTGCTGCGGGCGGGCGATCTGATGCACACCGGCGCCGAACTGCCGCTGGCCAACGCCGATGCCACCTTCGGCGCGCTGCTCGTCGAGATGACCGGCAAGCGGCTTGGGCTGGCGCTCGTGATCGACGATGATCGGCATCTCGTCGGCGTGTTTACCGATGGCGACCTGCGGCGATTGTTTGACCGCGTGAACAACCCGCGCGACCTTACCGCCCGCGAAGCGATCACGAACAGCCGCCGCGACCCGTCCGCCCCGGCGGTGCCGACATCGAGCGTGACGCGGCAACGTCTGGCGATCGATTGTCTCCGCATCATGGAGGACAGCCAGATTACGAGCCTGGTTGTCGTGGATGAGGATCGCCGGCCCATCGGCGTGCTGCGGCTGCTGGACATATTGCAGGCGGGGGTG
>JAGQOO010000084.1 GCA_020427345.1 Phycisphaerales bacterium | reverse complement strand
GCTGTGCTTCATCGCCGATCAGGACGCCGGGCGAAAGGGCGTTTTTGTCGATTTCTTCAATCGCCCAGCTTCGTGGTATCGCTCGATCGCGCTGTTGGCGATGCGTTATCAAACGCCGATCATCGTTGGCCACTGCCCGCGCGTCAGCGCGAACCGGTTTCGGTATCGCGCGGTCGTCGAGCGCATCATCATGCCGGAGGAATGGGCCGACGAGCGCGACCCCGTGCGCTGGATCACAGCGCAATACGCTCAAGCGTTTGAGCGCGCCATCGCGACGTATCCCGAGCAGTACTTGTGGATGCACCGCCGCTGGAAATCACAGCCGCGCGGGGCCCGAACCGAGTAGCGTCACTCGCTGCGCAAGGCCGGCAGGATCGGCGCCCGCGTAGCGCGACGGGCCGCAATCAGCAACGAAACGCCGCCGCTCAGCAGAACGATGCCCAACGTCCAGGCCAGCGCGAGCCACGGAATGTCCGTCGGTCGCGAGCGCGCGACAGGGGCAATCGCCAGCAGCGCCGGCCCAAGCCCGCACACGAGCCCGACAAGCATGACCAGCCCGTGTTCCGCCAACAGCGTGATCGTCACGGCGTCATCGGGAAAACCGATCGCGCGCAACAGCGCCAGTTCGCCGCGCCTTTCGATCACATGCCGCAACATCACGATCGCCAGCCCGACTACGCCAAGTGCCAGTCCCAGGCCGCCAAGTGTCTGAAATGTCGAGAGATACGTGTTTTGCACCGCGAAGAAATCGCGCATCCGCGCCGCCGAGTCGCCGACATCGAGCCCGAATTCCGACAGGTCTTTTTCGAGCGCCGCAGAAACCGCTTGTGTCTCCGCCACCGGCGTCGCGATCAGCAGGAAGCCATACCCATCGATTCGCGGGAACAGCCGCCGAAACGCGTCATCCGCGATAATCAACTCATCCTGCAACAGGCTCCCGGATAGCAGTGCCACGAACCGCAATCGCTGCTCGCGGCCGGAGTCGTCATGAATGACGAGGTCGTCGCCCAGCGCCTTGTGCAACTGCCACTGCACAGCCGCCTCATCGCCAATGACCGGGATCGCGCCGTCGTCAAACGTGTGATGCAGGGCTTTCCAGGTTTCGCCCTTGAACATCGACCCGGCAAACTGAAAACCGCCGCGATCAATAAAAGCCTGACTCGCGCCGAGCAATCGTGGCTCGGTCGGCAGATACAGGTTCAGGCAGCTCGCCGACCCGCCGGGCCGCAGTCGAAACGCGAACGCCTCGCCGCCGCTGAGCGCCGCGCGTGATTCGTCCGAAAGCGACAGCGACTTGCGCGCGGAATCGGCGGTCGGGTCGACTGGCATCGGCGTCGAGGCTTCGGCGAACAGCGTGAACCCGCCGGCGCCGCCTTTTCGATCCGTGACGTCCGCCGGGTCCAGGTGAAAGGCGCCAAGCGACACGATCAGAAACGTTGCGGACGCGATCAAGCTCGCGGTGAGCATGCTGCGCCCCGGCTGGCGTGGCGTGGCGCCGGCGCCGAAGCGAAATTGCCCCGCAAGGCCGGGTCGCGCGGGCGCGCCGGCGTGATGTCGAATGAGCGCGACTCGCCAGGCGCTCAAACACGCGATCATCGCAAGTGACCCGCCGCCGAAGAAGCCGCCGGCCGCCGGGATCCCACCCGCCGCGGACGCCGCGAGGATCGCAATCGCGCCCATTCCGCTGACAATCGCCACAACGATCGCGACGAATCCCCTTTTTTTGGTCGCGGCGTCTTCGATCTGCCGCGCCAGCAGCGCTCGCGGCGACTTGCGGCACACTGCCGAAGAGGTCCGCCATGCCGCGAGAATCGCAATGATCGCCGCGCCGGCGAAGCCGATGATCACACTTAACGCGTTGGCGTGCAGACGCAACGACGCGCCGGCGACCGCGCCCGCCCACCACGTCTGTAAGCCCGCCAGCAGGGCCGTCGCATACGCGAGCCCGAGAGGCGCTCCTATGGCGGCGCCGATCAGCGCGATCAACACATGCTCGCGCAGCAGCAACCCGCCCGCGACGCCCGGCGTGAAGCCTGTCGCCGCCAACAGGCCGATCTCCGCGCTGCGCTGTTCGATCCCAAGCCGGGCAAGCAGAGTCACCAGCAACGCCGCCGACACGACGAGGAACAGGCTGAATCCGATGAACAGGCCGGAAAAGTCGGTGCTCCCCTGGCTTGCGCGCAGCGCCAATCGACGCGCCGGCGTAACCGTCAATCCCATCGCCGCGGCGTCGACGTGTTTCGGCAATTCGTCCGCGATGCGCTGTGCGAGTTGTCCGACGGTTTCACCATCAGCCGGTCGCAAACGGATCGACGTGAGTGTTCCGATCCGGGGGTCGGTTTCGCCCCAGATGCGCCGACCGTCCTCGAGACGAATGAACGCCTTTGGCGCGGCGCGATGTTCGTCCCACCATTGCTCGTCTTTCGGGCGAACGCGGTCGAGATCAACCGGAAACGGCGGGTCCCAGTCGCGCATCTGGTCGGAGTCAGTTACACCTGGAAACGTCGGGGAAAAGCCCGGGTCGGCTGTTGTCTCATTCACCGGCGCGATAGCCGAGACCACAAATGCGGCGTCCGATGACGCCAGGGCGCCTTGCGTGTCGACTTTGTCGTACACCAACGTGACCGTGTCACCGATACGCGCTTCCAGATCATCCGCGAGCCACTGTGAAATGACGATTGGGGCGCTGCCTTCGGCGTCGGCGTTGCCAGCCTCGGTCGGTTGCGCGACAAACAGCGACGTGAATGCCGGATCCCAGCCGCTATCCAGTGCTGTTACAGTCGAATAGGGCGTTTCGCGACCGTTGCGCTCGTTACGAATGCGGTTCGCGAGATATGTAATCACGCGGGTGGACGGCCGACCCAGCTGCTTGGCGGTTGTTTCCGCCGCTTTCTCGATCGCCGGTTCGAGGAGGAGCGATGTCGCCTCGATCGTAACGGCGTTCCGGGCGGCGTCGGTCCGAACTGTTACGCCGAGGTCGGTGTCACGCAGGGTGTCATCAAGGGCGTTTTGCGCCTTGGCTGCAAGGGCGGTTGGATCGTCATGCGCGTCCGCCGGCCAAAACGCGAGCGTATTGACTCGCTCAGGTTGCTGGACAAACCGCGCCAGCCACTCGCGTGAAACAAACGCGTTCATGATGCGCGACTGGCTCGGCCGCAAGGCCAAGGCGCCAATGCCGGTGTCCGGCACAATCGCCCTGATCGTTAGCCGCGCGCTCACCGTCGCGTCCGATCGTCGTCCAAGCATCGAGTCAAATGAAATTGGCGAGACACGCGCCGTGCGGACAAGCACGTCCTGCCCGACGCGGGCGCGCAGTTCATTCGCAAGCGCCGCGTTGAGCGCGATTCCGGCGGAAACCTCGTCGGGCGACAAACCGGCGTTCTGCCAAGCGCTCAGCAACGCATCATTGACCCCGACAATCTGCACGCGGTTCGCCCGCGCGTCGGTGTCGGCCGCCACGATTGAACCCGGAAGCAGGACGAGGGGAGCGGCTTCTATCTGCATGCCCTGAAGTGATTCGCTCACGCGGCCAGCAGTTTCAGCCGTAATCATCCGCGGCGATTGCACGACATGCGTGATCGGCCCTAGTCCGGCCAGGCTCGATTCGCGCAGGCTCCCGCGCATCGAGTCGCCGACAAGCAGCGCTCCCGACAGTACGGCGGCGCCCAACGCTACGCCCAGACCGATCGCGAAGGACTGCCGCCAATAGTAGCGAACCGACCGCCACGCCAGGCCCGCCCGCGTCACGCGGCGGCTCCGCTCGTTGTCAGGGCGCCGTCGCGCAACTCGTAACATTTTGCGAAGGCGCCGGCGAGCATTGCGCTGTGCGTGACAACGATCATTGCGACCCCGTCCGCCGCCGTCAGTTCGCGGAGCAACTCAGCGATCTGGTCGCCGGCGCGGCGGTCAAGCGACCCGGTCGGCTCATCCGCGAGCAGCAGTCTTGGCTCATTGATCAGCGCTCGGGCCAGTGCGACGCGCTGCCGCTCGCCACCCGACATTTCGGCCGGCCGATGGTCCATGCGCGCCGCGAGCCCGACACGTTGTAACAACTCGCGGGCGCGGTCACTCCGATCGGGGTTGTCGCGAAACGCGAGTGTCGGCGCGAGCACGTTTTCGAGCGCCGTGCATTGCGGCAACAGGTGATGGTCCTGAAAAACATACCCGATTTTGTGATTACGGAATCGCGCGAGTGCGCGCCGGTCAAGCGAAAACGGATCTTGTCCATCAACAGAAACGGCGCCAGACGTCGGCGTATCCAATGCGCCGATGATGTTCAGCAATGTGCTCTTTCCGCACCCCGAAGGGCCCATGAGGGCCATCGCCACGCCGCGTGAAAGTGACAGGTTGACGCTGTTCAGCACGACGAGGTCGCCGCCTGCGGAGGGATAAGATTTGTGCAGATCACGAACCGACAACAAAGGGGCATGATCGTTCATCTTGCGTCCTTATGTCGCGGATGACGATTGAGGCGCCGCCGCATCGCCGTCGATCGGCGCGCCGCGCAGCACGCGCTCATACAAATCCCACGTTTCGCGCGCCATGCGTTCATCCGTGAACCAGCGCCGCACGCCGGCGTGACCGGCCGCGCCCAATTGCCGTCGCAAGTCGCTGTCCGACGCCAACCGCGCCAGCGTCGTCGCCAATCCGTGCGGCTCTGCGGGATCATACAACAGTCCGCCGCCCGTCGGCTCGATCCATTCCGGAAAGGCGCCATGTCGCGGCTGCGCTACGGGCACGCCGAGTGATTGCGCTTCGAGGACCGGCAGTCCTTTCGCTTCGTGATACACCGTCGGCATCGAGAACGCATGCAGGCTGCGCAGGAAGTTCAGTTTTTCGACGAGGCTGAGTTCGCCGCGATACTCGAAATGTTCGGCGGCGCCGGCGCTGCGCAACGCGCGCGTAATGTCGTCGAGGTAGCGCTGCTCGGAAGTCGGCATATGACCTGCCGCCACCACGCGCGCCTCCACGCCGTCTTGGTGTAGCCTGATGAGCGCCTCAGTGAGATTATGCAGCCCCTTCGCGTGACACACGCGTCCGAGGAAGCCGAGCGTAAACACGCCGTTCGGCTCTTGGCGCGGAGTGTCGTCGAGTGGTGTTATACCCAGCGGGATCACGCGAAGGCGATCTTCGGGGAGCCCAAACAAGCGCCCGCAGTGCGCCGCAAAGTAGCTTGACACGCTGACAAATGCCGCGATGTCGCGCGCCCGCTCGCGAATGATCTCGATCGCCTCGCGTCGCGGCGTCTCGGGCAACGAGTCCAGAAAGAGATCTTCGCCGCTGAGCGTGCACACCACCGGCGCTCCCAGCGCCTCGCTCAGCGGCCGGGCGAAACCGGCGAACATCAGATTCGGAATATTGACGACATTCGGCCGAAGCGGCTTGAGCGCATCGATCAGCTTGCGGAGCTCGCGCTTCAGACGCCCGTCCGCGCCCCGTAGCACCGACAGCGTCAACGGCCCGAGTCGCGACGGGTCGATGTTCCCGCCACCGCGCGATGCCCACCGAATCAGCCAGGGGCGATCCAGCAGCCAGTCGAACAGCGTGAGTCGGCGAAATAGGGCGGCGCTTTGCTGGAGATAGACGTTGATGCCGCCAAAGCGCACTTGGGGTTCGGCAACGTTGTCCTCGTCCACGCGCAGCGGCGTGTAGAGCGGAACAAGTAGCGCGTCCCGGCCATGGCGGCGGAGTGTCGCGACCAATCGGTTGTCGCGGATGCAGCTGCCGCAAATCATGCCGCCGGCGCCTGCCGCCAGATAAATCACGCGCATCGGGGAGTTTCCTGACAGTGTGCCGCCGCTCGCGGCCTCTGATCATACGCAACGGGCGCGTCGCGACCAGCACTGCGCCCGATGGATGGTTGCCAGCCGCGTTTCGGCGGAATAGGCTACGGGATCAAAGGGGAGTCGGATCAGCAGTCCGCGCGCGATCGCGGCGGCGGATGAGCTTCTAAGGAAGGAGAGCCTTATGCGTTTCGGAATGCGGTCGGCGGTGGCGGTGTCGGCGGCCATGATTTGCTCGAGCGCCTTCGGCGCCCGCGAGGTTTATCACGCAGTTGAAGACGTGACGATTCCAAGCACGTTTACGTTGGAGTTTGTCGGCTTCGGCGACACGATCGCGGAAATCGCGCGGACCAATCTCACGCTGCAACTCGATCCGGACGCGGGGACCGCGTCGCTCGTGAATTATTACCAGGACGTTGATCCCCTCATTCTGCCGGGTGGCATCAGCACCGGCGCGCTGACGATCGAGATCGCGTGGGGGTCGTCGAGCGGCACGTACAACGCCGCGACCGGTGAGTTCTCCACGAACGAGACGTACCTGATCCACTTCGAGAACGACCTGAGCGCGTTCGGGATGACGTCACCGGCGGTGCTGCCGGGCTCGTCGACGGGCACGCTGATCCGCGACGGCGGCGACCCGACGATCGGAAAGATCCAACTCGATTGGGCGGGTTCGGGTTTGCTCAACAATCCGTTCGATCCGGCCAATCCGCTTCAGTTCAATTACACCTGCAATGTCGCCACCGATTTTGAGCAGGTTCCGGCCACGGAAGTTTGCCCAAACGCCGGTTGCGACGCGACCGACCTCGACGGTGACTGCGCCGTCGGCCTGAGTGACGTTGCCGGCGTGCTGGCGGGCTATGGCCAGAGTGGCGAGGGGGTCACCTTCGAAATGGGTGATGTCAACGGCGATCAGACCGTCGACTTGCGCGACCTTGCCGGCGTGCTCAGCGCGTTCGGGAATACTTGCGAATAGGCGCCATCCGGCCCGAGCGCTGATATCGGCGTCTCGCCCAGCAAGCATGGGTTACTTCGACCCGGTTGTAGAAACACTCGACCCGCCGGCTCTCGCGCGATTGCAGCGCGAGAAGCTGGCGGCGTTGTTTGATGCGATTCGGGCGGGCAACGGCTTCTATCGACGCAAGCTCGGCGCTTTCGAGTTTGATCCCCGGCGGGACGACCTTGGCGGCTTTTTCGAATTGCCACTGACCACGCGTGCGGAACTCGAGGGTGACCAGACTGCGCATCCGCCGTACGGCACGAATCTGTCATACCCGCTTGAGCAATACGTCCGCCTGCATCAGACCTCCGGAACCACCGGAACGCCATTGCGAATGCCGGATACGGCCGCGAGCTGGCAGTGGTGGATTCGGTCGTGGCGGACGATCTTCGGTGCGGCCGATGTCACCGCCGCGGATCGGCTGATGTACCCTTTTTCGTTCGGACCCTTCATCGGCTTCTGGAGCGCGTTCGAATCCGCCTTCGATCTCGGCGCGATGTCGCTCGCGGCCGGTGGAATGACGACGTCGGCGCGTTTGCGCTATCTGCTCGACAATCGGGCGACGGTCATCTGTTGCACGCCGACTTACGCGCTGCGCATGGCCGAAGTCGCGGCGGAAGTGGGCGTTGATCTCGTCTCGTCGTCGGTCCGAGCGCTGATCGTCGCGGGTGAGCCGGGGGGCAACATTCCCGCGACCCGCGCGAAGATCGAGACCGCCTGGGGCGCGCGGCTGTTTGACCACATCGGCGCCACGGAAGTCGGCGCCTGGGGTTTTGAATGTGTCGAGAACCCGGGCGGCGTGCATATCAACGAGGCCGAGTTCATCGCCGAAGTGATCGACCCCGATTCCGGGAAAACCCTGCCCGACGGCGTGCCGGGTGAACTCGTGCTCACAAATCTCGGCCGGCTTGGCACACCCGTTATTCGCTATCGCACGAATGACCGCGTGTGTCTGACGCGCGGCCGATGCCCCTGCGGCAGGTCGTACGCCCGTTTGGAAGGCGGCGTGATCGGCCGGCAGGACGACATGTTGCTCATACGCGGCAATAACGTGTTTCCGGCGGCGATTGAGGGTATCCTGCGCGGCGTCGACGGCGTGGCGGAATTCCGCCTGCGCGTGATCGAAAGCGGCGCGCTCACGGACCTGGAAGTCGATGTGGAGCCCGAGCCGGCCGCTGACGGTAAGGCCTTGGTCGAGCGGGCGGCGAACGCGCTGCGCGATACTTTGCACTTCCGCCCGCGCCTGCGGTTAGTGGCGCCCGGCGCGCTGCCGCGCTTTGAAATGAAGTCGCGGCGCGTGACGCGGGGCGACGGCGAGTTGTAGCGCCGCTGCTCGCGACACGCGCGTGTTTACTGTCCAACAGTCCCGCCAACGATGGCGGAGGCAGGAGTCAACAGAACATGAAAATGGAAGCAAATCGACAAAAGCCCCGCTGGCTGGGCGGCGTCGTCCTCGCCGTTGCGCAGATCGCCGCTTCGCAGGCGATCGCGGGCGATTGGCCCGAGTGGCGCGGCCCGTATCAGAACGGCTATTCCCCCGAAACCGCGCCGGTGACCCGCTGGTCGCCCGACGGCGAAAATCTGCGATGGAAAAGCGACATTGGCGGACGCTCGACGCCGATCGTCATGGACGGCCGCGTGTTCTTCGCCGGCCCGGTGGATGAAGGCACGCCGTGCAGCCGCGAGCGTGTCGTGTGTCTGGATCTGAAGACCGGTCGCACGTTGTGGGAGTATCGTTTCAACGTTTACCACACCGACATTGTGGAGAACCGCGTCGGCTGGCCGTCGGTAACGGGTGATCCGGAAACCGGCGCCGTCTATTGCCACACGACCGGTGGCGATCTCCTGTGCCTCGGCCGTGATGGCAAGTTGCTTTGGGATCGGCCGTTGGAAGAGGGCTTGGGTCGCATCAGCGGCTACGGCGGGCGTCTGATTACGCCGCTGATCTACGACGATGTGGTCATCCTGAGTTTTCTGAACTCCAGTTGGGGCGCGCAGGGTAAGGGCGCTCACCGGTACTTCGCGTTCGACAAGCGCACCGGCGAAACCGTGTGGTGGTCGGCGCCGGGCGGCGCGCCGCTCGACACGACCTATGCTTCGCCCGCGGTCAGCATCATCGGCGGTCGGCCCGTGTTTGTTACGCCGGACGCCGATGGATCGATCTACGGCCTCGACGTCCGCAATGGCGAAAAACTTTGGGGCGCTCGGCTCAGCAAGCGCGGTCTGAACGTGTCGGCAGTGATCGAGGGCAACTACGCTTTCGTCGGCCACAGTGAGGAAAACTACAACACGACCGAAATGGGCAGTGTGGTTTGCATCGACGCAAGTAAGCGCGGCGATCTGAGCGACGAGTATGTCTGGCGCCATGACGGCCTGGGCGTCGGCTATTGCTCGCCCGCGTTTCGCGACGGTCGGTTGTACGTTGTGGAGAACAATGCCAATCTGTTGGCACTCGACGCCCACGACGGCAGCGTGATCTGGGAATACAGCATCGGGCGCGTCGGCAAGGGCTCGCCTGTGATCACGGCCGATGGCGTCATCTATGTCGGCGAACAGACCGGCGTGTTTCAGATTCTCAAGGACGCCGGCGATCATTGCGAAATGTTGCATTCCCACGAGTTCCGGCGTCCGGATGGGCTGGTAGATGAGATATTCGGGTCGCCCGCGATCGCGGATGGCGCGGTGATCTTCTGCACGCGCTACGGCACATACTGCCTGGCCGACAAGTCTGGCGGACCGCGCTCGCCGGAGGTTCCGCCGCGGCGTCACGACAGCACGATCGAGCCGCTGCCTGACGGGCCGGTGGGTTTCCTCGTTCCGAACGATGTCGTGGCGCGGCCGGGGCAGACGATTCGATTCGAGCAGCGCCTGTTGCGACCGACGGTGAAAATCGCCCCGACTTGGTCGATGAAGGGTGTGCCGGGTGAACTCGCCGACAACGGATCGTTGACGATCGCGGACGACGCGATGTTTGCGGGCGGCGTCGTGACATGCAAGATCGGCGAAAATGAAATGACGGCGCGTGTCCGCGTTTGTCCGGAGCTGCCGTTCGTCGAGACGTTTGACGAGTTGGAAACGGGCTCGTTGCCGCCGGGGTGGAACTCGGTCGGCCTGCGCGTGCAGGTTGTCGACGCGGAAAGCGGCGGCAAGATGCTCAAGAAAATCGCCGCGAAGGAGCGACCTTCGCCGCCTTTCATGCGGTTGCAGACGTACCTCACGCCGCCGATGAAGACGGGCTATGCCGTCCAGTCTGATCTCAAGAGCGAACTGGTCGAGAAGGGCATCATGGGGTACATGCCGGAGATGGGCGTCGTGAACGCCCGCAACCGAGCGATCCTGATCGGCGGCGATCCGAAGAAGGGTCGCAAGGGCATTTTGCGAATCGACTCTTGGGCGTCGGTTCCGCGTATTCAGAAGGATGTCGAGTACGACTGGAAGCCGGACACGTGGTACACGCTCAAGTTTGATTGCGCAATCAAAGATGGCCAGGGCGTTCTGCGAGCGAAGGTGTGGCCGCGCGACAGCGCGGAGCCGGCTGATTGGACGTTGACGGTTGACGACCCGTGCCCGAACCTCGAGGGGTCGCCGGGTATCTACGCGTACTCGACCGGCACGACGGCGCGCTCGGACGGTCCGGCGACTTACTTTGACAATGTGAAGGTGACTCCGAATGACTAAACGCATGTGGACAATCAGCGCGCTGACCTTGGTCGCATTTTCCGCCGGGGTGGTTTTCGCGCAGGAGAACAAGGACGCGCCCGACAAGGCGAAGCCCGCCACTGAGGCCAAGCTGAAGAAGGGCGACTGGACGATGTGGGGCGGCGCTCCAGACCGCAACATGGTGTCTGACGAAACCGGCATCCCGGACGAGTGGGACATTCAGACCGGCAAGAACATCAAGTGGGTGGCGCCGCTCGGTTCGCAGACCTACGGCAATCCCTCGATTTCCAACGGCAAGATCTTTCTCGGCACGAACAACGACGGCGAGTTTCGCAAGAGTATTCCCGGCGACAAGGGTGTCATCCTCTGCCTCGATGAAGCGACCGGCAAGCTCCTATGGCAGGCAACGCACGACAAACTACCGACCGGCCGCGTGAACGACTGGCCGGAGCAGGGCATCTGCTCGGCTCCCGCGGTTTCGGGCGATCGGCTGTATTACGTCAGCAACGAAGCCCAGCTCGTGTGCGCCGATACCGAAGGCTTCCTCGACGGCGAGAACGACGGCCCGTTCAAGGATGAGAAATACGCCGACAAGCAGGACGCTGACTTCGTCTGGAAGCTCGACATGATCGAGGAACTCGGCGTTTTTCCGCATAACCTCGCGACGTCGTCGCCCGTGATCTGGGAAGATCTTGTGTTCGTCATCACTTCGAATGGTGTGGACGAAGGGCATCTGAACATCCCGTCGCCGGACGCGCCGGCGTTCATCGCCGTGAACAAGGACACCGGCGAACTGGTCTGGTACCGCAACGACCCGGACAGCCACATTCTGCACGGCCAATGGTCGTCGCCGACCGTGGGGATGGTCAACGGCAAGGCGTTGGCGGTTTTCGCCGGCGGCGACGGCTGGTGCTACGCGTTTGAGCCGCGAACCGGAAACCCGGTGTGGAAGTTCGAAATGAACCCGAAGGGCGCCGAGTGGAAGCTTGGCGGTCGCGGCACCAAGAACAATATCATCGCGACGCCGGTGATATTCGACAATCACGTCTACTTGTGTGTGGGTCAGGATCCTGAGCACGGCGAGGGGCCCGGCCGATTCGTCTGCATTGACGCGACGAAGACCGGCGACATCAGCGAGTCGGGCCTGGTGTGGGAGCGCACTGGCCGTGACTTTACGCGATCGATGTCGACCTGCGCGATCAAAGACGGTCTGCTGTACGTCTCGAACCTCAGCGGTTTCCTATTCTGCCTCGACGCCAAGACCGGTGAGTTGAAATGGCGCCACGACACGGAGTCGGCGATCTGGGGGTCGCCATACTTCGTCGATGGCAAGGTGATGCTCGGCGATGAGGATGGCGAAGTGCTGATCATGGCGGCCGGCGCTGTCGAGAAGGAGATTCGCACGATCGACATGCGCAGTAGCGTTTACACGACACCCGTCGCGGCGAACGGCGTGCTGTACATCACGACGCGCAACAAGCTGTTCGCGATTGGTGGGGCTTCCGGCTCGTCGTCCAGCGCGGCGGCGGCTTCCTCGAAGTAGCGCGCCGACTGACGCCGTGACAGAAAGGCCCCGATGAGCGCGGTGAGTGTCGACATCAGTAAGGGCGTTGCCGAGGCGCGCGAGCGCCTCGATGCGCATACGCGCGAAATCGTCCAGTGGCATTTCGATCCCAAGACCGGCTGTCCGTTCTGGCTGGATTACGCCGCGCGCGATCTCGACTTCGACCCCCGCGACGCGATTCGCGGTTACGCCGATCTCGACCGCTTTCCGCCGTTTCAGGACGAGTGGTTGCGCGGCGGGCCCGTGCGACGCTGGGTTCCGAAGGCGTACGCCGACCAGCCGATTACCGCATTCGAGACCGGGGGCAGCACCGGCGTGCCCAAGTCGCGGATCAACATCAACGATTTCCGAATCGACTACGAACTGTTCAGTCAAACGCTGTCGGACGGCTCGTTTCCGCGCGGCGCGGACTGGCTGATGCTCGGGCCCTCGGGCCCGCGGCGGTTGCGGCTCGCGGTTGAGCACCTCGCACAACATCGCGGCGGCATCTGCTTCGGGCTCGACCTCGATCCGCGCTGGGTCACGAAACTCGTCAAAGCCGGTCGCATGGAAGAGATGCACGCATACAAAGAGCACGTGATTCAGCAGGCGCTGACGTTGCTCCGCGCCCATCCCGGAATCGAGTGTTTGTTCGCCACGCCGAAACTGCTCGAAGCGCTGTGCGAGAAGGTGTCGCTGAGGAAAGTCGGCATCAAGGGCGTCTTCTGTGGCGGCACGCAGATGACGCCGCAATTCCATCGTTTCGCGCGGGAAGAGCTTTGCGAGAACGGCGAGGTCGACTTCGTGCCAACGTATGGAAACACGCTGATGGGGTTGGCGTGTCATAAGCCGTTCGACCCCGCCGACAACTATGCGATCATCTATCACCCGCCTTGCCCGCGTTCGATGATGGAAGTGGTCGTGCCCGATGACCCGATGCGGCTGGTCGCATATGGCGAAACCGGCCGTGCGAGACTGACGACGCTGACACGGGAGTTTTTCGTGCCGCGCTTTCTTGAGCGTGACGAGGGCGAACGCACGCCGCCATGCGAGCGCTACCCGTGGGACGGCATCGCGAATGTGCGCCCGTTCAGCGGGTTTGCGACGCCGATCGTCGAAGGCGTGTATTGACGCGCGTCGTTGCGACTTGAGCGCGCGAGTGGCTACTCGCCGTGAATCCCCAGGCGTGATTCCAAACGCGTCAGGCGCTTGTTGAATTCCGCCAGCGTTTCGTGCAGTTCTGCCAGTTCCGCCTGCGTGTCTTC
>JAGQOO010000083.1 GCA_020427345.1 Phycisphaerales bacterium | reverse complement strand
CGGAGCAGTCGGAGGATTCAACGACAATCGGCGCGGGTTCGGCGGGCAGATTCATAACTGCAACTCCAAGTCCTTCGGCGACACGACTCTCAGCGTCGCATGCCGTCGCGGAATCGAAACACAATAGCGACCGGCCGACCCCGTTCCAAGCCCTTGTCCCCATTCCGCCCGGAGACCGTGGCACGACGCGCCGGCGGCGCGTTTATTATGGGGCATCGCTCACGCCGCCACCCGTCCCGGAGGGTTCCGCATGCCGCGCGCCATCCTGACCCGCCGCTTTCCCCCAGCGCTTGTCGAGCAGCTTACGGCCGCCGGTATCGACATCACGCGCCACAACGGTGACGAACCGATGCCGCGCGCGGGACGGCTTGAATTCGTGTGCGGCGCGGATGCGATCGTGACCACCATCAACGATCGCGTCGATGACGGACTGCTCGACGCCGCCGGCGATTCGCTCAAGTTGGTCGCAAACTTCGGCGTCGGCTACGACAACATCGACCTGGATGCGTGTCGAGCACGGGGCGTCCTCGTGTCGAACACGCCGGGGGTGCTGACAGACGCCACGGCCGATCTGGCGTGGACGCTGATTCTGATGGCGGCGCGCCGGGCAGTGGAAGGCGAGCGCATGGTGCGCGGCGGGGAATGGCGCGGTTGGGCGCCAACCCAACTGGTCGGTGTCGATGTCACCGGGGCCACGCTCGGCGTGGTCGGAGCCGGTCGGATCGGCTGCGCCGTCGCTCGCCGCGCCGCGGGTTTTCACATGACTGTGTTGTACGCTCACCCGCGCAATCAGCCAGAGTTGGATCGTATTGGGGCGCAACACGTCGACATCGATCAACTCGTCGCTGAAGCCGACATCATATCATTGCACGTGCCGATGCGGCCCGAGACTCATCACCTGATCAGCCGCGAGCGCATCGCGCAAATGAAGCGGACGGCGATCCTGATCAACACGGCGCGGGGCCCGGTCGTGGACGAAGCGGCGCTGGTCGACGCGCTCCGCGAGCGGCGGATTTTCGCGGCGGGTCTCGATGTCTACGAAAACGAGCCGCGATTGGCGCCCGGCCTGGTCGAGTTGCACAACGTCGCATTGTTACCGCATCTAGGCAGCGCGACCGAGGGCACGCGCACGAAAATGGCGGAGATGGTGGCAGCGAATGTCATCGCCGCATTGTCGGGGAAGCCGCCACTGAATCCGGTCACCGCGTAATGCTGTTCTCAGGATCCGCCGCGAGGCTGGATTGGCCCTACGGCGCCTGCCCGACCTTGTAGAACGCGCTCGGCTTCGCGCGATCCCAGTACGCGCGGCGTTCGCAGCCCCGCAGCACGCCGCTCTCGTTACCGAAGTCGTATCGAATGACCCGAAACGGCGCTCTCGACTCCACACTGAACGTGTAGCGCCACTTCTTGCCGAGCCGTAGCTGCACTTTCTCAACCTCGAACTCGCCGGCCGGGGTCGTCACACGGTCGCGGCCCATGGCGATGAACGCGACATCGCGCTCGACTTCAGCGGGCGTTTCGCGATTCGACCGCAGCGCGGGCAGCATTCCGTCGATCTTGGGGATCGCGCCGCCGGCGACGAATTCGCGGGCCAACATGAAGCTCGCCTCAAACGGCCAGACGTTCGCCGGCCAGTCATGCTGCGATTCCGCCTCGCCCTCGAAGTAGCTGAATTGCCGCAGTGTCGCGCCGGCGTCGGTCCAGCGCGCGTGCTTGTACGTCGCGCCGCACCATTCCTGACTGGAAAAGACCGCCTTCAGCGGCTGCAGCGATTCGCGGTTGAGGAACAGCGTTGTCAGCCAGCGATAGTTGTAGTTCTGCGTCGGGATCTCTTCGGCGATGTTCATCTTGAAAACCGGCACGACGCCGGGCGCGTCGGTTTGGTCGGTCTTGACGCCGGCAATCGGATCAAAGAACTCGCGATTGGTCAGATGCACGCGCGTGTACTTGCGTATCTCGCCGTACACCGTTGACTCGGCGTCGTAATAGCACATCTCGCTGAGGCCGTCGTCCCAGATTTCCAACTGCCCGAGCTTCGAGCCGTAGAAGGGGATGTCGGCGGGTTTCGCGGTTGGGGATTTCGCTTGTCCGGCGGCGACGATTGGCCACAGCAGGGCGATGGCGGCAACCGGCGCGGCGAGAAACAGAGTGGACGTTCGGACGCTGGATTCCCGCGTGCGCGGGAATGACGAATTGCGCGTGGATTCCCGCTTGCGCGGGAATGACGCTGGGGTTGCCGACAGTTGCGTCTTTTCCGTCACCCCCGCGCAAGCGGGGGTCCAGTCGCGCGCTGTGGATTCCCGCTTGCGCGGGAATGACGAATTGCAAGTGGAGTCAGTCGCCATGGGTTGTGCGCCCTCTTGTAGCCAGCCTGCCCCGGATTCTATGCTCTTCGCGTATGAGTGACATCGTTCAAGTCGCGGAGATGTTGCGCGGCGCTGGACGCGTCGTCGCGCTGACCGGCGCCGGGATGTCGGCGGAAGCCGGCGTGCCGACGTTTCGCGACGGCGGCGGCGTGTGGAAGAACTTTCGCCCGGAAGAACTCGCGTCGCCGGAGGGGTTTGCGCGCGATCCGCTGCGCGTCTGGGCGTGGTATCGCGAGCGGCGGGCGGGGCTGGCGCGGATCGAGCCGCACGAGGGGCACCGCGTGCTGGCGCGATGGGAAGCCCGTTTTGAATCGATGGCGGTCGTGACGCAGAATGTGGACGGGCTGCATCATCGGGCCGGTTCGCAGCGCGTGTTCGAACTTCACGGTCGATTGGATGAAACGCGTTGCGTCGCGTGCGAGTGTCGGATTGTCGGCCTCGACGATCTCGGGCCCGATCCGCGCTGCGCGTGCGGCGCGCGAATGCGGCCGGGCGTCGTATGGTTTGGCGAACTGTTGCCGGTCGACACACTTGAAGCGGGGATGGAACTGGCCCGACAGGCCGACGTCTGTCTGGTCATCGGGACGAGCGGCGTGGTTTACCCGGCGGCGTCGGTCGCCGAGGTCGCGAAACAGGGCGGGGCGGCGTTCGTTGAGATCAACCCACAACCCGGGGCGCTGGCGTCAATCGCGGATGTCTGCCTGCGCGGCGGGGCGGTGGAGATGCTGACGAAACTGGACGACGCGGTAGGTCGATAAGGGGTTGCACGCAGGTTTAGACAAAAAACCTCTGGCCCCTTGAATGGCGCGGCAAGCGGCGCCCGACGTAACTTCCGCTAACGGCCGACAACCGCCCCATCCGCGTCGCGCCGGACGACGTTGTACAGTGAATCCCGCTCAACCGGCTCGCAGCCCGCTTCGCGCATCAAACGTTGAATCTGCTCAACGGTCAGTTCCTGGTGGTTGTATCCGCGGCCTTCGCGCTTGGTAATGTCATACCAGACGACCGTGCCGTCGAAGTCATCCACGCCCCAGTTCAGCGCGACCTGCGACAGCTTCGGGCTTTGCATGATCCAGAACGCCTTGATGTGCGCGAAATTGTCGAGCATCAGGCGCGAAATGGCGAGCGTGCGCAGATCGTCCAGCCCTGTCGGGCCGGGTAGATGACCGAACTCGCTGCCGTCCGGGATGAAGCTGAGCGGAATGCAGCAGTTGAACGCGGCCGGCCGCGGGCCGTCCGGCGTTTTGCCCGCTGCGACGGCGGCATCATAAGCGTCCCGCCGCGCGATTGCCTGGTCCTGATGTTCGCGCAGCTTGATCAGATGCGTGAGGCGCTCTTCGATGCCCTCGATATGCCCGTACAGCATCGTCGCGTTGCTGGGGATGCCGAGTTCGTGGGCGGCGTGATGAACGTCGAACCAGTGCTGCTCGCCGACTTTCGCTCGAAACGCCTCATCGTGCACGCGATCGTCGAAGATCTCTGCGCCGCCGCCGGGCATGCTGTCCAGGCCGGCGTCGCGCAAGGCGGTCAGCACTTCGCGAATGCCCAGGCGGGGCTTGCTGATCCGCGTGAAGTGTACGATTTCGATCGCCGTGAACGCCTTCAGATGCAACTCCGGGCACGCCGCCTTGATCGCCCGGCACATATCGAGATACCACTCGAACGACTTTTTGGGATGCAGCCCGCCGACGATGTGGGTTTCGGTGGCGCCGTGGTCCGCGGCCTCCCGCGCGAAGCCGACAATCTCGTCGATCGAAAAGTCGTAGCCGTCGGCCGGCCGTTCGGCTTCGGACTTCGGGTAGGGGCGATAGAACGCGCAGAATTTGCAGCGCAGCACACAGTAGTTGCTGTAGTTGATGTGGCGATTGATGTTGTAATACGCCCGGCGGCCATGAAGGCGCTCGCGGACGGCGTTCGCCAGTTCGCCGACAGTGAAGATGTCGCGCGTGCGATACAGCGCCAGCCCGTCCTCAAGCGATAGGCGCTGCCCGGCGAGCACGCGCTCGCGAACCGCGTCGAGGGTAGCGTCTTTGTAGCGAGGCAGATCAACAACCACCAACGTGCTCTCCCCACCGAAGCTGACGGTAATGCGTCAGTTGATTGACGCCCGGGGATCATAGCGGCGTGGCCGCTGGCCCGCAGCGCCTGGGTTTCAAAGGCCGTGAAACCAAAATGGCGCGGGGGTGTACACTTGGACGGTCCAGACGCGGCCCGCTACTATTGGCCTGCGGTCTGATTGCGTTCTCGCCGGCCCCCGGCGCGACGCATTTGACTCTGTGTCGCACAGGAAAGCAGCCCGCCCTTCTCGTGACGCCCGCCGGGCGGCCGAAGTGCTGGCGGAAGGCCTGCCGAATCAGTCGTAGCGCCGGTCCGGCTCTGCGACTCCCGGCCGAGAGTTTGGAAACACTATGATCGAAGCGCAGCCCGCACAGGCGACGACGCCGATTGCTCGCCTTGGCGCCCCCGAAACCGCAAAAGCGCCGGCCAAGAAACTGACCGGCAAATCCGCGGTGCTTGAGCAACTCGAAACCCCTGAGCATCAGAGTTGGAAGCAGTTCCGTTTTATGATCGCGTTCGGCCTGCTGGGGATTCATGCGGTCGGCGTGCTCGGATTCTGGTACTTCTCCTGGTCGGGGCTCGCCATTGCCCTGGCGATGTATGTCATCACGATCCCGCTCGGCGTCTCCATCGGCTTTCACCGCCTGCTGACGCACCGCAGTTTTGAATGCCCGACTTGGCTGAGTTGGATTTGCGGCTTGTCGGGCACGCTGGCGATGCAGGCCGGTCCGGTGACGTGGGTAGCGGCCCATCGGCTGCATCACAGCGACGCCGACCGTCAGCCCGATCCGCACTCGCCTTTTGTCAGCTTCATGTGGTCGCACCTGTTCTGGTTCCTGTTCTGGGATCCGCGTTTGCAGGATGTCGAGAATCGCAACCGCCTCGCGAAGGATGTGGTCGCGCGCCCGGGGCAATTGGCGCTTGAGGATTCATACTGGTGGATCAGCCTGCTCGTTCCGGCCGTCCTGTTTGGCGCGGGCTGGCTGGTGGGTGGCACGTATCTCGGCATGTCGTGGATGACCTGGGGTTGGGCGCTGCGCCTTGTCGCCGGCTGGCACGCGACGTTCTTTGTGAACTCCGCATGTCACCTGTGGGGCTATCGCAACTACGACATCGTCGACAACAGCCGCAACAACTGGTGGGTCGCGCTGTCGACGTTCGGCGAGGGCTGGCACAACAATCATCATGCCGATCCGAGCTCGGCCGCGCATGGACATCGCTGGTTCGAATACGATCCGGCCTTTTGGTTCATCGTGGCGCTGTCCAAGGTCGGCATCGTGAAGAACGTGCGTCGCCCGAGTCACACCGAGCGCATGAATCACGCGGCCGGCGAATAGCCCGGTCCACTTGGCAAAACGAGCACAACGCCACCGCCTTCGGGCGGTGGTTTTTTTTGTGATTGGGAGAAGTTTGGGTGGGGCAGGCATCTTGCCTGCCACTGGGGTCAAGGGCGGCGGGCAAGATGCCCGCCCCACTCCCACGCGTCTGCCGTATTGGCCGCTATAGTGCGCAACCGCCCAAAAGCCTCGGTGCGGTCCGGAGTGTGATGTGCCTCGAATCGGTTTCGCCATCGACAACCGCGCGTGCATCGGCTGCCACGCCTGCACTGTCGCGTGCAAATCCGAGCACGATGTGCCGATCGGCGTTAATCGCACGTGGGTCAAATACATCGAGAAGGGCGAGTTTCCGCACAATCGCCGCTTTTTCAGTGTGCAGCGCTGTAATCACTGCGAAGACGCGCCGTGTGTCGAGATCTGTCCGGTTACGTCGCTTTTCAAGCGGCCCGACGGCATCGTCGACTTTGATTCGGATCGCTGCATCGGCTGCAAGGCGTGTATGCAGGCTTGTCCGTACGACGCGCTCTATCTCGACCCCGTCACACACACCGCCGCCAAGTGCAACTACTGCACGCATCGCGTCGATCAGGGCATCGAGCCGGCGTGCGTGGTGATTTGTCCGGTAGAGGCGATCGTTTCCGGCGATCTCGACGATCCGAGCGGCCGCCTCGCCAGGCTGGATCGTGAACAGCGCGTGCAGTATCCCAAGCCGGAGAAAAACACGCGGCCGAAGCTGTTCTACGTCGGGAACGACGCCGCCTCGCTCGACCCGACCCAAGCGCCGCCGCGGGCGGATTACCTCTGGAGCGCCGATGCCGGCGTTTCGCCGAAAACGTTGAAACTCGCCGAAGAGGAGGCGGGCGATCGGGCGCGGCGTGTGTACGACGCGCGCATCAAGCCGACGCCGTGGGGCTGGATGGTGTCGGCATATGTCACGACCAAGGCGATATCGGCAGGCACCGCGCTAATCGCGTTTGTGATGTTTGTGTTCGGCGTGCAGACACGCTGGCTGACGCATGCGGAAGCGCTGGTCGCGCTCGGCTTTCTCGGCCTGACCGGCGCGCTGCTGGTCGCTGATTTGAAGAAGCCAACGCGGTTCGTGTACGTGCTGCTGCGTCCGCAGTGGAAGAGTTGGCTGGTCCGTGGCGCATACGCGATATCGGCGTTTTCCATACTCCTGCTGGTTGGGTGGGGGCTGTCGGCATTTACGTCGGAGTTCGACTGGGGCGTGAAAGCGCAGCGCAGGGTAGGCGCGCTCGCTGCCCTGATATCGCTGGTCGTCGCGGCATATACGGCGTTGTTGTTCGCGCAGGCGCGCGGGCGGGACTACTGGCAGAACCCGCTGCTGGTCGTGAGCATGACGTGGGACGCCGTCGTCGCCGGAGTCTGCGCGATGGCGCTGATCGGCCTGACGGATTTTCAGGGCGGTCTGGTAGGTATGCAGGCCCAAGTCTGGTTGATACTGACTGCGATCCCGTTGCCGCTGCTGCTCGCGATCGAGTTCCTGCCACAGCATGCGACGCGCGGAGCGGCGCTGGCGGCGGAAATGATGACGCGCGGCGCGTTCCGCGGCTGGTTCTGGGGCGGCGTCATCGGCTTGGGGATTGTGGCGCCGTTTGTGTTGATCCTGATGGACGCGGTGGGCGCCGGCGCCATTCTGCTACTGGGGGGCATCGCGATTCGCAATCACCTGATTGTTCAGGCGCCCCAACATGTCCCGCTACGATAGCGCTGTCGAACGTGCCACGTTCCAGAAATCACTCGATCGCCGTGACGCCACCCTTGGTGAGTTGCGTCAGCCGCGGCAGCGAGAACACCACATTCTCATCCGGCGCGTCGACCTCAATGAACGCGTCGACGCCGAGACTCCGCAGGCGATGGATCACATCCTGCACAATCGTCTCCGGCGCGCTCGCGCCGGATGAGACCGCGATCCGCGATCGGCTCTGCAACCAAGCCGGATCGATGTCGTCCGGCCCGTCGACCAGGTAGGACGCCACGCCGCGCGACGTGGCCACTTCCGTCAATCGCCGCGAGTTGGACGAGTTCGCCGAGCCGACGACCAACAGCAGATCGATGTCACCGACGATTTCCTTCACCGCATTTTGCCGGTTCTGTGTGGCGTAACAAATATCTTCCTTCGGCGGCAACTCCAGCCACTGGAAACGGCTTCGCAGCGCGTCGACAATCTCGCGCGTGTCATCCTGGCTGAGCGTCGTCTGTGTCAGGATGACGGCTTTTTCGCCCGGCTCGATCGACAGGCGCTCCACATCCGCGAGCGTTTCAATCAATGTCGTGTGCCGCGGCGCCTGGCCCATCGTGCCGACGACCTCATCGTGCCCGGCGTGCCCGATCAGCAGAATGCGGTAGCCGCGACGCACGAATAGCGCCACTTCCTTGTGGACCTTCGTCACCAGCGGGCAGGTGGCGTCGATTACCCGCAAACCGCGACGCTTCGCCTCGGCGTACACTTCCGGCGGCGAGCCATGCGCGCTGAGAATCGTCAGCGCCCCTTCCGGAGCTTCGTGAAGTTCATCGATAAACACGGCGCCCTCGCGGCGCAGTCGTGCCACAACGTGCGAGTTGTGGACAATCTCCTTGCGCACGTATACCGGACTGCCGTACTGCTCCAATGCCAACTCGACGACGCGAATCGCGCGCTCGACGCCGGCACAGAATCCACGTGGCTTCGCTAACAGACCCTGCACAAACGCCTCCATGGCGCAACGCGCCGTCACCGGACCCTACATAGTGTAGCAGGGCGTTGAGATCATCCGAGCGTTATGGGGCGTGCATCGGGAATCCGCTCGCCGAAACAAGCAATATTCGCGCGTAAAACTGGGAGGGGTTTGGCTTGGCAGCTTGGCGAAATGCAGCCTAGGTAGGGGGAGTTCTCACCCTTGGTGGCGATGGCGCCGCGCGCCGGGTAGGCGAACCGCCAACGCAACCGTGGACGGAGGAAGAGGCTGTGAGAAACGTGTTACTTCGCTATCGCGCGCACGTCGTGTGCATTGCGGGCGCGCTCGTCGCGCTCACCCTGGGCGGCTGTCCTGCGGCTCCCGGACCCGATGGCGGAGGGAATCCGCTTGACCCCAACATCATCGACGGCGGAGGCGGCGGAGCCGGAGGCGGAGGCGGGGGTGGTGGCGGCGGTAGCGGCGGCGCTGGCGGGGGCGGCACAAATCCCGACAACAAAGCGCCCATCGCGACAGTCCGTGTGTCACCGGCAACCGGAATCGTCGCAGGCACCGTTGTAACGCTCGACGCGTCCGGTTCGACCGACGAAGACGGCGACGAGCTGACGTTCGAATGGGCACAAACTGACGGCGATGACGCGAAGCTGGACGCCGCCGACAAGGCGGTTGTCACATTCGCCGCCCCGCCCGTGCTATCAACCGGCGCGGTGACGTTCGAAGTGACGGTATCCGACGGCCAAGGCGGCAGCGCTACGGCCAAGGGCACGGTCACTGTGTCCGCCGGCGGCGAGTTCGGCGGTTTTGCGCAGACGAGTCTGCCGTATCGCGACAATCTCACCACTGACGAAGCCTATCACCTGCTCCGCCGCGCGGCGTTCGGCGCGACGCCGGCGCAGGTCGACGCGGCTGTTCGGAACGGGCTGACGAAGACCGTTGATGATCTGCTGACGATTCGATCGACGCCGCAGGCGCTGCTGGATCTCGCGGATGCGCGTGGTTACTCGATTCCGCAGCGCTGGTTGATTCACCTGATCGAAGGGCCGAACCCGCTGAACGAGCGTGTCGCGCTGTTCTGGCATGACCGGTTCGCCTCGTCCGCGCGCGTACTCGAAGGCGTTGACCGCAGTGCGGCGGTCGGTCACATGGAGATGCTGCGACGGAACGCGCTCGGTGACTATCGTCAGTTTCTGATCGACCTGACGCTTGATCCGTTGATGCTCATCTGGCTGGACGGCGCAAACAGCCCGAAGGACAGTCCGAACGAGAACTACGCCCGCGAGTTCTGGGAGTTGTTCACGCTCGGTCGCGACAATCTCTACACGGAAGCGGACATCAAAGAATCAACGAAGGCCTTTACTGGAATCACGCTACTGCGCCAATCCGGCCAGGACACTCGACCGATCTTCGACATCGTCAACCATGACACGAGTTCGAAGCACTTCTTCGCCGATCGCACGACGCCGGGCGATTACGACTACTTGGACGTGATTGACCTTACGCTGGAACAGCCGGAAGCCGCTCAGTATGTCGCGCGCAACCTGTTCGTGTGCTTTGTGCACGATCACCCTTCGGACGATGTGGTCGACGAACTCGCCAATCTGTTCATCGACTCCGGGTTCCAGATCAAACCGCTTGTCCGGCGGATCCTGATGTCACAGGCGATGTTCTCGGGCGACGCGCGCGGCGCGCAGATCTCATCGCCGGTGGAGCACTACGTCGGCATCGCCCGCACCTTGGACATGCACATGGACAGCGAGGATTCGCAGGGCTACGTGCTGGATCGCGTCGCGGATGAGCTGAACGGCGCCGGCATGGCGTTGCTCAACCCGCCCGGCGTCGAGGGTTGGCACGAAGATGAAGGCTGGTTGCAGGATCAGTGGATTCGCTCCCGCGTAAACGCCTTCTCGCGGACGATGGAGTACGGCCCTGATCGCACGCCGTACCTGCCGTATCACCTGTTGCCGGATCGCAGTCGTTGGAATCTGCGCGAAGTGCGCCGCGAAATCGTCAACGCGCTCGCCGCCATCTTCCACCTGAAGTTGAGCGACGAGGAGACGGAACTATACATCGACGTCCTCGACCAGGATGGCCACACGGGGTTTGACCTGGTGAATCCCAACGATCAGCCCCGTCACGTGCTGGAATTGCTGCGCCTGATGGCGATGCGTGAAGACGTAATGGGGCGCTAGGGCGATGCGACCGATACGTAGTCTGTCAGGAAAAACCGCGAACCGTGAGGATCATCGCATGGAAGGCTGCAACGAATTCAAAAAAATGTCGCGTCGTTCGTTCCTGGTCCGCACCGGCGCCGGGATCGGGGCGCTGGGGCTGATTGATCCGGGTTTGCGCGCCGTCGCGCAGACATTTGCGCAAACGAACGCCGGAACCGGCAACTTGCTCGTGCTGTGCCAGCTGAACGGCGGCATGGATGCGCTGTCGTTCCTCGCGCCACACACGAACGCGGCGTATCAGGCCAAGCGGCCCTTGCTGGCGCTTGGAGCCGCCGACGTGACACCGTTGCCCGGCCGCCCGGAATACGGCATCACAAACCACTGTGATTTCTTCAGCGAACTCTACGGGCTGGGACAGTGCGCGATCGTCCAACAGGTCGCCTATCCCAACGGTAATGGGTCGCACTTTGAGAGCCAGGAGATCTACGAGTACGGCGTCCGCAACCTGTCTTCGGCGACCGGAACATCGGCGCGCTGGTACGAGCGCCTCCGCAAAACCTATTTTGATGAGCCGTTCGGCGTAATGGACACGGCCAAGACCGGCGACCCGCGGAGCTTCGGATACCCGGACACGACCTACCGGCACGCGGCGCAACACGCGTTCGGCCGCTACGCCCGTATGAAGGCCGGCGCGACGCGCACCGAGAAGGCGATGCTGGACACGTACGCCCGCATCGACGAGATCTCGCAACAGCTTCGCGATAGCACGCAGGCGTTCACCTCGACCGGCGCGGCGCGCGGTGAATTCTGGCGGGCGGCGGCAATCGCCTCCGCCAATCTTGGCACTCAGATTCTCAAGGTGTCGTACGGCGGGTTCGATACGCATGGTTCGCAAAATGAAGCAAACGCCACGCTGTTTCCGCGCCTGAACAACGAGTTCCGCCAGTTCAAGGATGACCTGGTCGCGCTCGGTCTGTGGGATCGCACGACCGTGGTCTTCTACACGGAATTCGGCCGTCGCAACGAAGAGAACGGTAGCCCGGGCACCGACCACGGTTACGCCGGTCACATGATCCTGTGCGGCCCGCGCGTCAACGGCGGTTTGCACGGGCAGAATGTGACGACCGCGGATATTAATCAACCGAACCTGCCGTATTACGTTGATTTCCGCGGTGTGTTCAGCCAGTGCATCCAAACGTGGCTCGGCTTCAACCCGACGCCGATCTTCAGTATCGACAATGAGACATTCGATTCGAACGTCGGATCGGCCTTGTTCCGCTGACCGGCCCAGGGCGGCTGGTCGTGGTTACCTATTCACGAGCAGGGCGCGATCCGCAGCGCCCTGCTCTTTCTTTTTGGGGAACGTATGCGACCCGTTCAACATGGCCTTGTTTTCGTCGCAATCCTACTCTCAAGCGCGGCTCTGGCCGTCGCTGTCCCTGAAGGTTTCGTCATCGAGCGTTATGCCGGCGGTCTTGTGCAGCCGGTTTCCATGGCATTCGCCCCCGACGGACGGCTGTTTGTGGCGGAGCGTCTCGGCGCGATCCGCGTCATCAAGGACGGTGAGTTGTTGGACGAGCCTTTCGCCGAGTTGGAGCCATTTACCGGGTTGGAGTCAGGCCTGCTCGGCATCACGCTCGATCCGAACTTCGCGGCCAATGGATACGTGTATGCCTTCCTGACCGCCACGCAGAGCGAGCAGATCATTGTCCGACTGACCGACATCGACGGGGTCGGCGCCGAGTTGTTTCCGATTCGCGGCGCGATCCCAACGACGGGCGAACTCCACAACGGCGGCGGCATGCGCTTCGGGCCGGATGGCATGCTCTACTTTTCTGTCGGGGACACCGGCGTCCCGTCGCTCGCGCAGGACGTTAAATCGCTCGCCGGCTCGATTTGTCGCATAAACCCCGACGGGACCATTCCGGATGACAATCCGTTCAAAACGCCAACCAACTCGCCGCGCGCGGCGTACGCGTTCGGATTTCGCAATCCATATCGATTCTGCTTCAGCCCGGATGGCCGATTGTTCGCGATGGACATTGGCTCCGACGATGCGCCGCGAACGGAAGAGGTCAATCTCGTTGTCGCCGGCGGAAACTACGGCTGGCCACTCGCCGAAGGCCCATCGGACGGCGGCGACCCCAACCTGATCGACCCGATATTCTCGTACCACGAGTTGGGCCAGTGCATCGCCGGTTGTGTCGTGTACCCGACCGACCCGAGCGCGCCGGACGAGGACTTTGCGTCCTTCCCTGAGACCTATCGCGGCAATTTGTTTCATCTGGACTTCGTGAACAACGCGCTGTTCCGCGTCCGCCTCGATGGCGACAAAGTCGCCAAGCACGAGCTGTTCCATCAGGCCCAACTCGGCCCGCTGGATCTCGCCCTTGGCCCGGACGGCGCGCTCTACTACTGCGAATTCCTGACCGGCGACATCCAGCGCGTCCGCTACGCCGCCGCGACCGCCTCGCCGACGGACGAAGGACCGAACGCTGAGTCCAACGAGCCGCTGATCGACCCGAATGAGTTTGCCGGGGAGCCAAACACCGTCCTCAAAACCCCACAGCCACAGCCGTGCGGGTTCGGGGCGGCCATGACGGCTGCCCTGAGCGTCCTGAGCCTCAGTTTTGCCCGGGCCAGAAACCGATTGGCTCGAAAATAATCGCCGCAAACGGC
>JAGQOO010000082.1 GCA_020427345.1 Phycisphaerales bacterium | reverse complement strand
CGGGCGCTCCGGCAGACGCGCGTATTGTTACCTTCTGCTTACACCCAAGCGCCCCGTGAACGATGTCGCCGCCCGACGCCTGAAAGCGATCGAGCACTACAGCGGCCTCGGCGCCGGCTTTCAAATCGCCATGCGCGACCTGGAGATTCGCGGCGCCGGCAACCTGCTCGGGGCGGAGCAAAGCGGCCACATCGACGCAGTCGGCTACGAGATGTACTGCGAATTGCTCGAACAGGCCGTGCGGCGAATGAAGAACGAGCCGGCCGACCCATGGAAGCCGGTGAATCTTGAGCTGGGCGTGTCCGCGTCGATCCCGAAAAGTTATATCCGCGCCGATCGGCAGCGCATGGAGGTCTACAAGCGGCTGGCGACGACGCGCGACTCGACCGCGCTGCGGGAGTTGTCGAACGATCTGCGCGACGCGTTCGGCCCCCCGCCCCCGGATGTCGAGACGCTGCTGACGTTGGCGGAAATCCGCGTGCTCAGTCAGCCCTGGGGCGTTCGCTCCATCGTCAGCCGCGACCCGGATGTCATCTTCGCGATCGAGGATTTGAAGCGAGCGGAGCCGCTGTTCGGCGGAGGCCCGGGCTCCCCGCGCATGCCCGATCCACACACGATTCACTGGCGACTGCCGAAGCGGTTTTTCAGGACCGAGGTGCTGCTCGAAACACTGCGAACCCAACTGCTGGGCGCCGGCCAACCGGCGCTTGCCGAGGCGAGGTAATGCGAGATTCATGCGCGTCCCGGCGGCGCATCGGCCCGCGCGGCGTCGCGAATCGAGCCTGACGAGCCGATAGAAGGATGAGGTCGCTCGCCAACCATATCGGCGCGGTTGGCCCGATCGGCGTGGAGACTGTTACAATTCGCGCAAGTCGCGCGGGTCGCGAGATTGCTACGGAGAGCCGCCAATGCCTCGCAAGCCTCAGCCCAAAGAGACCGAAGTCGAATCAATGATGGAGGTCATGCTCAGCCGGAGCTATGTCGAGTTCCGCGGCCTTGAGCCCTTCAGTCCCGCCATCAATCTCTACGAATCCAAACAGTCGCTGCATGTCTGTATTGACCTGGCCGGCGTGGATCGCGAATCGATCGACGTGCGCTGCGCGCCGCGCGTACTGACGGTGCAGGGCCATCGCCCGCGCCCGAACTCGGAAGGCGTCGGCGCGGTCAGCGTGCACGAGATGGAAATCCCCGACGGCCCGTTCAAGCGGGAGATCGATCTCCCTGAAGACGTCGCCGTCGACCACGTGAAGGCCTCCTACGACAAGGGCTACCTATGGATCACCCTGCCGAAAACGAAGTAGCGGTCGACGAGGCGACACTCGAAGACGACGCGGACGACGCGCCGGAAGTCGATATCCCGGCCAAGCCGGAGATTCCGGAAGTCGTGCCGGTGTTGCCGGTACGCAACGTGGTTGTCTACCCCGGCACGGTCATGCCGCTCACGGTCGGGCGCGAAAAATCCAAGCGCCTGATTGATGATGTGCTCGCCGGCTCGAAGCTCGTCGCGATCTTCACGCAGCGACACGAAGACGTCGAGGACCCGAGCATCGACAATGTGTATCGCGTTGGAACCGCCGCGCAGGTGCTGAAGCTGCTGCGCTCCGGCGACGGCGCGCACACCCTGCTGGTGCACGGCATCGTGCGCCTCGGCCTCGAGGATTTCGTCGCGACTGATCCCTATTGGAAGGCGAAGGTCCATGTCCATGAGGACCGCGAGGAATCCTCGACGGAGTTGGAGGCGTTGGCGTATTCGGCCCGCCGCGTCGCCGCCGAAGTGATCGAACTCAGCCCCAACGTGCCCGAAGAGGCGTTGCAGGTGCTGCACAGCATCGACCAGCCGGCCGCGCTCGCGGACTTCCTCGCCGCCAACCTGTCGCTCGATGTCGTGCAGAAACAGGAGTTGCTTGAGACGTTTGATGTCGCCGACCGTTTGCGGAAAATCAACGCGACATTGCAGAATCAGCTCGAAGTTTTGCGACTGGCGGCCAAGATTCAGACCGACGTGCGGTCACAGATCGATCGCACGCAGCGCGAGTATTATCTCCAGGAGCAGATGAAGGCGATCCAGCGCGAACTCGGCGAAACCGATTCGCGCGCCGCCGAAATCGAAGAGCTGCGCGCCCGCCTCAAGCAGGCCGACATGCCGGAAGGCGTCGAACGTGAAGCCCAGCGTGAACTCCAGCGCCTTGAGCGCCTGGCGCCGGGCTCACCCGAGAACGGCATCATCCGCGACTACCTCGACTGGCTCACCGAACTGCCGTGGAACAAGGAAACTTCAGAGCGCATCGACCTTGACGAGGCCGAGCGGATCCTCGACGAAGACCACTTCGGATTGGATCGCGTCAAGCGCCACATCCTCGAACACCTCGCCGTGCGCAAGCTGAAACCCGACGGTAAGTCGCAAATCCTCTGCTTCGTCGGCCCGCCCGGCGTGGGCAAAACATCCATTGCGACAAGTATCTCCCGCGCTCTCGGACGCGAGTTCGCCCGCATCGCGCTCGGCGGCGTCCGCGATGAAGCGGATATTCGCGGCCACCGGCGCACCTACATCGGCGCGTATCCCGGCCGCATCATTCAGGAAATCCGAAAGGTCGGCGTTCGCAACCCGGTCATTCTTCTTGACGAGCTCGACAAGCTCGGCGCCGACTTCCGCGGTGATCCCGCTTCGGCGTTGCTCGAAGTGCTCGACCCGGAACAGAACCATACGTTTACGGATCACTACCTCGGCGTGCCCTTCGATCTCTCTCGCGTGCTCTTCATCGCCACGGCGAACTACATGGAACCCGTCGCCGCCGCACTGCGCGATCGAATGGACGTCATCGAGCTGTCGGGCTACACGACCGCCGAAAAAATGGAGATCGCCAAGCGCTACCTCGTCAAACGCCAGATGGATGACAACGGTCTCGCCGACAAGAGTGTGAAAATCACTGACGACGCGCTGCTGGCCGTCATCGAAAAACACACGCGCGAGCCGGGCGTGCGCACGCTGAATCGTCGCCTCGGCGCCATCGCGCGCGGGCTGGCGGCGCGCGTCGCCCGCGGAAAGAAAATCACGACTGCCGTGAAGGAAACCGACCTCGCTCCATTCCTCGGGCCTCCTCGATATGAGCGCGAAGTCGCCTCACGCATCGCGGTCCCGGGCGTCGCGACAGGGCTGGCATACACGCCTGTTGGCGGCGAGATCATTTTTGTGGAAGCGACGATCATGCCCGGCCGCGGCTCTTTCGCGCTGACCGGCCAGTTGGGCGACGTGATGCGCGAATCAGCGCACGCCGCCCTGTCACTGATTCGCTCCCACGCGAAAGAGTTTGGCGTGGACTCGGAGACGTTGGCAAAGTCTGATATCCACATCCATGTGCCCGCCGGCGCTATTCCGAAGGACGGACCTTCGGCGGGCGTGGCGATGCTTACGGCGCTCATCTCCTTGCTGCAGAACCGGCGCGTCAAGCCAACGGTCGGCATGACCGGCGAAATCACGCTGCGCGGGCTCGTGCTGCCGATCGGCGGCGTGAAGGAAAAGACACTCGCCGCGCACCGCGCCGGTCTGTCCACCGTCATCCTGCCCAAGCGAAACGGCCCCGATCTGGAAGACGTGCCGGCCGAGGTGCGTGAAAAGATGAAGTTCGTCCTCGTCGAGCGCGTCGAAGACGTGCTCAAGGCTGCGTTGGAGCCGCTGGCCGGCTCCGGCAAGGCAAAGCGCGCCAAAGCGACGGCCCGGCCCAAGGCAAAAAAGGCGAGGAAACCCGCCCCCAAGCGCGCCAAAAGGGCCGCAGGGTCGAGTCGGCCCAAGCCGGCTGGTCGATCCGCCAGCGGCAGGGGCGCCGCCCGGCCAACCGCCAGGGCAGCACGCGGTCGCTGAACCGCCCTGGCGCTGCCCCGTTTCCCTCCACTGGCTCCTGCGGCCCGGCAGGGCGTGTTTCATAACCCTTTGCTGGGGAACGGATTCCGCTTGCAGAGCCCCGCGCGGTCCCCTATCATGCGGGCTAGTTCGGCGTTGGTAAAATTCACAATTCTTGACGCAACCGGTTGTCCATTTGGCGGGCGGCCCGTTTTCAGGGGAACGCGATGAGGATCGATCGAATCGCGAGCGAGACTGATCAGAAGAAACCACCGACCGTAACAAAGAAGGACTTGGTCGATCGCATCGCCGCCGAAACCGGACAGAAACGCGTCGCGGTCAAGAAGACGGTCCAGTCTTTCCTCGACGCGATCGTTTTGGAACTGGCCCGCGGCAACCGGCTTGAATTCCGCGACTTCGGCGTTTTCGAGATTCGAGTGCGCGCCGCCCGAAAGGCCCATAATCCCCGCACCAAAGAGAGCGTCTACGTCGGTCCGCAACGCACCGTGAAGTTCAAGGTCGGCCGCCTGATGCGCGAGCAGCTCGAGCGGGAAGAGGCGCCGATGGCTACGCCAACCGCCGACGCCCCCATCTCGATGGCGGCCGGCTCCAATCATCGGGAAACGCACGCCGTAAACGCTCCCGGGCGCATGGGCGTCTAGCCAACCGATCCAAGTTTCAGCCATTCGGAAGTAGTAAACTCAGGCGCGCGCCGAGGCGATAGCGCGCCGAGCCGGCGCGAACATTGGCTCCTCGTCAGCGCCGTCGCAGATCATCTGTTCGACCATCTCTGCGGTCCCGGGCGCCAATGTCAGCCCACCACGAAAGTGCGCCGTGGCGACGAACGCGTTGTTCCGTCCAGGCACGCGACCGATCACGGGCGCGCCGTCGACCGAGCCCGGCCGCAATCCGGCCCACGTCCGCTCGATCGGGAACGCCATCAGTCCGGGCGCGAATCGTTCGGTCGCCTGCAAGAGGTTTTGTGCCGCCGACGCAGTGGCGCGGTCGTCAAACCCGGCCTGGTGCTCCTCCGTGGACCCGATCAGGATTCGGCCATCGCGGCGCGGAACCAAGTAATGCGCGCCAAACGCAATCGTGCGCCGCAGCACGCCCGGCCGGGCCCGCAACAGCACGATCTGCCCGCGCACCGGGTAACTGACCTCCGATAGCCCCAAGCGCGTCCCGAGCGACGCCGACCACGCCCCGGCGCAAAGCAACACGCGCCCGCACGGCATTCGATCAGTCGCGGTAGAAACGGCCCTGACGCTGCCGGCCTCGATTTCGAAGTCCATCGCGCGGGCGTTCATCATCGCCGTCACGCCCGCTTTGGCCGCCGCCCCCAAAAGCGCCTCAATCAGGCGCGGGTTGTCAACGACCGAGATGTCCCGACGCAGCAGCGAGCTTTCATAGGCCCCGCTCAAAATGGGCTCGGCCTCCAGCGTCGCTTCGCGACTCAGGCGTTCAGCCACCGGCTCTCCATCGCTCGCGCCATTAGCCGAGCGCGCCGCCTGGACTTCCCGTTCAGCCGCCGCGAGTTGATTGTCGTCATAGATCAGGTCGAGGCCGCCGACCGGGTCGTGCTCCGGATCGATACCGCTTGCTTGGTGAATCTCAGCGGTCCATTCCGCGTACATGCTGACACTGCGCCGCCGCAGAATTGCGAGCGGATCCTGCCGGGTGAAACTCCCGAACGTAATGATCCCCGCCCCAGCCGGCGACGCTTCCCCACCGGCCTTGCCGCGATCCAGCAGCGTGACGCGCATCCCGCGCTGCGCCAGCCGAAGCGCACATGCCGCACCAATCACGCCGCCGCCGATGACAATCACGTCCGGATGTTGAGCCACAGCCGCCCTTTCCGCAGAAATCCAGCTTGCGCCGAAGTATAAGGCCGGGCCACGGTCGCGCGGCCCGCGTGGCGGCGTTTCCCGGGTTTCACTAGAATCGCCCGTATGTTTGACTCCTTATCCGAACGCTTTTCCCGGATCTTTTCCGGCCTCTCGGGCCAGTCGAAGATCTCGGAATCGAACGTCCGCGAGGCGATGCGCGAGATCCGCACCGCGCTGCTCGAAGCGGACGTGAATATCGAAATCGCGCGGAAGTTCTGTGACGACTGTCTCGAAAAGGCGCTCGGCGCCGAGGTTCTGGCGAATGTCCGCCCGGACCAGATGATCGTCAAGATCGTTTACGACGAACTCGTCGCCCTGATGGGGCCGATCGAGACGCGCATCCCGTTCGTCAGCCAGCCGCCAACCGTCATCCTCATGGCCGGGTTGCAGGGCTCCGGCAAAACGACCACCTGCGCTAAGCTCGCGCGATATTGCATGCGCCGCGGCAAGCAGCCCATGCTCGTCGCCGCCGACCTGAAGCGCCCGGCCGCTATCGACCAGTTGGAATTCCTCGGCAAGCAGTTGGAGATCCCGGTCCACGCCGAGCGCGACCACCAGAACCCGGTCGTCGTCTGCCGCAACGCCGTCGCCAGCGCCCGAAAACAGGGCCGCGATGTCGTCATTCTCGACACGGCCGGCCGACTCGCGATCGACCATGAGTTGATGGACGAGATCGCGAAGGTCGCCAATGCGACCAAGCCGCACCAGATCTATCTCGTCCTCGACGCCATGACCGGACAGGACGCCGTCAGCACCGCCAAACGCTTTGACGAGCGGCTCGAACTCGACGGCGCAATCCTGACGAAGTTCGACTCCGACACGCGCGGCGGCGCCGCGCTCAGCGTCAAAGCAGTCACGGGCAAGCCGATCAAGTTCATAGGCGTCGGCGAGAAGCTCGACGCGATCGAGGAGTTCCATCCCGAACGCATCGCCTCGCGCATCCTCGGTATGGGCGACATCGTTTCATTCGTCGAGAAGGCGCAGGAGCATGTCGACGCCGAGCAAGCCGCGCGCACGCAACGGCGCATGGAAAAGGGGTCGCTGGGTCTCGACGACTTTCTGAATCAGCTCGACAGCTTCCGCAAAATGGGGCCGATGAAGCAGATTCTGAAGATGATCCCTGGCGTCGGCTCCGCGCTGAAGGACATGGAGTTCTCCGACGCCGACATGAACCGCCTGCGCGGCATCATTCACTCGATGACGCCGAAAGAGCGGCGCGACCCCGAGAATATCGAAGCCTCCCGGCGGCGACGCATCGCCCGCGGAGCCGGCGTCGATCAGGAAGAAGTCAGCGGACTCGTCAAGCAGTTCGTCCGCATGCGCGGCATGATGAAACAAATGTCCGGCCTCGGCATGGGCGACCGGCTGAAGATGACGCAGGCCATGGCCCGCATGGGCGGCGAAGGCGGCGGCTTCCTGCCGAAGGTCAAAAAAGGCAGCACCAAGTACAACCCGCGCAAGCCGGACAAGAAACGGAAACGCCGGCGGCGGTAGGCGCCGAGGGGCATTTCACCCTACAACTGCGATTTCCCCTTGAATCGAGCCATCCAGCCCCTTAGCCTGATCTTCAGGTGAGTTGAACCCTCATCTCCGAACGGCCAATCGGCCACGCTTGGGAGGCGTCGGAAAGTGAGATGGTGCGCCGCGCTTCGTGCGCACGGGCTTTGGGTCTGCGCGCTGTTTGTCTGCGCTGGTTCCGCGCGCGGCAATGGCCAAGTGTTTTTCTCGGACGTAACCGATACCACTCTCGGCGCCGAGGCCAGGTACCGGCGCGCCGGGACCCACTACGGTGGAACCGTCGCCGACCTCAACAGCGACGGCCGGCCGGATGTCGTTTATCACCGCATATTCTGGAATAACGGCGACGGCACGTTTCGAGTGTCAGAACTCCCCGGGGCGCCAGAGTCCGACAACCTCGCCACCGTTACCGCCGGCGACTTCGATGGAGATGGCTGGGTCGATCTGCTGAGTAATGGCCGGCTTTACCGCAACGACGGCGACGGCGGCTTTACGCTGCTGCCCGGCTACGTTCCGGCCGCCCTGCCCGGTTCCGGCTGGGGAGACTACGACCTCGACGGCGACCTCGACCTGCTGCTTGCCGGCGGATATCAAGGCGGCCAGGCTGTGCTTGAGAATACGCCGGCCGGCTTCGTCGATCGCTGGGAACAACTCCGCGCAAGTGTCTACACAACCCAATCCACGCCGTGGGTCCCATATACGCCGCGCGTGATCGACCTCGATCAGGACGGGCTGCCCGACATGCTGTGGGTAAACGACCACGGGCAGACGGAGTTCTGGCGGCAGACAGCGCTGGGCGTTTTCGAAAACGCGACCGAGGCGCTCCACTTCGCCGTCAGCGATACCGAAATGGGATGCGACATCGATGATGTGGACAATGACGGCGATTGGGATGTGCTCATTCAGGACGCGGCCGGCGGTGTGCTCTACCTGAACGAGAACGAAGCCGGTTTTGATGAGGCCGGGTTCGAGGCGCATATCCGGCGATATGGCTGGGGTTGGGGCGTCAGCTTGCTCGACTTTGACAACGACGGCCTGCTCGACTTTGTCGGCGTCGGCCAGATGATCGCGATCTTTGCGCAGCCGGACTCCGGCGTGCGCGCGTGGCGGCAGATCCCCGGCGGCGCCTTCACGCCCGAATTCGAGTACATCACGCCGACCGCGGGCGTGCGGTATCGCGCCGACGCATACGGCGTATCCGAATTCGACATGGATAACGACGGCGATCTGGATGTGCTCGTCCATGGTCGTTGGATGTTCCGAAACGAGTTGGATCAGCCGAACACGCATTGGCTGCGCGTGAATCTCGACAGGGCGGCAGAGCCGTCGATTCCGCCGGGCGCGTTCGGCACGATCGTGCGCGCTCGTATCGGCGATCGCTGGATCATGCGGCGCGTGGACGGCGGCAGCAACTATCGTTCACAAAGCGAAACGACCATCCACTTCGGACTTGGCGCCGATACGCGCGTCGATGAACTCCGCGTCGAATGGACCAACGGCGACGTCACGACACTCGATAACGTAGCGGCGGATCAGACACTGCTGATACAGGCGCGCGAGCTTGATTGCGCGGCGGATATCAGCGGCAACGGGCGTGTCGATCTCGCGGATATTGCGCTACTGCTGCAGGCGTTCGGGGCGACGCCGAATGACGCGTCGTTTGACGAACGCGCCGACCTCGCGCGCGACCAGCGCATCGACCTGCGCGACTTGGCGGAAATGCTCGCGCGCTGGGACGCAACGTGTGACCCGCCGCCTGCGCGTCCGCAAGCACTCGCAATCATGACTCCGACCGACGCGGTCGCAGGACAACCTTCAGTAATCGCATGGTCGGACAACCGGCAGCGCGCTCATCAAGTGGAATCGATCACTTCGTGGAACGAAGCCGCAAACGACTTCGAAGATCCAAACCAAAATCCGTTCGAAACAGCTGGCGGGTGGACAGTCACCGACGAGGACGCCCACTCGGGCGCGCGGTCGTTGCGATCCGGCGCCGGATCGCAGTCGCAAACCACATTGACGATCGACGGACCGGCGGTCGTTGAATTCGCGGCGCGTGTCGACGGGACACCGGAAGATCGACTCGAGATCCGGATCGACGGCGTACTTATCGATAGTTTGTCCGTCGGGGCGGGTTGGACTGAGTTGCGGATTCCCGTCGATGGTGGGCGCTACACGCTTGCGTGGACATTCGTCGACGCTGACACATCGCAAAGCGCCGGGCTCAATGGCGCATTCATGGACGAATTGCGCATTCGCGCCGCCGTTTGGACGCCGGTCGTGGGAATGACCCCGCTCACCGCACCGTCCAACGCGGTGACGGCCGACTTTGAGGACGGGGCGGTTCCGCACGCGGTTTCCTTCGACTCTCACGCTTGGCGCGTCGTCACTGACGAAGCGGCCAACCAGTTGCTGCGCTCGCCGCTATTGTCCCAGCATGAGCGCGCGCAAATCTCGCTGCGCGCCCCGCTGCCTGGCGCGCTGCATTTCCGCTATCGCACGATCGGCGCCAATCCGCTAATCACGCTCGCCGTCGAAGCCTTAACCGACCTGCCGAAATCTCCCGATTGGACGGACGTCGACATCCCAGTGCCGCCGGGCGCCGCGTACGCGTTCCTCCGCATCTTCAACCCTGCCGACACCCCGGCGCAATTGGAAGTCGACGACATCACTTACATCCCCGACGCGCAAAGCGGCGACTCCGAACTTGCGTTTCCGGCGGAGTTCGAGACGGCGCCGTGGACGCCGGCCACAGCCATGCCGGATTGCCAACTCCGCGTCCGCGCCCGGCGCCCCGAAGGCACATGGGGCCCGTGGAACTTCTCGGCCCCGTTCGAGATCGGCGAGTAGCGCGCGGCCGTTCGAAGCCCACAAACGCCGGAACCGCGGCTTTACTCCGATCGGCGCGACCGACACCGCCGCCGCCGTTCCGCATAAACTCCGGCCATGCAGAGCGATGTCGCGATTCATGACCTTCCGCCCGACGCCGGCGGCGCTGTCGAGATCATAGACAAGCTCCGTGCGGCGGGGCATATCGCGTTGCTGGCGGGCGGCTGTGTGCGTGATCTGCTGCGCGGCGATTCGCCAAAGGACTACGACGTCGCCACCAGCGCCCGCCCCGAGGAAGTCTGCGCGATGTTCCGCGCCACGCGGCTTGTCGGCGCCCAGTTTGGCGTCGTTCTCACCCGGCGACGGCGGCGCTGGGTCGAGGTCGCCACGTTTCGAAGCGACGGCGCGTATTCTGATGGCCGCCATCCGGACAGCGTGCGATTCTCCACCCCGCCCGAAGACGCCGCGCGGCGCGACTTCACGATCAACGGCATGTTCCTCGACCCGCCAACCGGCGCCGTGATCGACTATGTCGGCGGACTCGCCGATCTACGCGCGGGTGTTGTCCGGGCGATCGGCGACGCCGCCACGCGGTTCGCGGAGGATCACTTGCGTTTGTTGCGCGCGATTCGATTCGCGGCCCGGCTGGATTACGCGATCGAGTCGGGCACATTCGCGGCGCTATGCGCTGCCGCGCCGCGCGTCGCGGACGTCGCCGGCGAACGCGTGTTGGATGAGTTGCAGCGGATGCTGTCGGCTTCGTCGCGCGTGCGCGCCGTGGAGTTGATGCGCGACGCCGGTCTACTCGGCCCCGCAATTGCCGGCGTGATTTGGACCGACAGCGGCGTCGAAGCAGCGCAGGCAATCCTGCGCCGTTTGCCGCAGGCGTCGTTCGAAGTCGCCAGCGCCGTGTTGCTCGAACACAACGCCGCCCCAACCGACACGCCGCGTCAGATGAAGTGTTCGAACGCGCAGATCGAGTCAATCAACTGGCTCCGCGCACACCACGCCGATCTGGATGATCCGGACGCGCCGGATTTGGCCGCGCTTCGACGCCTTCTGGCGCATTCGCGATTTCATGAGCTGCGCGACTGGGCACATGCGCGGTTCGCGGATACCCCCAACCACCAAGACCGGCAAAGTCGCCTCGCCGAGCGCATCGCCGCTGTCCCGGCTGACGACATCCTGCCCGCGCCATTCGTCACCGGCGACGACCTGACGGCGCGCGGCGTGACGCCCGGCCCGATCTTCAAAACGGTGCTCGACAAGCTGTACGAAGCCCAATTGAACCTGGAACTGAGAACGCGGGACGCCGCCTTGGCGCGTCTGGCCGAAGAACTGAAGTCGCGGCGTTAGTCGCTGGTTTGGCGCCGTAAACCAAAAAACGGGGCGCGATCGTAGGCCGCGCCCCGGAAGTGCAACACTGAAAGGACCGTATTCGCGGCTCCGGCGCTCAGGCGCCGCCGACCTGAAATCGACGGAACCGCTTGATCGTCAGCCCCTTGCTCGCCTCGTCCAACGCCTGCGAGATCGACTTCTTGTCGTCCTTCACATACGGCTGCTCCAGCAGCACAAACTCGCTGAACCAGCGGCCGAGCTTGCCATCGACGATCTTCGCGGCGATCTCCGGTGGCTTGCCCTTCACATCCGCTTCCAGCGTCGCGCGTTCCCGCGCCACTTCGGCCGGATCAGCGTCTTCGCGAGCGCGGATCGGCGGGTTCATCGCAACGATGTGCATGCACACGCCGTTCGACAGTTCGTCGGGACACGGACCGCTGAGCTCCACAATGGCGCCGGTACGACCGTCGAAATGCACATACTTGCCCAAGTCGCCCGAAAACCGCTCGAAACGTGATATTTGAATATTTTCACGGAGGCGGTTGAAGACCTCGTCGACCAGATCGCTGACCTTCGCGCCGGGCTTATCTTTGCGCGGCAAGGTCGGCAACGTCTCGACGGTCGCGCCTTCGTTCTCGGCGACGTACTGGGCGAGTGTGGTGGCGAGTTTCTCGAAGTCGTCCGTCTGCGCGACCGGCGCCGTCTCGCAACGCAGCTCGATGATCGCGCCGATCTTGCGGGCCGGGTCGGTCCAGATTGCCACGCGACCCTCGCCGGCTTCGCGATCGGCCATCTTGGCCTTGCGCAGCTGACCCTTCTCCTTCATGATCTCGATCGCGCGGCCTTCGTCGCCATTGGCCTCTTCGAGGGCCTTCTTGCAATCCATCATCGGCAGGCCGGTCTTTTCGCGAAGCGCCTTGACCGTCGCGGCGGTGATCGTCGACATATGTGCTATCCTCCAGCGGTTTGGATCGCCTGATCGAAAAAAAGGCCGCCGCGGCTCTTCGACGTGGCGGCCCGTCTGGTTTCCTGGTCATCCGGGCGCTCAACGCGCCCCGACGCTCGCCTGCTGACTAGCCTTCTGAAGCCGCCGGTTCCGGATCAGCGACCGGCTGGCGGGGAGCCACCTCTACCGGCACGCGCTCTTCTTTCGCCGCCGGGCGGCTGCGCTTACCCTCTTCGATGGCGTCTGCCAGTTTCTCGAGAATCAGCTTCGTCGCGCGCATCGCGTCATCATTGCCGGGAATAACGATGCTCGCCTGATCCGGATCACTATCGGTATCAGTCAGGCAGATCGTCGGAATGCCGAGGGCGTCCGCTTCGCGCAGGGCGTTCTTTTCCTTGCGGACATCGATCGCCACGATCGCCGACGGGAGTTTGTTCATGTTGCGAATGCCGTCGAGGTTGCGCCGAATCTTGCGCAACTCGCGCGTCAGTGTCGACTTCATCTTCTTCGAATAGCCGCTTTCCCACGCCGGGCTCTCCATCAGCGCCTCGAGCTCCTCCAGGCGCTTCAGGCGCGAGCGGATCGTGCGGAAGTTGGTCAGCGTGCCACCGAGCCACCGTTCGTTGACGTAGTGCATGCCGCTACGGGCCGCCGCTTCCTGCACGCTGTCGCGCGCCTGCCGCTTCGTGCCGACGAACAGCACTTCGTGGCCGCGCCCCACCAGCTGCGCCAGGAATTTCTGAGCCCGAAGGAGACCACGCAACGTCTCCCGAATGTCGATGATGTGAATCGAATTGCGACGACCGTGAATATACGGCCCCATTTTCGGATTCCACCGGCTGCAGTGGTGGCCGAAATGGATGCCGGCGTCCAGCAGGTCGCGAACAAGCGGCGACGACAAACCTCACCTCCCCGCGCGGGGCAGTTCTTCTGGAAATCCCGGTCCGGAACCAGCCGGCGCCCGCCAATG